>JBGMQU010000016.1:0-40924 GCA_048060725.1 Gemmatimonadota bacterium | reverse complement strand
ACGAACCGGCGACGCCCCCGCGCCCGCCGGTAAGGTTGGGCGCGACGACGAAAAATGGCGGAGCGTCGATCATCACCGCACCGCCCAGATCATCTCCATGACAATCGCGACAGCCGTTCACCACGCTCCACCGCCGGCCTTCGTCCAGGTCGAGTGAATCGGGCAGCGATGACAGCAGCCGGAAGTTCGACTCGTAGATGGCGGTTATCGCCGCCTTGCCGCGAAATCCCATGATGACGAGTGCGATGGTCCCGACCAGACCGATCGCCCCGAGGATCCTGACCGCTTTACGCACGTGTGGCCTCCATCGTGAATGTCGCGCCCCGGGCGCATGGTGTCACGATCCCGGGAGTCCGTATGGAACATTACGAATCGTAATGTTCCATACGATGGGAGGATGTACAGAGAGGCGACGGATCAACCGCGCGGCCCGCCGGACGTCTTCAGCACTCTTCTAACCCGCGGAAAGGGTCGCTTCGATTCCGCGGCCGAGGACGGCGAGACGCGAGAAGTCCCGCACGTACGCGAACCCCGCGAGCAAGAACAGCAAGCCGAGAGCCGCTTCGAGGATCGACTCCGCCCTGAATGCACCGAGCGCGCCCCCCACCGCTCCCAGGTAGACGCCGTAAACCAGCGGAAAGATGCCGAGGATGGACGCGATCCCCGTCCACCACGGCCGGGGGGCCCCTCGCGCCATGAGCACGGTCGGGAGGGCGTAAATGAACATCGTCACGCCGGCGACGATGGCCCCGTACAGGAGAATCGTCGTCCCGCGCGGGCCAAACGTCCCGATAGCGATGCGCGCGGCGGTCAGGCCGATCACGATCACGAGCGGAATCATGGCCCGCGTGAGCAGACGGATGATCAGCGCCTCCGCCTGGGCGAGTCGCTCATCCACGCTCGGATCGGAAGGGGGATCGGAAGTCGAGGCCATCTTTCCAAGTCCTTTGAACCCAAGAGTTGCACCAGAGTACGGCGGTGCGGTCGATCACGCACGCGCCTCCGGAATCTCGAGCCCCTTGTCCCGGCGCGCCTGACACGCGAGCCTCGGAAACGTCGTCCGCCCGCAATTCGTACGAACGTCGTACCAACAATGGATCGAACAGCCGTAGCTCTATACGGGAGGCACCGATGAAAGATTTCGACAACCTTCCCGAAATCTTCACGCAGGGAGAGATCGACAAGGCCCGCCGTCGGAATCGATGGCTCGGTCGCGTCGAAGGCGTCGCGGGTATCGTCGCGTTCGGCGCGGTCATGAACCTGCTGGGGTGGGTGCCGTCGTTGCTGGTGCTCGCGATCGTCGGGTATGTCGTCTGGAAACTCCTCTCCAAGAAGGGCTCTGGAGACGAAGGATAGCCAGGCTGCTGCCTCCATCACCGTTTTACGGGAGAGAATTGCCATGGGGAACACCACGCGGGGCCGCAAAACGTCGCTCCACGCGCGAGGGCTTCTGCCGATGGCCGGGCTCGCTGTCGCGCTGGTCTTCGCCACCGGCGCCACTTCGCTGACGGGGCAATCGATGATCGAGGAAACGCAGATCGAGGTCGGGGACTTCGTGTTCGACGCGCTCGTGGCGGGCCCGGTCGATGGCCCGGTGGTCTTTCTCCTCCACGGGTTCCCTCAGTCGGCCTTCGAGTGGCGACACCAGTTGCCCGTCCTCGCGTCCATGGGGTTTCGGGCGATCGCGCCGAATCAGCGCGGGTACTCGGCTGGCGCGCGCCCTGCGGGGGTCGAGGCGTACGCGATACCGAACCTCGTCGAAGACCTCATGGGCATGGCGGACGCGGTGGGGGCAGAGACGTTTCATGTCGTGGGCCACGACTGGGGAGCCGTCGTCACCTGGTTCGCGGGTCTCCTGTACCCCGACCGGGTACTGTCCCTGGTCCCGATTTCGGTACCGCACCCCTTCGCCTTCTCGCAGGCGCTCGCGGACCCCAACGGACAGCAGGCGCAGATGTCGAGCTACTTCGAGACCTTCCAGTCGGAGGGCGCCGGGCAGATGTTCCTCGCGAACGACGCTGCGGTGCTGCGAGGCATCTACGGTGGGCTCACCCCGGAAGAAGCCCAGGAGTACGTGGACGTGCTCGGCACCCCCGAGGCGATCGGAGCGGCCCTGAACTGGTATCGAGCGATGAACCTCGACGTGGATCCGGGACAGATCACGCCGATCCGAATGCCGACGATGTACATCTGGAGCACGGGCGATACGGCGCTCGGGCGCGAGGGAGCGGAACTGACGGCGGACTTCATCGAAGGACCCTACCGATTCGAGGTGCTCGAGGGAATCAGTCACTGGGTGCCGGAGGAGGCCGCCGACCAGGTGAACGCTCTGCTCCGGGAGCATTTCTCGCCGTTCAGCCCGTAGGCTGCTGAAAAACCCGTTCAGGAGGCTGCTTCAGGGAGCCAGCCCGTCTCATCGAGGGCCGCGCGCCGCGGGCATGCGCCGGGCGAGGACCTCCCAGATGTCCGGGTCCTCGGCTCCGAGCACCCAGGCCGACACGC
This sequence comes from Gemmatimonadota bacterium, assembly GCA_048060725.1. Classification (GTDB taxonomy): domain Bacteria; phylum Gemmatimonadota; class Gemmatimonadetes; order Palauibacterales; family Palauibacteraceae; genus Palauibacter. The sequence continues at coordinate 38,422 of JBGMQU010000016.1, read as the reverse complement.
CCCGCAGACCCTCGTACTCGTCGAACACGTCCAACTTCGATTCGAGCGATCGGGCGTCTTCGAGAAAGAGCCACTCGTAGATTCCCTCGTTCGACCAGAAACCGTAATGCACGCCGACCTCGGGCAACCAGGTGAGGTCCGGGTCGTGCCGTTCCACTGCCTCTCGTGCCCGGGTGTGTGAGACCTCGAACCCGCCGACGCGCGCGCCTCGATCTTCGTCGTAGACGGGATACCACAGACCGGAATAGGTCGGAATCCCGAGCGAGATCTTTTCGGCCGGCACACCGCTGTCGAGCGCGTAGTCCAGCATGCGCCGCACCCAGGGGAGCCCCGCGATCGGTCCCGGCGCGGTCGGGCCGCCGTGCTGCGCGTACGTCATCAAGGAGACGAAATCCCCCGCCTCCGCCAGTGCCGCGATGTCGAACCCGTTTCGCCAGTTGTCCTGCATGTAGGTCTGGAACGTCGTCGTGCCGGCGCTCCCATCGGTGGGAACGACCGCTACTGAAAGCGAGAGGTTCGCATCTCGAAAGGCGGCTGCGGTCTCGCGGTAGTATGCCGTGAACGCGTCGCGGTCGTCGACGTGGAAATTTTCGTAGTCGAACTGCCAGCCGTCGAAGCCGTGCTCGACCGCCAACGAGACGAACGCATCGATCGTTCGGCGTCGCGCGTCGTCGTTCCAGAGCAGGGCGTGCATGATCGCCTGATCGAACCCGGGGTTCACGATCAGCGGGATCACGCGGACTCCGTGCTCGCGAGCTACCGACAGGACTTCGGGGTGGACACCACCCTCGACGTTGCCGAGGGAATCGGTTCGAAACGCCTGCGGCGAGACGATGGAAATCTGGTCGGCGTGGGCCCGAAATACGTCGAGAGCCCGCTCCCCACTCCCTCCCATGTAGAACAGCACTTCGCGTGCGGGTGCTCGCGCCGGGTCGGCCGGCGCGCAGCCGGTCCACGATCCGGCGAGGAGAAGCGCGGCGAGCGAACGCGCCATGGCGGAAGGCGAGCGTAGTCGGGGCGTCGGCATGTGATCGAATGTGGGCGCGTGGAGCCCGCGCGGCGAGCGTCCGCGATGAGAGAGCCTGCGCGGCCACGATCCACACGGCCACTGGCCTCGTCCCTGGAAGCGACGCACTCTGTCCGGCATGCGAACGCATAGAGAAGTGGTACCCGGAATCCATTGGATTCAGGAATGCGGGCCGAACCGCCAGGGCATCGCGGACGCCGTGACGGCGCTCGGTGTGGATTGGTGTACCCCGGAGCTGGAGCTGCACGTGCCGCAGAACGCGTATCTCCTCACGGGTGAACGGTCGCTCATGTTCGACACGCTCTCGCCCGCCGGTGAAGACATCGTGATCGAGGCCCTGGAGGCCATTCTGGGCGATCGTTCGCTCGACTACCTGGCGCTTTCCCATACAGACGTGCCACACGCCGCGAACGCGACGCGAATCCTCCGGAGGTACCCGACGGCCCGGCTCGTGGCGCCGGCGGCGGGGGAGACGCATCCGCTCTATCATCTGGACCAGGCGATACTGGTCGGACCTGACGACGAGATCGACCTGGGCGGCCTGACCGTGCGGTTTCCGGAGGCCACGTTTCTGGATGCCGCGCTCCACACGTGGATGAGCGAAACCACCACGAAGTCGCTCTTCTCGGTCGACTGGCTCGGGTTTCCGCACATGGCCGACGAGTGCCTGCGTTGTGTGGACGAGCTGCCCGGAGAGATCGACGTGAGCCGGCTGGAGGCGTTCCATAGCCGCGTGATGTTCTGGTTCCAGTATGTCGATGTGGAGAAGGTTCAGGCCGCGACGAACCGCCTCGCGCGCGACTTCGAGGGATACAACCTGTTCCCATCCCACGGGCTCCCCATCCGCAATGACTCCGGGCGGTACTTCGATCTGATGAACCGCGTCGTCGCGAACGTGGCCGAGTCGGGGCGCACGGGGGTCCTGTGAGCGGCACGCTGGAGATCGGGTCGGGCGTGGAGTGGATCCACGAATGCTTCCCCGAAGAGGGGGGGCATCTGCACGTGTCGGTCTACCTCGTGCGGGCGCCCGAGGGCGACATTCTCATCGATTCCGGCTCGTTCTATCATCGCGAGAGTCTGTCCCGGCGGATCGGGGAGGCCACCGGCGGACGGGGGCCACGCTCCCTGATCCTGTCCCATTCGGACTACCCGCATTCGGCGAACATTCCGACGTTCCGAGACCAGTGGGGGGATTTCGAGATCGTGGCGTCCGTCGCCTCGCCGGAGATCCAGGGTCTGCCATACGCCCGCCGGGCGAGGATCGGGGAATCGCTGGACGTGCTGGGGCGTCGGTTCACGTTTCTCGACCCGCCGCTCGCCGACCGGTCTCACACGACGTGGATCTACGATGAGGAGGCGCGCACGCTCTTCGTCGCCGACGGGTTCGGCACGCTGCACCGCCCCGGCGACTGCGACGTATGGTGGGGCGACCTGCCGGCGGTCGGCCGCGCGGATGGGGTGAAGGAGTTCCACGACCAGACCCTCAGGTGGCTCATCTACGTGGACCCGGATCGGCTGATGGCGGCCCTGCGAGACATGTTCGCGCGGCACCCCGCCGATGTGGTCGCGCCGATCCACGGGCCCCCGATCGCGGCCGACGACCTCGAGCAGTATCTCGACGACCTGTCAGCTGGCGTGCGGGAGATCGTGGCCGAAGACACCCGGACGAGCTGATCCGCGCGGGTGGCCACGGACCGTTTACCGATGGAGGATGCAATGGAAGTTCTGTGTGTTGGGGGGACCGGGACGGTCGGGTGTCTCGTCGTGCGAGGCCTCGTCGATCGTGGCGCGAACGTTCGGTGCATGACGCGGTCGGAAGGCGCTGGCGGGCCTACGGCCGATGGCGCCACTCTCGTCCACGGCGACCTGGAGGATCCGTCGACCCTCGGCGCGGCGTTCGATGGAGTCGACCGGATCCACCTTCTTACACCCCTCCACCCCGACGAGACGGGTCTCGGCCGGGCGGCAGTCGACGCTGCCGTGGCCGCGGGCGTCGACCGAATCGTGTTCCACTCCGTGCACAACGTCGAGGCCGCGCCGCACGTGCCCCATTTCGCCAGCAAAATCGCGATCATGGACGAGATCCTCGCGTCCGACATCCCGTGGGTCGCGATCGAGCCCAACAACTACTTCCAGAACGATCTGATGCTCCGCGAGCCCATCATGGAGATGCAGATCTACCCCGCCCCGATCGGCGAGATCGGTCTTACACGGGTGGATGTGCGTGACATCGCGGACGCGACCGTCAACGCGCTCCTGGATGAGGGGCACGAGGGGAACCGGTACCCGATCGTCGGGCCGCAGACCCTCACCGGGGAGGATGTGGTCGACACGTGGGGCGACGCGCTCGACGGCACGGTGATTTACACGGGCGATGACCTCGAAATGTGGGAAGACGGCGTTCGGGCCATGCTCCCGGGGTGGATGGTGGACGATCTGCGGTCGATGTTCGCCCACTTCCTGGAGAACGGCCTCGTCGCATCGGAAGAGGACTATGCGACGATGAGTCACGTGCTGGACCATGCCCCGCGCACGTTCGCCGACTTCGTCTCCGAAACGGTCGCCGCGTGGAGTTGATCGCGTACCTTACGGGCGTCGATGGCCGGGCTCGCCGCCCTCGGCCGAATCTCGCCGCCAGGAGCACCCCATGACGTCTCGTTCGACCGCACCCGCTCTGTTCGCCGTCCTGATGTTCTGTTCGGTCTCGGCCGCGCAGGCTCAGCGCGCGGACCTCGGCCACATCTCCTTTACGAATTCGGGTTCGGCGGCGGCCCAGGATGCGTTCGTCGACGGAGTGCGGCTCATGCACTCCTTCGAGTACGAAGACGCCGCGACGGCCTTCCGGGTCGCCCAGCACGCCGACCCGGGGTTTGCGCTGGCGTTCTGGGGCGAAGCGATGACCTACAACCATGCGATCTGGATGCAGCAAGACCGTGACGCCGCACTCGGCGCACTGGCGCGACTCGCCCCGACCCCCGAGGCGCGTCGGGACAGGGCGGGCAGCGAGCGGGAGAAGCGGTACATGGACGCCGTGGAGATCCTCTACGGTGAGGGGCCGAAAGAAGAACGTGACGACCGGTACGCCGACGCGATGAGACGCCTGCACGAGGCGTATCCGGAGGACGACGAGGCTACCGTGTTCTACTCGATGGCTCTGCTCGGCACGTCGCACGAGGGTCGAGACTTCACGACCTACATGCTCGCCGCCTCGGTGGCCGGCCCGGTGTTCGAGGCGAATCCCGAGCACCCGGGTGCCGCCCACATGCTCATCCACTCGTTCGATGACCCCATTCACGCCCCGCTCGGGCTTCCGGCCGCGGTCGCGTACTCGGACATTGCCCCCGGCGCGGCGCACGCCCAGCACATGACGTCGCACATCTTCGTCGCACGCGGCATGTGGGATGATGTCGTCCGCGCCAACGAGGTGGCTCGCGACGTATCGAATGCCCGCGCCGCAACGCTCGATCGACGCGAAGGAGTGTGCGGTCACTACACGTCGTGGCTCGAGTACGGTTATCTGCAGCAGGGTCGGTTCGACACGGCGGGCGACGTCCTGGGCAAGTGCGCCGCCCGTATCGATGTGGAACCGAACCGGGGCGAGCTCAACTACTACCGATCCATGATGCTGATGTACGCGATCGACACGGAAGACTGGGAGGCCGTCGACCGGTTCCGGCGTGACGCTCTCGGCGAGGCCGCGATCCGCCTCCGGTGGATGGACGGATACCGCGCCGTCCTCGAGGCGGATGAGGCCGGTGCGCGGGAGGCCCTCGGCGCGATGGGCGAGGCGACGGCGCCGATGATCAGGGCCAGCGCGCTGGAGCTCGAAGGCATGATCGAGATGCGCTGGGGCGCATCCGTGGACGCCGGGCTCGCCCTGCTCCGCGAGGCCGCCGAACTGGAAGAATCCCTCCCCTACGAGTTCGGTCCGCCCCGCATCTCCCTCCCGACCTACGAGGCGCTGGGAGACGGTCTCATGGTCGCCGGACGCCCGGACGAGGCGATCGACGCATACCGCACACAGCTGGGCCGGACCCCGGGCCGCGCTCGCTCGCTCGTGGGGCTGGCCGAGGCCGCCGAGGCTTCGGGTGACTACGCGCTCGCGTCGGAGACGCGCTCCGCCCTCTCGGGCGTCTGGGCATCCACCGAAAACGATCGCTAACGATAGAACAGTTCCACGAGAGCCATCGGAATCGCGGGCAGGTACGTCACCAGCAGCAGCACGAAGAGGAGCACGCCGACAAAGCGCACGTTCACCTTGCTGACCTCCCAGATGTCCGCTTTCGCGACGGAGCAAGCGGTCACGAGTACGCTCGCGACGGGCGGAGTCTGCTGACCGATGCCGAGGTTCAGGGTCACGATCAGCCCGAAGTGCACGGGGTCGATTCCGGCCGCCCGCACCAGAGGCATCACGATCGGCACCACGAGAATGATCGCCGCCGCGGAATGGAGGAACAACCCGATCACGAGGAAGAACACGTTGAGCAGCGCCAGGATGATCCATGGGCTGTTCGTCACGCCCATGATCCCCGCCGCGACGCGCTGCGGGACCTGCAGTTCGGTGAGAAAATCGCCCAGCACCGCCGACGCGGCCACCAGGAGCATCACGACCGCGGTTTGAACCCCGCCCTCGAGCATGGCCTCCTTGAGCCGAGCCAGATCCAGCTCCCGATACAGCAGGCCGCCGATGATCAGCGCGGCCAGGACGGCGAGCCCGGCCCCTTCAGTCGCCGTGACCCATCCCGTGAAGATCCCGCCCAGGATGATCCCCGGGAGCAGCAGTGCCCACCCGGCCTCGCGAAACGTCTCGGCCACTCGCCGGAGCTGAAACGCCTCTTCGACCGGAAAGTCGTGTCGGCGGGCGTAGAGCCACGCGACGAACATCATCAGCAGCCCGCCCAGGACGCCGGGGATGATCCCTGCCACGAACAACTCGACGATCGAGACCTCGGCCATCACGCCATAGATGATCATCGGGATCGATGGCGGGATGATGACCGCCAGTGTGGCGGCCGAAGACATGACGGCCGCGGCGAACGGTGTCGAATAGCCCCGCTTCTTCATGGCGGGAATGAGGATCGATCCCAGCGCCGCCACGTCGGCCACCGCCGACCCGGAGATCTCGGCGAAGAACAGCGAGGCCGAGATGCTCACCATCGCGAGACCGCCTCGAATGAACCCGACCAACGCCGAGGCGAGCGCGATCAGACGACGAGAGATTCCCGTCGCGTTCATGATCGCGCCGGCCAGGATGAACAGCGGGATGGCGATCAGCGGGAACGATGTGGCGCCGTCCCACATGACCAGCCCCACGTTGGGCAGGACGGCGGCGCCCGACGTCGCGACCATCGCCACCACCGCGACGATCCCGAGCGCCACCGCGATCGGAACGTTGATCGTCACGAGGACCAGCAGTCCGAGGAACATGAGGAGGAAGATCATGACGCCCCCTCCCCGTCCCGCCCCTCGTCGAGCGCGCTCGGGATGCTCGCCACCTCGGCCGCGACGAACAGCAGCGCGCCGATCGGGATGACGGACTGGGCCAGGCGGGCCGGCACCCACGGCAAGCTGATCAGCGTGTCGCCCCCGATTACCAGCAAGACCTGCCAGCCCGCCCAGGCGACGACGAGGAAAAAGCCGATCACCAGCGCTTCCGCTGTCCAGAACATGACGAGCCGCGGGACCCCGCTCAGCGCCCGGAACACTGTCGGAACCCCGATGTGGGCGCGCCGAAGGGCGGCGAGCGCGGCCCCGTAGTAGGTCAGCCAGGCCAGGAGGATCGCCGCCACCTCATCGTACCACACGAGCGCCGCGCCGACCTTGCGGAACCCCACGCCCAGGAGGACGGTGATGGCCAGGGCCCCCATGAGGCCCAGCACCACCCCCTCGAGGATCGATCCGAGCGGGCGGGCGAATGCGAAGCCCGGACGCCGTGCCGGCGAAACGCCCTGCTCGCTCAGCGCTGGCCCGCCGCGGCCGCCTTCGCGATCAACTCCCTCCCTCCTTCGACCGATGCCGCAAACTCGTCGTACACGGGCTGACCCGCCGCGAGGAAGGCGGCCCGGTCCACTTCGTTCACCGCGATCCCCGACGCCACCATGTCGGCCAGGTACTCCTCCTCCAGCCGAACCGCCGTCTCGTACACGAAATCCTGCATCTCGGCGGCGACGTCCGCTACGAGGGTCTGCACGTCTTCGGGCAGACGATCCCAGCGGGTCGTACCGACCGTGACGAACGCGGGCGTATACACGTGAGCGGTGAGCGAAAGGTATTTTTGCACGTCGTGCAACCGCCCGCTGTAGATCTGCGCCAGCGGGTTCTCCTGACCGTCCATGACGCCGGTCTGCAGCGCCATGAATACCTCCGAATACGCCATGGGCGTCGGGTTGGCTCCGAGCGCCTGAAACAGCTTCACCCGCCAGACGCCGCGTGGCGTCCGAAGCTTGATCCCCCGGAGGTCGGCCGGAGTCACGATCGGCCGCTTGTTGTTCGTGATGTGCCGAAACCCGTTCTCCCACACGGCCAGCAGACGGTATCCCCGGGCCTCCGCCAGTGGCGCGAGATCGGGCCATACGACGGATTCCTCGATCCGTTTCATGTGTTCACGATCGCGCACGATGTAGGGCATTTCGAACAGGCCGAACTGGTCGATCATAGAGGACAGGATGGTCGAAGGAAGAGAAATGTCGACCGTTCCGAGCTTGAGCTTTTGCAGCAGCGTCTCGTCGCCCCCGAGCTGGCTCGATCCGAACGTGGCGATCGTCACCTTACCGCCAGAGCGTTGTTCCACTCGGCGCGCGAACTCAGTGGCAGCGAGATCGAAGAGCGACCCGGGAGCGCCGACGTGACCAAGCTTGAGCTCGACGCCTCCGCCGGCGTCCGCGCCGGCATCCGCGCCGCCGCCACACGCCGCGAGCACGAGGACGCCAATCATCGACGACGTCTTCCTCATCATGGCGCCGGGTCCCCGGACGTATCGAGCAGGTAGTCGAGGGCCGCCTGCACGCCACCCGCGGAAACCTCCGCGCCGGTCGCCCTCAGTCCCATCTCGACCCCCGAAAGAGTGCCCGCAAGCATCAACGAGTTGAAGTCGCCGAGATGACCGATCCGGAAGACCTGATCGCGGAGGGGGCCGAGACCGCCACCCAGCACGAGGTCGAACCGGCCGAGACACGTCGCCCGAAAGGCGTCCGCGCCGCTCTGTCCCGGCATCATGAGCGTCGTACCGGAGTTCGAGTACCCGGCGGGATCGACGCAGTAGTTCTCGAGCCCCCACGCCCCGGCGGCTCGACGGGTCGCCTCGGCGAACCGGGCGTGTCGACGGAAGACGGCATCCCCTTCCTGGTCGAGCATCGCGAGCGACTCCACGAGCCCGAACAAGAGACCGGTCGCCGGAGTGAACGGAAAGGATCCGCTCGCGTTCGCCTCGCGCATCGCCGACCAGTCCCAGTAGGCGCGCGGCGATCGCGCCGATTCGGCCGCGGCCAGTGCCTTTTCGCTCACGGCGCAGAACCCGAGCCCGGGCGGGAGCATCAGGCCCTTCTGTGACCCGCACACGGTGACGTCCACGCCCCACTCGTCGTGACGATATTCGGTCGCCCCCAGCGAAGACACCGAATCGACCATGAAAAGCGCGTCGTGACCGGTATCGTCGATCGCCGCTCGCACGGCCGATACGTCGCTGGTCACCCCCGTCGACGTCTCGTTGTGGACGATCAGCGCGGCCCGAATTCGGCGACTCGTGTCCTCCGCCAGACGCTCGGCGATCGAAGCCGCGTCGATAGGCCGGCGCCAATCGGCGTCGAGCATGCGCACGTCAAACCCGAGACGCTCCGCCAGCGCCCCCCACTTCCTCGCAAAGAAACCGTTATCGCACAGGAGGACGGTGTCCCCAGGGGAAAGCGTGTTGACGAGGGCGGATTCCCAGCAGCCCGTGGCGGACGAAGGGAATATCATGACGCCGGCGCTGGCGCCGAAGACGCCCCCCAACCCCTCGTGGAGTCCATGCATCATTGACGCGAAGTCGGGACCCCGGTGGTCGATCAACGGTCGATCCATCGCACGCAGGATGCGATCGGGGAGATTCGTCGGTCCGGGAAGCTGCAGGAACTGTCGACCGCTCGACTGCGACATTTGCACTCGTCTCTCAGGGGTTGCTGCGAACCCACCGGCCTGTCAGGCTTCTTGCTTCAGGCTCCCATTCTTCTTCAGGCTCCCAAGTGAGGATCGGCGCGGTCCGCGCGCAATCCCGCCGACGAGCGAATCCGGCGCACGACGCCGTCGAGACAGGAGGAACGATCAATCGCTGACAGCGTCGCTTCTTCAGCGGCCCCCGGGGCCTTCGCGAGGCGCCTCTCCGGGGCCCTCGCGGGCGAAGTCCGATTCGATCGGCTGACACGCGGTCTCTACAGCACCGACGCGTCGATCTATCAGATCACCCCGCTTGCCGTGGCGTTTCCCACGTCGGCAGCGGACGTCCGGCACGCCGTGGAGATCGCCGGCGAGGCCGGCGTCCCGATCACCCCGCGCGGCGCGGGGACCTCCATGAGCGGCCAGTCGATCGGCACGGGACTCGTCCTGGACACGAGCCGTCACCTCAACGGGATACGCGAATTCGACCCGGACAAACGCCGGATCGTCGTCGAGCCCGGGATCGTGCTCGACGAGCTGAACCGGTTTCTCGCGCCGCACGGACTTTTCTTCCCGATCGACGTCGCGACGTCGAGTCGCGCCACGATCGGCGGCATGACGGGGAACAACAGCGCGGGGGCACGCTCGATTCGGTACGGCCACATGGTGGAGCAGGTGCGCGGAATCGAGGCCATTCTGGCGAGCGGACAGCTCGCCTGGTTCGGTGCGCCGCCGAGTTCGGAGCCTCGGGGCTCGCAAGCGCCCCTGGCCCCGATGTCCCTCCACACGGCCATGCAGTCGCTGTACGCACGGGAGAGTGAAGAGCTCGCCCGGCGACTGCCTCGGGTCCCGCGACACGTGGCCGGGTACGCCCTGCACCGGCTCGGCCGCCCCGGCGCGACGCTCGCGGATGTGCTCGTCGGCTCCGAGGGCACGCTGGCATTCTTCACGGCGATCGAGCTGCAACTCCATGCGGTACCGGAGGCGCGCGCGCTTGGCGTGTGCCGGTTCCCGTCCGTGCGCACCGCGCTTGGCGCCACGCCCGCGATCGTCTCGCTGGAGCCGACCGCCGTCGAGTTGGTCGACCGCACGCTGCTCGAGCTTGCGGCCGATATCCCGGCGTTCCGACCGGCGCTCGGGAAGACGCTCGGGCAGCAGACCGGACGCGACTCGGAGGGGCCGCTCGAGCTTCCGGGGGCGATACTGCTCGTCGAGTTCTCCGGATCGGACGAGGCGGAGGTCCGCTCGCGCCTCGACGATCTCGAGGACGTCGTACGAGAGGCCGGGTGCAGCGGAATGCTGCGAGCCATGGATCGCGAGCTGCAGACGGAAATCTGGGAGGTTCGAAAGGCGGGGCTCAACATCGCCACCTCGATGAAGGAACCGCGAAAACCGATCGCGTTCATCGAGGACTGCGTGATCCCCATCGACCGCCTCACGGAGTGGCACGATCGGCTCTCGGCCGTCGTCGAGCGCCACGACACCCGCGCCATCTGGTACGCCCACGCATCCGTCGGGTGTCTCCACGTCCGGCCGGCTCTCGACCTGAGAGATCCGGACGACGTCCGTCGATTGCGTTCCATCGCGGAGGAGGCGTTTTCGATCGCGCGCGACCTCGGAGGGAGTCACTCGGGTGAGCACGGGGACGGAATCGTCCGGTCCGAGTTCATCGAGGACATGCTCGGATCACGACTCGTCGGCGCCTTCGAGGAGATCAAGGCCCATTTCGACCCTGGCAGCCTGCTGAACCCCGGAAGGATCGTCCACGCTCCCGCCATGGACGACCGATCCCTGTTCCGCTACTTCCCCGAATACCGGCCCGAGCACCTGGACACGGCCCTCGACTGGTCCGAGTGGCACGGATTCGCCGGCGCCATCGAGATGTGCAACAACAACGGCGCCTGCCGGCAGCGCGATCCGGGCGTGATGTGCCCGTCTTTCCGTGCCACCCAGGACGAGCGTCACTCCACGCGGGGCCGGGCCAACGCCCTGCGGCTCGCGATCTCGGGTCAACTCGGCAAGGATGCATGGAACTCCCCCGACCTCCACGACGCCATGGACCTCTGCATCGGCTGCAAGGCCTGTCGGCGCGAGTGTCCTGCCGGGGTCGATATGGCGCGGATGAAGATCGAGTACCTGTATCGGTATCGTGAGTCGCACGGGCTGACACCTCGTGAGCGCGCGATGGCATACCTCCCCCGGCTGGCGCCCTGGATCTCACGGGTTCCAACCTTCGCCAACGCCCGAAATCACGCGGGCCCGCTTGGCCGCGTCGTCGACAGGACCCTCGGCCTCGCGTCGGACCGGCCCCTCCCCAGGTGGGCGGGGAAGCCGTTTCGGCCGCCCCGCAGCGTGGCCGCTCGAAACGGACGCTCACCGAAGGGACGGGTGCGGGGCGGGGGTCGGCGTGTGGCCCTCTTCGTCGACACGTTCACACGCTATTTCGAGCCCGAGAACGCCCACGCCGCGATCCGGGTGCTCGAAGCTGCGGGGTACCGCGTCGAAGTGCCGGATGGAGGCCGCCCGGCCTGCTGCGGCCGCACCTACCTGAACGTCGGCCTCGTGGACGAGGCGCGGGCGGAGATGGACCGCTTCGTGAGTCAGTACGTCCGCTATGCCGATGGAAACGTTCCGATCGTCGGGCTCGAGCCCTCGTGTCTGCTCACGCTTCGCGACGAATTGCTCATCGTCCGCCCCGGGCCGGGCGCCGAAATCGTGGCCAGCCACGCCCGCCTGTTCTCTGAGTTGATCGCCGAGGAGGCGCTCGATCGCCTGCCGCTCAGTTCACCGGCGGGCGGCGCCACCCGGGCGCTCGTTCACGGACACTGTCACGAGAAGGCCTTCGGTCTCGCGGACGGCACGCTGCGCGCTCTGGAGGCCGTGCCCGACCTGGAGGTCTCGCAGATCCGGGCAGGCTGTTGTGGAATGGCGGGGTCGTTCGGCTACGAGGCGGAACACGTAGACCTGTCGAGGCGGATGGGGGAGATGGATCTCGCCCCGGCCGTGCGAGAGGCCCCGGAGGACCATTGGATCGTCGCGAACGGAACGAGCTGCCGACACCAGATCCGCGATCTGACGGGACGGGAGGCGAAGCACCTGGCCGTGGTCCTCGACCACGCTCTTCGAGGAGGGGGCTAAGATAGTCGGAGTCCTATTCGCCTTCCTCTGCAAGGCTGTCTGTTACCTCGAGCTGCGCGAGAAGGTCGGCAGGCAACTCGGATCCCGACCACTCTAGATCTCCGTGCGCCCTGCGAGCATGGACCACCGTCATCGACCCGCGAGCGACGAGGGTGCCGCGTTCCCCATCCATGCGTGTGAACTGCACGTCGTATCGCAGCACCTTGCTCCGTTTCTCGCGCAGAATCAGTCGGATCTCCACCTCTTCGCCGTAACGGATCGGACCGAGAAACTCGCAACTCGCCGCGACACGCGGCATCCCGGCAAAGCCCGTTTCGGTCCGCTCGAACGCGGTGGCGCCCAGCGAACGATAGAAGGCGTGCTCGGCCTCCTCCATGTACCTGAAGAGAGACGTGAAGTGGATCAATGTCGCCGCGTCCGTGTCGGCGAACTCCACACGTCGTCGGAAGGTGAACTCGGAGGCCAGTCAGGGGCTCCAGCGAAACCCCGCCCGGAGGCGGAACGTGTTGTGAGATGTCGAGCCCGAAGTCTTCTCCGTCGACACCAGCGCACCGTCCTGGTAGTTGAGCGTCGTTTGGTCATACGGGAGATCAAACCAGTTCCACTCGGCCTCGATGACCGTCTGAATCTCCTGGCCCAGGACGAGACCTCCCCCCGCCAGCCAGTAACGCGTGTCCTTTCCCCACATCACGCCATATCCGCCGAACACGCGGAGCCACATGGGTCCGCTGGGGCTGGAGGGCTCGAATGCCAACCTGGCATCAGAGGTGAAGAAGGGGAATCCGCCCGGAGTGGTGCGAGCCGACACGCTGTGCGGACCGCTCGGGGGGATCGCAGCGGGCGGGAGCACACAGAAGTCACTGCTCGCCCAGTTGTATCCGCCCGTCCCCTCGATCGAGACCACACGGGAGAAGCGGAAAGCGATCCGCCCCTCGCCGGCCCAGCTCTGCGAAGGCGGGCAGTCGTTGCCGGGTTCGAACAGCGCGGGAGGAGGGTTCGTCATCCGCGTGAGTCCGCCGCCGAGTTCCAGCCCCTGGGCGAGAAGCGTACCCGGAAACAAGGTCAGTACCGCCAGCGACGCGGCGCGCACCAGCCGTCCCGCGGCGCTGTCGGTCCATCGACCTCTCGCCAACATCATCACCGCCCCCCACGACTCGCGTCCCATCGCACTCCCTCCGTTGGCACGTTCCGCCCCGGCAGAGTGCGCATCTCGGGGCCGCCACACAACCTGGTCGCCCGGGGCCCGCGTTTGCGTAGGTTGTGCGATCCGGAATTCACAGGTGGTGGGCTTCGCCTGCCAGATGCTCGGGAGGCCAGCGACACGTGCCCTGCGAAACGCACCACATCACGATCGAGCGGCGTGCGCGCTACGCCGTGATTCCCGGTGAACCGGGACGAATCGAGCAGGTCTGGTTCGCCCTCCACGGGTACAACCAGTTGGCGCCGCGCTTCATCCGCTACCTTCTTCCGCTCGACGATGGCACCCGACACGTGGTCGCCGCCGAGGGCCTCCATCGCCAGTACATCGAACAGGCGTCCGGGAAGGTCGGGGCGTCGTGGATGACCAGCGAAGACCGCCTTACCGACATCGCGGACTACGTCGCATATCTGGACCGGCTGTACGACGCCACGTTGAGCCATGCTCGCCTCGATCGTGAGGCCGTTCGAGTCGTGGCGCTGGGCTTCTCCCAGGGGGTCCACACGCTGTGCAGGTGGCTGGCGCTTGGACGAGCACGGATCGACCGCGCCATCCTGTGGGGAGGGACCGCGCCCCCGGACCTCGACCTGTCGGCCCACCGAAAGGCCCTCCACGCGGCGGACCTGCAGCTCGTGGTGGGGAATACGGATGAGTACTTCGGCCCGGGTGTCGCGTCGGCGCACGAGTCGCGCCTCCACGAGGCCGGGATCGCGTTTCGTTCCTCCACGTTCGAGGGCGGTCACCGGCTCGACCGCGAGACCTTGCTGACCCTGGCCCGGGAGGCTGGTGGAACCCCTTAGCGACCCCGTCTTCCGCGGCGGAACATCGGTCCCACGAGCCCGGCCACGGTGCCGCCGATGACCGCCAGAACGAGGGTGGGGCCCGGATTGGAGAGGGCCGGATCTCCGATCTGCCAGTTCATGTACATCCCGAGCAGCGCGAACAGCCCGCCGCCGAGCAGGAACCCACGCAACGACGCACGACCCAGGCTTCGTTTCTCCGCCCGGCTCATCCGGCTCCCGGGAGTCTCACCCACGGTGGGAGGGGTCCACCGTCGCGATGCACTCGATCTCGGATCGGACGCGCACGGCCTCGGAAAACGGGAGTCCGGAGATCACGGCGTGATCCGCTGCATCATCCTCGGGAAAGCGATCGCCTCGCGCAGGTGATCGATCCCACACATCCAGGTCACGGCGCGCTCGAGGCCGAGGCCGAACCCGCTGTGCGTGAACGTCCCGTACCGACGGAGATCGAGGTACCAATCGTACGATTCCTCCGGCAGTCCTTCCTCCCGAATACGTGCGAGCAGCCTGTCATGATCGTCCTCCCGCTGGCTCCCGCCAATCACTTCGCCATACCCCTCGGGGGCCAGCATGTCGTTGCATTTGACCGTCCGTGGGTCTTCCGGATTCTCTTTCATGTAGAACGCCTTCACACCCTTCGGGTAGTCGTACACGAAGAGGGGAACGCTTCGCCCTTCGACCAGCTTTTCCTCGTCGGGCGCGCCGAGGTCGGCGCCCCACTCGATCTCGCTTCCGCGTGCCCGCAGGAAGTCGACGGCCTCGGAGTAACTCATCCGGTCGAACGGCGACTGGATGGCCTCGAGCTTCGAAACATCGCGGCCGAGCGCGTTCAGATCTTCTCGCCGGTTCTCGAGAACGCGCTTCACGATGAAGCAGACGAACGATTCCTGGAGCGCCATGTTGTCGTCCGAATCGTTCCACGCGACCTCGGGCTCCACCATCCAGAATTCTGTGAGATGCCGCCTCGTCTTCGACTTCTCGGCTCGAAACGTCGGGCCGAAACAGTACACCTTCCCGAGCGCGGCGGCCGCCGCCTCGACATAGAGCTGTCCGGTCTGCGCCAGATAGGCCGTTCCGAGATCGAAGTACTCGGTCTCGAACAGCGTTCCGGCCGACTCACCGATCGCGCCCGTCAGGATCGGCGTATCGACGAGCGTGAACCCCTCGTCGTGAAGGAAATCGCGGATGGCACGAATCACCTCGTCACGGATCCGCATGATGGCCACCTGACGGGCGCTCCGGAGCCACAGATGGCGTTTCTCGAGGAGAAAATCGACGCCGTGCTCTTTCGGCTGGATCGGGAACTCATCCGAGGGCCCGTGCAGGGTCACCGTGGCGGCGGTCAGCTCCACGCCGCTCGGGGCTCGCTCATCGGCCCGCACGACACCCGTGACCGTGACGCTGGCCTCGTGCGACACGGAATCCAGCGTGTCCCAGGTCGCCTCATCGACCTCGCTCTTCACGAAGACGCACTGGACGTCCCCCGTTCCATCGCGCAGAACGAGGAAGGAGATCTTGCCGCTCGATCTGAATCTGCGGACCCAGCCCCGCAAGGCGACGTGCTCGCCGACGAGATTCGGAAGATCGTGTACCGTCTTGTATTCCATCGTACCTCGCGTCGTCTTCGCCAGGGTCAGAATTCCAACTCGAACGGCTGCGACATCCACGTCGTTCGCGGTACCCCATTCAGGGTCGCGGGACGATATCGCATCGCGGGGGCCAGCGCTTGCAGATACGGAGCGAGCCAGCGCCACTTCCCGCCGTCCTCCCGCAACTCCATGGCGCCGACCCGGCCGGTCCAGTCGACCCGGGTCCACAGATTGATACGAACGCGTCCTGCGGGCCGCGCTTTCCCCTCCTGCGCGATCGCCCCCACGACAACCTGCGCTACGAGCCCGCCGATCTCGGCCACGTTGTCGAGTTCGGGCTCGCAGCGCTCGGTCCGGTCGGCCCACAGCTCCGGGCGGGGCTGGCCCAGATCGAGCGTAATCTCGTCGCCGGACTCCAGCTCGTTGGCGGCGAGGAGAACGTCGAGCGCGGCCGAAAACCGATCGCGACCCGCATCCGGTATGGTCAACATCCTCGGCTCGACGGCCACGTCGCCCGAGTCCGGATCGCGGCGTATCGAGAGTCCGCCAACGGGAGACCCGCCGGCCTCCACCAGCAGACCCTTCACCGTGTCTTCGAAGGCCTGAAGGGCCAACTGACCCTCGTGCCAGTATGCGTGGCCCGGCGAGTCGTCGATCTCGCACTCCTGCCCGAGCACGGTCGCAGGGGAGCCGCCGAGCACGAGGCCCAGGCCGACGAGCGCCGTGTGAAGTGATGTGTAAAGTGCCGAGTGAAGGTCGTGTCGCATGGGATCAGTCTCGCGCGCGTGACGGCCGCTTGCAATCTTCAGAGTGCGCGTGACGCACTCGATCTGCCCCACGTCGGCGCACTCAACGCCAGGCGAAATCGACGACTACGGGACGGTGGTCGGAAGCGAGATCGCTAAGCTCTGCGGTCAACCCGAGTTCGTCGAGTTGCGCGACCGGGACGTCGAGCGTCTCGAAAACGAAGGCGCGCAGCGGGGTGAGGAGACTCGGCGGGTACAGGACGTAGTCGAGCTGCCCCGGGGGGAACGGACCGCTGTCCGATGTCCACGTGGCGCTCGTCGCACCGTCGAGCTGGAGCGCGTATATCGACTCCAGGTCGGAACCGTCCGGACCCAGGCCAGTCGCGAGGATGTCCAGGGGTTGGCGTGAGCCCACCAGGTTGAAGTCCCCACCGATGAGCACACCGCTCAGTGGGGCGCGCGCCGTCCCGGTCCCGTGCACCGCAGCGGCCTCCATGGCGTCGCTCGCGGCGCCTCGAATCGCGTCCGCCTCGATGCGGCGAATCACGTCCTGGACGGAGGTCATGGAGTTCCCGCAGCACACGAGATCGAGCGTGACCGCGAGGAACCGGCGTCCGCCGAGAGTGACCCACGCCCCCGTGGCGGGAACACCCGACGTCGCCACGTTGGCCGCCACCTCCATGAACTCCGCGCCGACGCTCTGCTCCAGTAACGCTCGCACCGAATCGGCGTACGCCACCCGGCTGAAGTCGGGGGCGACCGCCACCGTGCCCCGCGCAGCGACGGCGCCCCTCTGCAGGCTCCCGCTCGTGCCCACGTGGACCGACCAGCCTGCCGCTCCCCCTCCCGGAAGGAGGCCGAGAATCTCGTCCACACCAACGCCCGGGGGAATCTCGTCGAGGAAGACGAGGTCGGGCTCGAGGGCGGCGAGGATCGCCCGTGCGGGGTCGGGACTACGCGCGATGCGGCTCCGAGACACGTTCCACGACACCAGGCGGAAGTCGGCACCCTCGGCCCGCGCGAGATCGACCGGACCCGGGCGCCCGGCAGAGTCGCGATCGGTCACGAACGAATGGCGAAAGACCGGCGTGCCTCCCTTTCGAACCCCATCGCGATCGACGAACAGGAGTTTGCCGGAAAACCCGCTCCCGTTCCAAAACCCCGGACCGGGGCGGTCGCGGGCGAGTCGTACCTCGACTCGCCGGGCCGTGTGGCGTGGCTCGAACCACAGACCGAGGTCGTAGGGGTCTCCGGCTCCCGAGGGCAGGGTCACCCGATCGGGGTCCGATGGGTCTGGCCGCCACCATGCGACCCCGTGTCGCGGGTCTTTCGGCGCCAGGAGGCGCGTGAAACTGACGACGAAATCCACCCCGGGAAGATCGAACGCGCGCACACCCGTCGTCGAATCGTCATCGGCGTCGAGGGTCAGGATCAGCGCTCCATCGAGACCCTGAATGTTGTCGGGAAACTGGAGCGGGAGGGCAAGATACACGGCGCGGGGATCATCCCGGATCATCATGGTCGCGGCGCCCGGCCGCGCGGCGACGTCCCGGTCCCAGTCGTCGAACCGACCGTCGATGATCACGCTCGGCACGTACACTGAACTCCCGCCGTCGGGCGTCCCGGCCGCGACGCCCCGGTCTGACGGGAGCCCCGATTCGCCTCCGCATGCGCTTGCCAACACGCCCGCGACGGCGAACGACATGTACGCCACCGCGCTGACCTTCGCTCGATCATCCCTCATGAATCACCCCACCTGATACAGGGCCTCGCGACCCGAGTAGCGCGTCTCGAGCTCACGCGCCAGATCGGCATGATCGGGCTCCTCCAGCTCGGGATCGGCCGCGACGACGCTGCGGGCGCGGCGACGCGCGTCGTCCAGGAGCCCCCGGTCTCGCTCGAGGTCGGCGAACCGCAGCACCGCGACACCTGACTGGTCCTTCCCGAACAGGTCCCCCTGTCCACGGATTCTCAGGTCCTCCTCCGCAAGGCGAAATCCGTCGTTCGTCGAAGCGAAGGCCGCCAGACGCTCGGACGGCTCCCTCGCAGACTGGAAGGCCACGCAATAACTCTGGTCGGCGCCGCGTCCCACGCGGCCCCGGAGTTGGTGGAGCTGAGCGAGGCCGAATCGCTCGGCGTCCTCGATAAGCATGACCGTGGCGTTCGGAACGTCGATGCCCACCTCGATCACGGTGGTCGCCACGAGCAAATGCACCTCCCCGGCGAGGAAACGGCGCATGACGTCGTCTTTTTCGGCAGCCTTCAGCCGCCCGTGGATCAACCCCACCTCGAACTCCGCGAACCGCCTCGCCAGCTGCTCGTGCATCGATGACGCCGCCCGCACCTCGAGGACCTCGGATTCCTCGATCGTCGGATAAACGACGTAGGCCTGCCGTCCCTCTCGCAACTGGTCGCCCAGAAAATCGAACGCGGCGTCTCGGCTGTCGGGCCCGCGGACTCCCGTGACGACGGGGTGGCGGCCGGGGGGCATCTCATCGATCACCGCGAGATCGAGATCACCGTACAGCACGAGCGCGAGGCTTCTGGGGATCGGCGTCGCGGACATTACGAGCGCGTCGGCCCCGGGCCCCATCTCCCGTAGTTTCCGCCGCTGTTCGACCCCGAAGCGGTGCTGCTCATCCACGATCGAGATTCCCAGGGAGCGGAAAGCGACGGAATCCTGGATCAACGCGTGCGTCCCCACCACGATCGCCGCCTCGCCCGACTCGATCCGCTGAAGCGCGTACTGTCGTGCCTTGCCGGTAACCGACCCCGTCAACATGACCGGCGTGAGTTGTACGGGGACGAGAAGGTCGGTGAGGGTCCTGAGATGTTGCTCGGCCAGAAGCTCCGTCGGGGCCATGAGGACGGCCTGATGATCGTTCTCGACGGCCTTCAGCATGGCCAGGGCCGCTACGACCGTCTTTCCACTCCCTACGTCTCCCTGCAGGAGCCGATTCATCGGGGCCGGGGCTTCCATGTCCGCGCGGATCTCCTCCCATACCCTCACCTGCGCCCCCGTGAGCTCGAACGGGAGCGACGCCCGGAAGGGTTCGGTGAGCACCGGGTCCCCGGTGAAGGCGATGCCCTCGACGTCGTGCCGAAGCCGGGCGCGAGCGCGCGCGTGCAGGAGTTGGAGAAAGAACAACTCCTCGTAGGCGAGACGGCGGCGGGCCGGCTCGACCGCATCGAGGCGCGGAGGCGTGTGGAGAGTCATCAACGCTCTGGAGAGTCGGGGAAGATCGAGCTCGGATCTCCACTTCGCGGGCAGGGGGTCCTTCTCCTCGATCTCCGCGACCAGGGCTTCGAGGTTGTCCTCGATGATTCCCCGAACCTGGCGGTGCGTCAGGCCCTCGGTCGCGGGATATACCGGAAAAACCTGTCCTTCCCCGTCGGCGTTGGCGCGTCCGGCCAATGGCCCGTATTCACTGTCGTCGTCCGTGCCTCTGGCCAGGACGGTGTGTTCCCGCGGCTGGATCTGTCGGCCGTGAAAAAAACGGACGGGCCCCGACACGAGCAGGCGGTCGCCCTTCGCGACCGATCGGTCGAGCCATGGCTGCCCGGGCCAGGCACATTCGATCATCCCGGTTTCGTCCTTCAAGACCGCCCGGAACACCCGCAGGCGGCGACGGGTCGGGATGACCCCCTTAGAAATGACCGTCCCGATCACCGTGGCGTCGTCTCCGGGGCTCAGCGACGAAATCGGGTCCACGGTCGTGGCGTCCTCGTACCGGTGGGGAATGTGGTACAGCAGATCTCGACCCGTGTGGACACCCATCTGAGCGAACCGCTCCGCCCGTCGGGGTCCGACGCCCTTCAGGTATTGCACCGGACCGGAGAGCAGCGATTTGCGGCCCACGTCACACCCTCCGCGGCTCTCCGGGACACCGGCTCACAGGGCGGGTCTTCAAGAGGACTCTCCGGAATCGCCGAGCAGTTTCCTCACATACTCCTCCGCCGTGAAGGGCTCCAGATCTTCGACCGCCTCACCCGTCCCGAGAAATCTCACCGGTACGGAAAGCTCGCGGGCCACCGCAACCGCCGTCCCGCCGCGCGCCGTGCTATCGAACTTCGCGAGGATGAGCCCGGACAGTTCGAAGACCGTCCCAAACTCGCGCGCCTGGTTCAGGACGTTCTGACCCGACGTCGCGTCCACGACGAGCAGGCGTTCGTGCGGTGCGCCGGGCACCTTCCGCGAAATCACACGATCGATCTTCTCGAGTTCTCCCATCAGATCCGTCTGGGTGTGGAGGCGCCCCGCAGTGTCGATCAGCACCCAATCCATCTCGCGCGATATCGCGGCGTCAACCGCATCGAACGCCACGGCGGCCGGATCGCCCCCGGGGCTGCCTCCCACGAAATGTACGTCGATCCGGTCGGCCCAGGCTTTCAGCTGCTCCTGGGCCCCCGCCCGAAACGTGTCCGCCGCGGCGAGCATCACGGAGTCGCCGGTGCGGCTCAGTCGATGGGCCAGCTTGGCCACCGACGTCGTCTTTCCCACTCCGTTCACGCCGAGGACGAGGAGAACGCCCAGGTCCTCCCCTCGCGATAACGTGCCGCGGTCTGACGTCTCGTGCTCCCTCCCGGTCGCGAGCATCGACCGAATCTCCTCGGCGAGACATTCGCGCAGATCGGCGGGCGACCTGATTATTCCTCGCTCGCTCGCTCGCTCCAGGGCCGAGACGAGCACCATCGACGTGTCCACCCCGAAATCGGCCTCGAGGAGCACCCGCTCCAGGCGCTCGATCGCCTCCGGATCGATGCCGCCATCCACGATCGTGTGTACGTCGGTAAGCGCGAAGTCGACGATTCGTCGCCACAGCGAGCGCCTCCGCTCGGCCCGAAAATCCAGGTCGCCGCTCACCGTAACCCGATCCTGTGGCGCCACACCCATTCCGCGCAGAGCAGGATGACGGCGAGGACGAACGGCCATACGGGTCTCGGCAGTCGCCCCTCTATCGACGGGCGTCCCTGGACGACTGGATCGAGCGAGATCACCTCCGCCGGGGCGGCGGGAAGCAACTCCAGCCCGCCCGGAACCACCTCGAGCGGCCGATCTGCCTCGAAGGTCCCCTCCGGCCCCTCGACCGTCATCCGCATGGTGTACCGCCCCTCCGGGAGACCGGGTCCGACCACGCGCTCATCCGGGTCGGCCCACGTCGAGTCGAACACGACCGCGCCTCTCTCATCGGTGATCTCGATGGCCAGATCGGTAGCACCGGGGCGGATCCTCCATTCGAGCGGCTGCCCGGGCGGAGGCACGGCGACAAGAGCGGCCAGCTGAGACGTCGCGTCCTCCACGAGCCAGCCGACGACCCCGGAGAGCACCCCGTCGTATGCGCGCCGGAAGGGGCCGCCCCGGGACGCCCAGCGCCACCATTCCGCCCCCGATGACACGGCCCATCTGGCGTCTCCACGCTCTCCCGCGATGAGGAGCGGGCGCGCCTCGCCCCGCCGGTTGCGGTTCGCCATGAGGACCGCCCACGAGCCGTCGTGGTCCACGGCATAGAGTTCCCTCATGGGCGGCAAAGGGTCGAGGTCGAGGTCGACGAGGAGCGCTGCGGCCGGACTGGGCGGGATCGGACCCGTCGCGTACCACTCGCCGGGCACCGGTCCGGTGAGCCGGACGCCGGCCCCCGGAACCTCGCCGGGCCCACGGGCCAGCATCAAGGTGCGGGGGTGGCTCGCCAGCGCCCGCGCCAGCCACGGAGGCAGATCGTCCGGCCGCCCCTGCACGACGAGGAGTCGGGCCCCGGTCAGGGCCCGCCGCACCGCCGCCTCCTCGACGACCCGTGGACTCCCCGCCATCTCGACGTAACGATCGCCCGCGAGCCGGAGGAATCCGCGGGCTCCGCCCAGAACGATCCTGTCGAGTGCGGGCAGTAGAAACCGAGCCTCCCAGTCAGGCATCGTCGAGATCAGGACGGCACCGTTGGCAGCATCCGAGATCTCGATCCACGCCGCCATGCGGTCGGAGACGCCAAACGGATCGGCCGTGTCCGGAAGAACCACCTCGTACCGACGCCAGGTCGACTCCTGGCCGATGTCCAGCGGAACGAAGACGAGCTCTGTCGTAAGGGCGCGCCCGGCCGACGGTCGTGCCACCCGGGAACGGGCGAGTATCGTCCCGTCGAGTTGAAGCTCCACCGTGACGCTGTCGGTGGGATCACCGCCCGCCCCACGCAACTCGGCCACGACCCGCACGGTGTCGCCAGCGCGTGCCCGCTGAGGAGCCCGCACCGCCGACACCCCCACGCGGGGAGTCTCTTCCGAGACGCGGATCTCGCGCACGCCGAGGCCCAACCCGTTCGCGACGTCCAGTGCTTCGGATCGATCGCTCCAGCTTCCGTCCGTCACCACCCACACGCTGTCAGCGCCGCCGAACCTGGCCGATTCGAAGGCCGGGCGCACCCGCGAACGGGTGTCGGTTGCCACGACCGAATCGATCGCATCGAGCGCGACACCGACCGCCTCGTCACCGAACCGGTAGATCCGGTCGGGCGCCAGCCGAGCGACCACGGCTCGGGCCGAGTCGAGTCGTGAGCGAGCCGTCGGATCACCGGCGCGGACGGGCAGCGCCATGCTCGCCGACGCGTCGAGTAGTACGACGCGCGCCGGAGCCCCGACGACGCGGCCGCGAAATGCCGGGAGGGCGAGTCCCCCGAGGACGAGGAAGAGGGCCGCGGCTCGCAGGGAAGCCGGACCAAGCCGGCCCGGGACCCGTTCCTCGCGTGCGGCATAGGCCCAGAACGCCAGCCCGAGGGCAGCGGCGACGGCGGTAGACCAGAGCAGCGGACTCATGAGAGGAGTGCCACGAAAGAACGACCGAGGAGCGTCAGTCCTGCGTCCTGGCGGAGGCCGACGTCGGCATCGGAAGCCGCTGGAGCAGACTGATCGCATAACCGCTCATCGACATGAAGAGCTCGCGGTGCTCGTCAGCAACCGGCTCGGCCCGCGGCAACTGCAGGCGAGCCGGATTGACGTGGCTGCCGTTTTTGAGAAACTCGTAGTGCAGGTGGGATGCGGTGGCGAGTCCGCTCGAACCGACGTATCCGATCACCTGGGCTTGCTCGACGCGAACCCCGGATCTCACGCCTCGCGCGATCCCGCTCAGGTGTGCGTATCTCGTGCGCAGGTTGTTGGCGTGCCGCACTTCGATCGCGTTCCCATAGCTCCCCCATGGACCGGCGCGGGTCACCACACCCGCGCCGGTCACCCGAACGGGCGTTCCCCGACCGGCACCATAGTCGATCCCGAGGTGCGGGCGGCGGCGGCGAAGAACCGGGTGGAAGCGCCGCAGGCTGAACCCGCTCGTCACGCGGGCCAGATCGAGCGGGGCGAGGAGGAACTGGCCCCGCAGGGCTTCGCCGTCCTCATCGTAGTACTCGACCGGCGAGTCCTCGTCGGGCTGGAACCGTATCGCCGTCAGGGCGCGCCCGTCGTTGATGAATTCCGCGGCGAGCACGCTCGCGACACGCACAGATCCGTCGGGCCTGACCTCGCGCGCCATCACGAGACGGTACGAGTCGTTTGGCTGGACCTCCCGCCAGAAATCGATCTGCCACCCGTAGATCTGCGACAACTGTCCGATCAGCCGGACGCGCTCGCCCCTGGACAGGTCGTTCCCGTCACCGAACATCTCCGAATTGTACACGCTCGACGTCACGAGACCCGCGACGAGAATCGTGTCGCGGACGATGCTCACGGAATCCAGGCGGGCAGCCCACGACGGTCCCTCGTCCGCCGGCAGCAGGTAAACCGTGCGATCCCGGTCGAGCTTCAGGCTGATACGGGTCAGCGTGTCGTCGGGGCGCCGGGTGAGTCGGATCTCGGTGCCCGTGCGCAGCCTGCGCGGGTTTTCGTATGGGCGGAGCGCTTCGACAACCTCGAAGATCTCGCCGCCGGTCATCCCGTGGTCCTCCAACACATCGCCCAGCGTCTGACCGGGCTGCAGATTCTCGAGGACTGTGGTCGGCGGTGGCGGAGTCGGGATCTCGACGATTTTGATTTCGATCGGTTCAGGCCCCGCGAACCAGCGGAGGGCGGCCCAGACGAGGCCTACCCCGACCAGAGCGACCGCTATGGCAGATCGCACCCACGTGTCGCGTCGATTCTCCAACCAAACCACCCGTTCATGGCGCGTCCGTCACCGCGACGCGCTCAGTCCATCTGGCGCCGAATGAACGTCGGGATCTCGAGATCCTCGAATTCTTCGGCCGGATCGGTCCACTTCTCATCTTTCGCGGCAGCCGCCTGAGCGGCGCCCAACTCCTCGACGAGCTGCGGCCCTTCGTAACGAGACCCGATCACGATCGGCTCCGTGCGGATCTCCCCAGGCCGCTCCGACTGCGTCGGCTGCGACTGCGTCGGCTGCGACCGCGTCGTCTGCGACTGCGACGTCTGCGACTGCATCGGCGGCGACTGCATCGGCGGCCGGACGACGATCGGCTCGTCGTCCTCCACCGGCTCGCCGAAGCCTGTCGCAATCACCGTGACGCGCAAGGAGTTTTCCAACAGCGGGTCATGCACCACGCCGAAAATCATCTCGCCTTCTTCACCCGCGGCTTCCTGGATGATCGAGTTGATCGTCGTGACCTCGTCGATCGTCAGGTCCGCCCCCCCCGTGATGTTCACGAGGACACCCGTGGCACCGTTGATGGATACGTTGTCGAGCAGGGGAGAGCAAATGGCCTGCTGCGCCGCGTCCACGGCTCGATCATCGCCGCTCGCCCTGCCGGTTCCCATCAGCGCCGCGCCTCGATTCGACATGACCGTGCGGACATCCGCGAAGTCGACGTTAACGTCGCCGGTCACGCTGATCAGGTCGGAAATCCCCTGTGTGGCGTGGAGCAGCACTTTGTCCGCCGTCTTGAGCGCTTCCCGGAACGTCGTGTCTTTTCCAACGACCGCCAGCAACCGCTCGTTCGGGACGACGATCATGGTGTCGACGGCACGACGCAGTTCGCGAAGTCCCATCTCCGCGTGCCGCATCCGCTTCTTGCCCTCGAAGTGGAAGGGTCGCGTGACGATCGCTATGCACAGGGCACCCATCTCCCGGGCCATCCGACCGATGACCGGGGCCGAGCCCGTGCCCGTCCCCCCACCCATTCCCGCCGTGACGAACACGAGATCCGCTCCCTGTAACGCGGTGCGCACCTCATCCTCCGTCTCGGCCATGGCCTGACGACCGATTTCGGGCCGTGCACCCGCGCCCAGGCCGCGCGTGAGTCGCTTCCCGATCTGGATCTTGATGTGGGATTCGGACTCCTTGAGAGACTGCGAGTCCGTGTTGACGGCGATGAACTCCACACCCTCCAGCTGTTCGTCGATCATTCGGTTGACGGCGTTTCCACCGGCGCCACCCACCCCCACCACCTTCATGCGCGCGTTGCGCGCGATGTTGTCGTCAAACTCGAAGACCATTTGCTCCTCCGCTCCCCCGGTCCCGTTCACAGTTCGAGTTGGTGCGGGCTCTCCGCAGTCCCGTGAGACTCCTGCGACGCGTTCGGTCGCTCTCCATGCTCACGGTCCCTCGGGGACACCGCACTAAAATCGATCGCGAATCCACCCACCGACGCGTGCAATCGCGCGCGTGGCGCCTGCCAACCCACCGTTCCTGCCCTGCAGACTACCGTACATTGCCAGACCAACGCCCGTCGCGTAGACCGGCGTCGCGACGGCGTTCGTCGCACCGGTCAAGCCCGTTCCCGGCACGCCGAGACGCACCGGAAGATTGAAGACCGACCGTGCCAGTTCGACCGTCTGCGACGTGCAGACGCCGCCTCCCGCGAGCACGATCCCGGCTCCCAGCCGGTCCCGTACGCCTGCCTCCTCCAGCTCGTCGTAGACGAGACCCAGGATCTCGTCCAGACGCTGCTCGATGATGTGCGCGAGAAGTTCCCGTGACACCCGTCGTCCGGCGCCCGAGGATGCCCCGGACACGTCCAGCTGTTCCTCCGGGTCCACCGCGCTGCGGCGAGCGGCCCCGTGGCGCTCCTTCAAACGAGCCGCCTCTTCCTCCGGCACTCCGAGACCTCGGGCCACGTCGCGCGTAATCGCCGACCCACCCCAGGGCATGGTCGCGACGTGGAGCAACCGCTTGTCGGCGTATACCAGTATGTCCGTCGAGGCGCCCCCGACCTCGACGAGGGCGACGCCCGCCTCACGTTCGGCCTCATTGAGGAGCGAGAGTCCCGACGCCAGAGGCGCGATAACGAATTCCTCCGGACGGTATCCCGCGCGATCGACCACCTTGCTCAGATCGCGGCAGACGGACGACTCGGCGGTGACGATGCAGACGTCGGCCTCCAGCCTCGTCGCCATCATGCCGACGGGATCCTGGATCCCTCCTCGGCCGTCGACCGCGTACTCCTGGCAGATCGCGTGGATCAGTTGCCGATCGGGCGGAACGGGCACCGCCTGCCCCACCTCCTGGACCCGCCGCACGTGAGCGGGCGTGATCTCCGCCCCCGAAACCGCCACCACGCCGCGCGATTTCGACGTCTCGACGTAGGCACTCGGAATCGAGATGTACACGCTGTCGACCTCGCGACCCGACATGCGTTCGGCTTCCTGGAGCGCGGCACGGACCGAGCGGGTAGCCGCGTCGAGGTTCGTGATGGCGTGCCCGCTCATCCCGCCGGCCGGACTCACTCCCACGCCGACGACGCTCAGAGGCTCGCCGGGCTCTTTCCTCGCCCGATTCTCCGCAACGATGGCGCATGTCTTCGTCGATCCGATATCGACGCCCGCCACCGTGCCCAACCCGTGGATCATCGGCCCTCCGCGCGGGTGATGACGACCTGTCGATCGAATCGAGCGTCGGCTCGCGCCACACGCCGATCTTCGATTTGTCCGAGAGCCAGGGATACACGGTGAAGCGCGCCGACCGGGTCGTCTGAGGGGAGGAACACCGAGCCGGCATCCGCCGTCGGGAGCATCAGGAAACGGTAGCCGCCGTCCGGGGCGAGGCTGGCCTCCGAGACCACCGATACGAAGTCCGCGTTCGACCGGTCGAGCTCCTCGAGTACGCCCGCCAGCTCGCGCGCGCCGTCCTCCAGAACGAGACCGTCCTCCACGCCGGTGATCCCGCTGATGATCGGCAGGCTCAGCGCCGCCCTGGAGGGTTCGATGGGAAGCAGGCGCCCATCACCGTTGACGGCACGAAGTTCAGGTGTGGCCACAAGCGCGACGGGGCGCTTCTCGATCACCGCCACCAGGAGCCCATTCAGGCCATCGCGACGTACCGTGGTCTCCCGGATCATCGGGTGGGTCCGGATCCGATCCTCGAGGATGTCGACTCGATCCCAGACCGACGCGTCGGGCTCGAGCGCGATGAGCCGCGTGACCTCGTCGGGTCCGACGTAGTGGGTGCCCACGACCGTGACCCGTTCGACCCGGAAGACGGGGAGGGCAGACAGGAGTCTCGGAACCCACAACGGGACGCTGAGACCAATGATCCCGGCAGAAGCAATGACGATCAGGCGCCGCCGACCGCGACGAGTCAGATCGAGACCGGGGGTCTTCACGAGGCGCCCACCAGAGCGAGACGGTCGGGTGCGAACCCCCAGAGCTTGATCTCGGGCTCGAGCCACAATCCGAGGCGCTCGTGCGCGCGTCGCCGGGTCTCGATCATCAATTCCACCACCTCCTCCGCCCTCGCCGCCCCATGATTCACGATGAAGTTGGCGTGCCGCTCGGCGATTTGTGCGTCGCCGCGTCGTGCGCCCCTCATCCCCACCCGATCGACGATCTCCCACGCTGCTCCGTGCGGGGGCCCCGGGTTTTTCCAGGTCGAGCCCACCGAGGGGAGCTCGTACACCTGAGCCTCTACCTTACGACTTCTGAAACGTAAATGCGCGTCCTCTATCAGCATAGGGTCTCCGGGCTCCGCATGAAAGCGTGCGCCCACGAACACCCAGGCCTGCGGTAGCGCGACCGTCCGGTACCCGAAACCCGCGTCCTGCGGGGCGATCCGCTCGATCAACCCCTCCTCCGTGACCGCTTCTGCCCACTCGACTCGGTGCCACAACCATTCGTCGCGAGAGCCGGCGTTCATCCGGAGACCCCCGCCGACGGTTCCCGGGACCGCTTCGAGAAACCGAAACCCGACGCGGGCGGACTGCCGAGCCGCGTTCACCAGCGCCGGCAGCCGGGCCGCACCGCCCGCTTCGATGGCGTCGTCGGTGACCTCGAGCCGGTCCAGGCCACGCCCCAGGACCAGTACCGCCTCGTCGATGCCGTCGTCGGCGACGAGCACGTTGGCCCCGGTGCCGAGCACCCGGTACGGAGCGCCGGCCAGGTCGCCTATCGCTTCCGCGACCTCGGCCGCCGACCCGGGACGAGCGAGGCGGACCGCCGGGCCGCCGATCCGATAGCGAGCGAGTGGCCCCAGCGGAACGTCGCTGTCCCACTTCATCTATGCGACTCCACCGCCGGGGCGCCCCCCCGCCGTCCCTGCACGTCGGGATGCTTCGCGGGCCAACACGGTGACGTCCCCGGCGCCCATGAACGCGACCACGTGTCGACCCGGCTCCGCGATCCGGGCGCTCGCGAGTTCGAGCGCCGACCCGCGATCGATCGAGCGCACCGATCCGACGACCCCGGCGATCAGCTCCGACGTAACGCCCTCGATCGGTTGCTCCCGAGCCGGGTAGATGGGCAGCACATGCGCCCGATCGGCCGTCGAGAGAGCGGCCGCGAACTCCGTCGCGAAGTCACGCGTCCTCGTGTACAGATGGGGCTGAAAGACGACGTCGATCGTCGCGTCCGGATAGGCGGCCTGGAGCGCCTCGATCGAGGCGGCGACCTCGGTCGGGTGGTGGGCGTAGTCATCCAGGATCGTCGTCCCGCCCCAGGTGCCGAGAACCTCGAGACGTCGGCTCACGCCGGGGAACCGGCCGAGGCCCTCCGCGACGGCCTCGGGATCGCCGCCGAGCGCCAGCGCTACGGCAAACGCCCCGGTCGCGTTCTGCGCGTTGTGCCGGCCGGGGACCCGCAGACAGAGATCGATCTGGCCTGCGGGCCATACGATGCGCCAGGTTCCCGCGGGTGCCAGAGGCGACGTCCGGTAGACCGCATCGTCGGCGAAGCCATAGGCCGAGGCGCCGGGCAGGCCGGCGCCGAGTTCCCGGGCGCCGACATCGTCACCGCAGTAGAAGACGCCGCGTCCACCGTCGGCCCGTCCGGCAAATTCCGCGAACGCAGCCCTGACGCCCTCGAAGTCGCCATATGTGTCGAGATGCTCGGCCTCCAGCGAGCTCACCAGGGCGACGGTGGGATCGAGTTGCAGGAACGACCGATCGTATTCGTCTGCCTCCACGATGGCAGGCCCGGAGCCCGTACGGGCGAATCCGCCCCAGACGTCGACGTGCCCCCCCACCATGACGGTCGGATCGAGACCCGCCGCCTCGCACGCGTACCCCGTCATGGCGGTAATCGTGGTTTTCCCGTGCGTTCCCGCGATCCCGGCCAGCGTGGCCCCGTTCAGGGCCGCCCCCAGCGCGCGCGCGCGTCGCAGGATCGGTATGCCGGCGCGATCAGCGGCAAGCAGCTCCGGCGCGTCGAGGGGCACAGCCGAACTGCGGATCACCGTGGAGGCACCGACGACGTGTGACGGGTCGTGACCTGGACGCACCGGGATCCCGCGGTCGTTCAGATCGCTCAGCTCATCCGGCGCCCGGTCGCAACCGCTGACCGCGTATCCGAGATGATCGAGGAGTACGGCGAGGCCGCGCATCCCGGCGCCGCCGATCCCCATGAGGTGGACCGCCCCCCCTTCCGGTGGCAGATCTCTCCGGTCGGCCAGCGGCCGGTCGTCGGTTCGCCGGTCGTCGGTTCGTCGGTCGTCGGTCACGAGCAGACCCCTCTTCCCGGCAGCGTCGCCATCACGTGGATTCGCCACGTGCGCACGCGAGCATCGCGGCGGCGATCTCCCGTGCCGCACCGGGACGCCCGCGGGCGCGAGCGGCTTCCGACATTTTCGAGAGTCGAGCGGGGTCGGCCAACAATGCCCGGCACACTTCCCAGAGTTCGCCGGGCCCGAGGTCGCGTTCCTCACGCGACACCGCCGCGCCGGCCTCGGCGAGTGCCTCCGCGTTGATCGTCTGATGGTTCGCCGCCGCGGTGGGAAGCGGAACGAGCAGGGCCGGACACCCGGCAACGCAGAGTTCCGCGACCAGCATCGCACCGGCCCGACTGAGGGCCAGAGTCACCTGGTCGAGCTGTCGGCCGAGATCCGTAATGAAGGGGACGACATCGACCCGCCACCCGGCCGGGAGCGCTGCGACGCGCTCGCTGACGGAATCCGCATGATCGCGTCCCGCTATCCAGACGATCGTCAAATCCTCAGGCCACGGATCGTCCACCGAGGCCTCCAGATCGGCCAGCAGCCCCTCGTTGATCGCCCGCGCTCCCTGGCTGCCCCCGACCACGAGCAGGACGCGACCCGCGGGCCATTCATAGACGCCGACCGGTGCGGCATCATCGGGTGGAGCGACGGGGTTCCCCGAGTCCGACACGACCGTCTCCGGTCCCGGATCGAGCCGCGATCTCGCCTCCGGATACCCGAGATGCACCTGCATCGCATGCTTCGCCATCAACCGCGTCACGAGCCCCGGCTCGGCATTCTGCTCCTGTAGCGCGATCGGTATCCCCTTCAGGCGGGCCCAGGCCAGGGCCGCGCCCGAGACGTACCCGCCCGTTCCCACGACCAGTTGGGGACGGAACGCTCGGAAAGCCTCCGACACGCCGGACACCACTGCGGGGGCCGTAACCGCCAGACGCCAGTTCCTCCAGGGCTTGGCTCTGTGAACGGGCTCGAGCGGCAACAATCGATGCGGGTACCCCGAATCGGGGAGGACCCTCGATTCGATGCCCCGTCGGCTGCCAACGAAGAAGCACTCCGTCTCGGGATCCAGACGCCGCATCGCGTCGGCGATGTTGAGCGCCGGGTACAGGTGTCCACCCGTGCCGCCGCCCGCAAAAAGGACCCTCGATCCGCTCACGGTCAGGCCCGTCGTTTCGATGCGATGTTCAAAAGCACCCCTGTGGCGCCGAGCGCCACCACGATGCCCGTCCCGCCCGCGCTGACGAAGGGCAGGCCCACGCCGGTAGTCGGCAGGACGCCCATCGTGATGCCCATGTGCAGAAACGCGCCGATGGCCACGATGCCCGTCAGACCGATGGCGAGCAATCGACCGAACAGGTCGGGCGCGGAGGCCGCGATCCGGAATCCGAGCAGCGTCCACAGAAGAAAGGCGGCCAGAAGGAGTCCCGCTCCCAGGAACCCCCACTCCTCGGCGATAATCGGGAAGATGAAGTCGTTTTGAGGCTCCGGTAGATACTGTAGCTTCTGCGAACTTTGCGAGAAGCCGACCCCGAAGACGCCGCCGGCCCCGATCGCGATGCGGGCCTGCTCGAGTTGATACCCGACCCCGGTCACGTCGGCCTCGGGATTGAGGAACGCGAGAATCCGACGGAGTTGATAACTGTTGCTTCGGATCACGAACCAGAGCAACGGGAGGGCGGGCGCCGCGAGCATCAGAAAATGGCGGAGTCTCACACCGGCCGCGAACAGGACGATCCCCACCAGACACGTCGTGATCAGGGTCGCGGAGAGGTGCGGTTCGATCAGGATGAGCGCGATAATGGGAGCCAGAACGACCACGAACGGCAGGAGACCCTCTCGGAAACTCCCGAGCAATTCCCGCTTCTTATCGGCGAGGGCGGCCACCCAGATGACGACAGCCACCTTGGCGAATTCGCTCGGCTGGAACGACACCGGCCCGAGCGTGATCCACCGGCGCGCCCCGTTTCGCACGGGCGCGATATCCGTCGTCCACGGGAGTACGACGACGACGAGAAGGACCGTGACACCGGCGAGGATCGCCCACGCGAAGCGTCGATAGAGTCTGTAGTCGACGAACGTCGCGACGAAAAGCACGACGCCGCCGAACGCGGCCCGCGCCAGCTGGTTCACGAGGTAATAGCTGTCGGGCAGACCTGCCTTCTGCGCGGCGAACGAACTCGCCGAGTACACGGAGAGGAGCCCGAACAGGACGAGCGCCCCCGTAACGGTCAGCAGCCCGCGTCTGACCCAGCTCGGAGAACCGGTGGATGTCTGGACGGGGGCGAAGCCCCATTCGAGGGTGGCCTGCGTCATTTCAGTTTCTCCGCGTACAGCGTTTTCACGTACTCTTCGAACACGTCCCCACGGGCCGTGTAGCTCGGAAACATGTCGTAGCTCGAGCAGGCCGGAGACAGCAGGACCACATCCCCTGCCCTGGCCAGGGCCCGGGCCCGCCGGATGGCCTCCTTGAACCCGTTGGCGACTTCGAGAACCACGCGATCGCCGAGGTCGCGAACGACGAGCGGTGCGCTTTCGCCGTATGCGACCACGGCCCGGACCTCCGCCACTGCAGGCAGAAGCGAGGTGTAGGGCTCGCCCTTGTGTCGCCCGCCGAGCAACAAGACGAGGGGCCGATCGAACGCCTCGAGCGCGACCTTCGTCGCCGAGATGTTCGTTCCCTTCGAGTCGTTCACCCACAGCACATCCCCGAACTCCCCCACGGCCTTCAGGCGGTGAGGTAATCCCTGGAACGTGGCGAGTCCCCGCCCGATGGCGTCGGCGGAAACTCCGGCGAGGGCGGCCCCCAGTCCGGCGAAAAGCGCGTTCGACCAGTTGTGTCGGCCAAACAACTGGAGATCATCCGTGTGGAGCCAGCGCTGTACCTGACCGCCCAGCCGCCGGGTCAGCCAACCCTCCTCGTCGACGTAGGCCCCGTCGTCCCCGTGCGGCGCTTGCCGAACCACATGCCGGTGACCGTCGACTCCACGAGCCAGGCCGATGGCCGCAGGATCGTCACCATTCAGTATCCAGTGGCTCGCGTCGGTGGCGTTCGAGAAGAGACGTGCCTTGTCGGCGTAGTAGCGATCCACGTCGCCGTACCGATCGAGGTGGTCGGGTGCGAGGTTGAGCAGCATTCCGATCGTGGGCGCGAAGCTCCGCAGATCGGCCAACTGGAACGAGCTCAACTCGACGACCACCCAGTCCGGCTGCTCCTCCAGCAGAGCGACCTCCGAGAGCGGCCGGCCGATATTCCCGGCCGTGATCGACGAGAGCCCGGCGTCAGCCATCACGTGCCCACACATTGCCGTGGCCGTCGTCTTCCCGTTCGTTCCGGTGATCGCGATCACCCGTGATCGCAGATGCCGGAACGCCAGCTCGACCTCGGCGACCGTCCGAAGACCCGCATCCTCGGCCGCGCGCCGGACGTCGCTCGCCGGGTCGATGCCGGGGCTCGTGACCACGAGCTGCGACGCGAGGATGCGCTCGATGTCGTGTCCTCCTGCCTCGGCGGCGATGCCCTCGGCGGCCAGGCGCTCCACCGCTTCGCGCTGATCGGCGCCACCCGAGGCGTCGCTCGCGTATACGTCGCCACCGAGCCGGTGAACGAGACGGGCCGCCGCGGTTCCCGACGCACCCAGTCCGAGGATGGCGACCCGATCGCCGCTCGCGAAGAGGGGCACGGCCGGACCTTCAGAGACGGCCATCAACGGACCTTCAGCGTCGCGAGCCCGACGAGCGCGCAGATGATGCCGAGGATGTAGAAGCGGACGACGACGCGTGTCTCGGGCCACCCCAGTTTTTCGAAGTGGTGATGGAGGGGGGCCATCCGGAACACCCGGCGCCCGGTCCCGGTGCGTTTTCTCGTGTAGCGGAACCAGCTCGTCTGGATGATGACGGAGACCCCTTCCATCACGAACACGCCGCCGACGATGACGAGCAGGAACTCCGACTTGAGCAGTACGGCCACGGCGCCGATCGCGCCGCCCAGCGCCAGCGAGCCGGTGTCACCCATGAAGACCTGGGCGGGCGGAGCGTTGAACCAGAGAAAACCAATGGCCGCGCCGGAGAGGGCTGCACAGAAAATCGCCAGTTCGCCGGCCCCCGGCAGATAGAACAGACCCAGATACGCGGACGTATCCACACGGCCGATCGCGTAGGCGAACAGGCCAAACGTGATCGCCGCGATGGCGGCGAGACCCGTGGCGAGACCATCGAGGCCGTCCGTCAGGTTCACCGTGTTCGCGCTCCCCGCGACCACGATCGCCACGAAGAACGGGAAGAACACCGGCACGAACACGATACTCAGGTCCTTGAAGAACGGGAGCATCGTCTGGCTCGAGCCATACGAAGAGAGGGGCACCCAGAGCAGGAAGGCGCCCAGCGCGAGCCCGAGGATGAACTGCCAGATCAGCTTGTACCGGGCGACGAGTCCACGCGATTCGTGGCGGACGATCTTCAGGTAGTCATCCATGAACCCGATTCCGCCCATCCAGACCGTCACGGCGAGGGCGATCCACACGTAGGCTTCGTCGAGGCGGGCCCAGAGGAGGGCCGGCAGCACGGTCGCGGTGAGTATGATCAGGCCGCCCATCGTCGGGGTACCGGCCTTCTTCAGATGCGTCGACGGTCCTTCGGCCCGCACCACCTGGCCCCACCCTTTTCTGCCCAGCCAGCCGATCACCCTCGGCCCGATAACGAAGGCGGTGAGGAGAGCCGTGACCATGGCCCCCGCGGCACGGAACGAGATGTACTGGAACACGTTGAAGAGGATGTGCTGTTCCGAGAGTGGGAAAAGGAGGTGGTAGAGCATTTCAGTGCCGGTCCTCCGCGGTGGGTTCGTCTTCTGTCCCGAAACCGTCCTCCAGCCACACGAGCACGCGCTCCAACCTCTCTCCGCGCGACGCCTTCACGAGGACGACCTCGTCTCCGCGAAGCGACTCTGCAAATGTCGGCCATGCATCCTCCGGCTCGTACGCGGTCCACACCCCCGCGACCTTCTCGGACGCCGGCAGGGCGTCGAACGCGTCCGCGAACGCGCCGGTCGCGGCCACGGCGTCGAATCCGGAAGAGATGAGTTCGCGGGCCACGTCGCGGTGAGCCGCCGCCTCGGCCTCTCCCAGTTCCAGCATGGAGCCGACGAACGCGGCGAGACGGCGGCCCGGGTAGAGGTCTCGACACTGTGCGATTGCCGCGCGAAACGACTCCGGGTTGGCGTTGTAACAATCGGCGAGAACGGTAAGCCCTCCGATCCGTACGACCGACCCGCGGTGCCCCAGAGGCACGTAGGCAGCCAGGCCGCTCGCGACGACGTCCAGCGGCACGCCGACGACCTCGGCGACCGCGGTCGCGATCAGGGCGTCGCGAAGGTGGTGCTCGCCGCCCACGGCGACCTCGATCCACACGCCGTTTCGTTCGAAGCCCGCGCGCTCGGCCTCGATCTCGATCCGGTCGGGTCGGACATCGGCCTCGGGGCCCATCCCCGCGACGATCGTGTCCGCACGTATTTCTCTCGCCCGGCGGACGAGGGCCTCCGGTACCTCGCCAACGACCACTGCGCCGTCGGGGGGCGCCGCACGCACCAGGTCGAGCTTCTCCTCCAGCACCTGCGATTCGTCGCCGAAGGCGTCGAGGTGTGCGGGGCCGACGGTCGTAACGATCACATCATCGGGAGCGACGATCGCGGCGAGCTTCCGGATCTCACCCGGCTCGCTCGCCCCTACTTCCACCACCCACACGTCGGCGTCGGCCGGAGCGCACAGGACCGTGAGCGGCAGCCCCACCTGACTGTTGAGGTTGCCCTCGGTGCGGTACACGCGGCGGGCTCCGGCGAGGGCGGAGGCGATCATCTCCTTTACCGTCGTCTTCCCCGAACTGCCCGTTACCGCGATCACCCGCGCCCTCGACCGCGACCTGACGGCGGCGGCGAGCGTGGCCAGGGCCGTCAGAGGATCGGCTACGGCAAAGTACTCTAGCGGAAGGTCGAAGTTCTCTCGCCCGGCCGGAACGATGGCTCCGACTGCCCCTCCCGTCGCGGCTTCCGCGAGATAGTTCGCCCCATGGACGCGCTCGCCTGCGAGCGCGACGAACAGCTGACCCGGTTCGACCTGTCTCGAGTCGGCGGCCACGCCGCGGTATTCGTGCTCGGTATCGGCGTGCTGGAGACCGAGCGTCGCACGGATCTCGACGGACGTCAGGCCCTGCGGTGCGGCCACCGTCATGAGGATCCGCACGCGAGTTCTTCGACAATGGCCGCCTCGTCGAAGGGGAGCTTCTCCAGGCCGATGATCTGATACGTTTCGTGTCCCTTGCCAAGAAGTACGACGGCGTCGTCGGCACCGGCCCCGAGCAGGGCGCGCTCGATGGCGTCTCTACGGTCGAGCACGATCTCGTACCTGTCGGCGTCCAGGCCCGCCACGACCTGTCGGCAGATTTCGGCCGGATCTTCGGTACGGGGATTGTCCGTGGTGACGACGGTGAGGTCGGCCCATCGGGTCGCGATCTCGCCCATGATCGGCCGCTTCTGAGGATCCCTGTCGCCGCCGCAGCCGAACACGGCGACGAGACGACCAGGAACGAGCGCTCGCATCGTCTCGAGGACGCGCTCATACGAGTCCGGCGTATGCGCGTAGTCGCGGATCACGAGCGTGGGCTCGCGACGCAGCACCTCCATGCGACCGGGCACGGGTGGGACGGTGGCCAGTCGTTCGGCGATGCGCTCCGGCGAGAGGCCGAACCCGTGGCCGATCGCCGCCGCCGCGAGGGCGTTTCGGACGTTGAACTCCGCCGGCATCGGCAATCGCACGGGCGCCTCCCCGGACGGAGTCGTCAGAGTAAAGGTCGTCTCGTCAGCCCCGAATGACGGATCCACGGCCCGAACGTCGGCACGTGGACCGAACCCGTACCGCACCGTGCGAGCCTCCACGGGGGCCAGATCGGCCCAGGCCGGTTCATCGATGTTGGTCGCGCATACTCCTCCGTCTTCCAACAGGTCGATCAACCGCAGCTTGGCCGTCCGGTACGATTCGAGATCCGGGTGGTATTCAAGGTGCTCGCGGCTGAAACTCGCGAACGCGATCGCCCGGAATCGGAGGCCGTCGAGGCGTCGCTGGTCGAGCGCATGCGACGATGCCTCGAGTGCGACCCTCTCGACCCCGTCCCGTCGCAACTCCGACATCATGGCCGCCAGCCCGATGGGGTCGGGCGTGGTGAGCGATCCGGGACGCAACACCCCATCGGAGCCGAGGAGTCCCAGTGTGCCGATCGCGGCGGTGGGTTCGTCCGCAGCCAGGAGCCAGCGTACGAACCACACGGTCGTCGACTTCCCGTTCGTCCCGGTCACGCCGATGCAGGCGAGTCGATCCGCGGGGTCGCCCTCGAAGAGCATTGCGAGGTGGGCGACGGCGGCCCTCGCGTCCGACACCACGAGTTGGGGAAGCGTCGTGTCGACCGCGTGCTCGACGACGGCCGCCGCCGCTCCCGCGGCCGCCGCGGAGGGCACGAACGAATGCCCGTCGACCTTCGTTCCGGGCACGGCCACGAACAACTGTCCCGCTTCGATCCGTCGGGAATCGGCGGTCAGCCCCCCGAAGTCGTGAGTCGGAACACCGATCCAATGGGGCCGCAGGCCCTTCAGGAGCAATCTCTGCTCGACTCGATCGCTGGAGATGGTCTGTTGGGGCACGGGTTGCATTGTCCGGGCCGACTGCCTGCGCTTCGGGTTTTCGTTGCCGGTCGATGCCTTTTCCGCGCTCTGCGGGTGCGCCGACATCCATGTCTCGGTACGGCTATCCCCCACACCGAACGCGTGTTCCGTTGTTCCCTAGCGGAGGACGACCATCCCGCCCCTTCGAACCTCGCCTCCGGGAGCGGGCTCCTGGCTCTTGACGACCACGCTGCAGTAAAGTTCGACCCGGAGCCCCAACTCGTGCAGCCGCGCGACCGC
>JBGMQU010000015.1:0-41141 GCA_048060725.1 Gemmatimonadota bacterium | reverse complement strand
GCGTCGTACGCCCGCTGGCCCTCGATCCACGAGTCCAACAGGCGGAGGGCCTCCTTGACCCGCGAGTGGTCGGCGATCGCCGACTCCTGGGCCAACACTGGAAGGGCGATCAGCAGCGCGGTCGCTGCAAGCACGAAGCGTTTCATGGTGACTCCTCGATGGAGTTGGCTACTCGGCCGTGACCACGGCCCACATGCCGTCGCGCCACGCGCAGTCGATTTCGACAAAGCCCGCGTCACGCAGATATCGAGCATGCGCGGCCAGCGATTCGTAGTGATCGTGCATCTCCGAGTGCTCGATGAGATGGTCGATCTCCTCCTCGGTGCACTGACCGGGCGCGCGGCAGTGTTCGAGCCATCTTTCCCAGTGGCGATCGGCGATTCTCGGAGTCGCCCCGGTCAACTGATCTGCGAAACAGAGCGATCCGCCGGGGCGCAGCATGCGTCGCGACGAGGCGAACAGCGCGGCCTTGTCGGCCACGTGGTGTAGACTGATGCACGAGGTGATCAGATCGAACGAACCGTCGCCGAAGTCCATCTCCTCGAAGCGTCCGAGCACGCAATCCGCACGACCGGCCGCGCCCGCTTCGGCGAGTCGAGCGCGGGTGAGCTCGATCATTTCACCGGACGCATCGACGGTCGTCCAGTGGCAGTCGGGAAAACGATCCGCCAGCGCGAGCGTGAAGTTCCCCGTTCCGCACCCGAGTTCGAGCCCGTCACGGGGGGTTGGCGGCAGATACTCCAGGGTGGCGGCCAACATCGTCTCGTACGCCGGTACGGCGCGGCGGATGAGCGAGTCGTACTCCTCGATCATCGACGCGAAGTAGTCGGATGCCGTCCCGGAGACGTCGGTCACCGGGCGTCCGTCGCCAGGCCGTCGACGGGACGGATCACTCTTCGTAGTTCGCGAAATGCATGTGGGCGATTCGGTACTCGTCGCCGTACAGCGTGTACACGACAGTCATCGGGCCGCGCTGTGCTTCCCCACGGCTCGCCGGGTCGCCGAAGTACCACACGCCCGTGACGACAGCCGTGTTCCCGTACGACACGCCCTCCACGTCTTCGACCCACAGTTCGGCCGACGGCTCGGCACCGCCGGACACGAACCCGAACCCCACGTGGTGCTCGATAAGCGCGTCGAGACCCGCGATCAGACCCTCACGTTCGGATGACAGATAGCTTACGCGGGCGTCCGGGAGGAACAGCTCTCGCACCCGGTCGAGATCGTACGTGCGCCACATGCCGACCCAGGCCGCGATCAGCACATCCGGGTCGAACCCCGAAGTAGCGGACGGGACAGGCGCGAGCGCGCCATCGGCGCGGCGAGACGAAGTGTGGACGCTCAGGATCGCGACGGGCTCGA
Organism: Gemmatimonadota bacterium; assembly: GCA_048060725.1. Lineage (GTDB taxonomy): Bacteria > Gemmatimonadota > Gemmatimonadetes > Palauibacterales > Palauibacteraceae > Palauibacter. Next base: position 39,779 of record JBGMQU010000015.1, on the reverse strand, counting down.
CCAGCGTCTGCGCCTCGGTCGCGGCCCGGTGAATGCGTCGGACGACGTCCATCCCACGGACGACGCGGCCGAAGGCGGCGAACCCGCGTCCGTCCGGGTTTCGCTTCCCGCCCTCGTCGAGTTCGGGCTGATCGCCGATGCAGATGAAGAACTCGCCGCGGGCGCTGTCGGGGTCACCGCGCGCCATCGAGAGCGTCCCGTCGCGGTGGCGAAGGCCGGTGTCGCCAGTGCCCTCCATGGCGATCGGGTCGAACGCTTCTTCCCGGCGGTCGCGGTTCACTCCGCCCTGGATGACTTCGATCCGGATGTCATCGTCGGGCTGGTTGTCCTGACGGACCGATCGGTAGATCGTGCCGCCCTCGTACAGCCCCGCGTCGATGTAGCGGAGGAAGTTCGCGGCGGTCCGCGGGGCGTTCTCGACGTCGAGCTCGACGATGATGGACCCCGCCGTCGTCTCGATCACCACGATCGTGTCGGCCGGGCTCGAGATATCGACAGCGGGCCGGATATCGACGGCGCTCCCGGTCGCGAGAGGGCTCGTGGCGAGGAACACGACGGCCAGCAGGCCGCCCGGGATCGCGCCGGTCACGGCGCTACCGCGACCAGGGGGGCACGACCCCGTTCATGCGGGCATACGCGACCGACTGCCCGACGTGCTCGTTCATGTGGGCGACCAGCTGCGTGAGCACGGCCCACCCGGGCACCTCGCGACCGTACAGTTGGGTCATCGCGGTCAGGTCTGCCTCGGTCATCTTCTCGACCTGCTCCTTCACGTGTTCGATCGACCGCTTCAGCGCGTCGACGATCTGCATCTTGTCGGTCAGCGACTCGAGGTTCTCCCAATCGACCCCGTCGGGTGCGGGGATGCCCAGGTTGTCGGACAGGTACATGAAGTTGTAGCGCGCGATGTGCGCGTAGACCGTCGCGACGGTCATCAGCCCCTCCGATGGCGCCCACCCGTAGAGATCGGCCGGCACCGCCTCCGAGAGCGCCGTCATCTTGGCGCTCGAGTTGGCGAACTGACCGAGCATCTCGTCGCGAATCTCGGTCGGGACGCCCTGAGCAACGGTCGGGGCAACGGCGAGCGTGGCCGCGATGGCGACCAGAGCGAACGTCCTCGAAGCAAGCATTGGCACTCTCCGGCAGGGTGGTCGTCCGGGTCATCCGGGTTCTGAGGGTCATAAGGGTACTGACCTTCCGTCGACATCAGAAGAGATCGCCTCTGGCGGCTCCTTCCCTCGGGAGGGCGTTCCTCGTACGATCTGCGGCTTGCCGACGCGGCTGCCTCCGGGCGAGCCGCCTCGTTGGATACCTCGGGAAAAGCACGGAACAACACATGACGAACAGAATCAGGACGTATATGCGTCTGTCGGCGGCCCTCATGGTGCTGGTCGGTGGAAGCGCGGCAACGGTCGCGGCGCAGGAAAACCTCGCTCAGATGGTGCGGTCCGACGTTCGAGCCGATGCTCAGAAAATCACGGCCGTGGCCATGGAACTTTCGGAAGCCGATGCGCAGAAGTTCTGGCCGATTTACCGGGAATACGAGCTCGAGCGCTCGAAGTGGTTCGATACGCGGCTCGCGATGATCCGCTCCTATGCGGAGAACTACGAGACCATGTCCGACGACGCGGCGACCGAGCTTTCGACCGCAGCGTTCGACGTCCTGCGATCCCGGCTGGACCTCTACTCTACCTACTACGACCGGTTCGCGGCCGAGGTCGGAGCGGCGACGGCCCTCAGATGGGTGCAGGTCGAGAACCAGCTCAATCTCATCATCGACATTCAGTTCGCCCAGGAAGTGCCGCTCGTCTTCAAGACGGACACGGACACTGGCAACTAGAACGGATTGACGTGGTATCCCTCCTCCTGGAGGACCAGTAGCGCCGTCATCGCCGACAGCGCGACCTCGACTTCCGGGAGGAGCCGTTCGCGGGGAAGATCGCGCGCAGCCGCGGTCTGTCCGCACAGGATGATGCGGACGCCGGCGTCGTGGAGCTCGCGGATCAGTTCCTTGTTCGGGTTGTCGACGCCCTCCTTCTCACGATACCCGATGTCGTCGAGCAGTGCCTTCCCGGCCTGACCGTGGACGACGAGGGCGAGGTGCAGGTTTTCGAGGGGCACACCGGCCCGGGCGTGCATGTTCAGGAACCGCGCCGCCGTCACGAGATGGGTGTTCAACTGTTCGGGAGCCGGAGCCGGATCGACCATTTCCCACGCGATGCGCAACTCCATGTCGGTCGGCGTCTCGAAGTCGGGATCCGGGACATCGAACACGGGCCCCGCAGAGTGAATCACGGGCCCGTACTCGCGTGACTGGGCCGCCGCGGGCGTGGCGATGACGATGGCGAGCGCGACGAGCAGACATGTGAGCGAAACCGGAGGAATCGGGCGTCTGGTGTGCATCTGACCTCTCGAGAGTTGGGCGTGTTAAAGGGCTGTTGATACGGTATCAGTTTGGGGAAACGACCGCCGGAGAGTGCGGGAACACCCAGATCCGCGGCGACGGCGGAAGGTCGTCCGCCGTCAAAGTGATCGAGTTTTCGTCCAGTCTTCCGAAGTCGATCTGGCGGGTCAGCCAGTCCTCGATCGACTGAAGGTCGCTCGGGCTGTCCGGATCGATTTCGATGTCATCGAGCCGGTAATGCATCGGGATCAGCACGCGGGGGGAGAGGCGCGCTCGCCACTCCTCCACTTCCTCGTGCGAGAGGATGTGCTCCGCGTCGTCGACGGGGAGCATCAGGATGTCGACGCGTCCGAGCGCCGCGACGATCTCATCGGTCACCGGACCGTTGTCGCCGATGTGTGCGATCCGTAGTTCGCCCGTGTCGATCAGCCAGATCGTGTTTCGCTGCCCGAACTCTTTCCCGTACGGATCGGCGTGCTTGCCCCGAACCCCGTACACCTTGACCCCATCGAAGACGTACTGGCCGGGCGAGGTGAGCACGGCGACCTCGTCGCCCCACGGCACGTCGCGGCCGGCCTCGTACCCCGCGTCGTGATCGGGGTGGGGATGGCTGAGGAGGACGGCGGTCGGCGCATCCAGGTCGGCGGGAAAATCGTACCCGAGCCACCAGCGGCTCTCGTAGGGGTCGACCATCAGGATCGTGCCATCGGGCGCCGTGATTCGGAAGCTCGCGTGCGCGATGTACTCGATCGTGACCCCGGCGGGCGCCTCGCCTCCGGCCCGTGCCTCTGCGGGGGCCGTATCGCCCCCGGCGTCGCCACCCGCGTCCGGCGAGCATGCACCGGCTCCCAGGACGGCCAGCGCGGACAGCGCCACAGCCCTTCTTGAATGCATACAAAAAAAGGGGCCGCCCGATACCGAACGGCCCCAATCTCGACGTGACATCAGTCGACTACGCGACCGGAATCACGTTCTCTGCCGCGGGGCCCTTGGTGCCTTCGACGACATCGAACTCGACCTGGGCGCCCTCCGCGAGCGTCTTGAACCCCTCGAGCTGAATCGCCGAGTGGTGTACGAAGCAGTCCTTGCTCCCGTCTTCCGGCGTGATGAAGCCGAAGCCCTTCTGATCGTTGAACCACTTCACGGTGCCTGTGCTACGCATAATTCTGTTTCCTTGTGCTGATTTCCGTGGCCGAATCGTGGGTCTTTCCCTGCGTTCGACGCATGGACGCTCGCGCGGACCTCCCCCGCGCGGGGGAGTGGGCAGATGGGGCAATAAAAAAGGGAAGCCCGGTGTTGATGAAGGCTTCCCGCCCATCACGTTCGCCCACTGTTTGGCACTTTGCCGCGTTAAAGGTCGCCGAAGCGACCGGAATCGTCAAGTCCTGAAACTCCCGGAAGGCTACCGCAACGCCCAGCGCCGGGTCAGCGACACCGCCCGCAGTCGGCGGCCTCGGGAACCACGTAGAGCCGGTCGAACCCGATGGATTCGTCGCATTCGGTGCAGGTTCCGTACGTCCCGGCTTCGAGCCGCCCGAGCGCCTCGTGGATCGCCGCGAGCCTCATCTCTTCCCGCTCCTGGAGATTCTTCATCAGGTGCTGGTTCTGCAGGGCGTCCATCCTGGAGAGGCGGCCGACCGCGGTCTGGTCGAGCTCGACCGGGCGCGCGGCATGCTCGGTGATCTTCATGCTACGCTCCAGGCGCACGAGCTGCCGCTCGAGTTCTCCGCGAAGTTCGGCCAGCTGCTCGACGGACAGGGGGGGGCCGCTCAATGGACCGCCTGACCGTCGTCCATGATGTCGCGGATGGCGAGCTGATCGGCCGGGACGGGAAGCCCCCACCCCTTCTCGTAGTCGAACGCGTCCCAGAGCGAGCGGGACGAATAGGCGTCACTCAGGATCTCGATGTGGTCACCCGTCACCAGACCGGGGTGCGGCTCACCGCAGGCCCGACTGAGCCAGAGCAGCTCTTTCCGCAACGTGACCACATAGTTGGCCAGGCGTGCGGCCTTCGAGGTGGGGTCGAGGCCGCGCATCAGCCATTTGTTCTGCGTCGCGACGCCCGTCGGGCAGTGCCCCGTGTGGCAGCGCTGCGCCTGGACACAACCCACGGCGATCATCGCTTCGCGCCCGACGGCGACCATGTCGCACCCGAACGAGAACGCCAGGAGGGCCGACTCGGGAAACCCCAGCTTGCCCGATCCGATCCAGACGACTCGATCGGCCACACCCGCTTCCGCAAAGATCCGGTACACACGCGTGAAACCGACCCTGAACGGAAAGGCGACATGGTCGGAGAAGACGAGGGGAGCCGCCCCCGTGCCGCCCTCTCCGCCGTCGATGGTGATGAAGTCCACGCCCCGGTCGCCGCGTGCCATCTGCGCGGCCAGCTCCCGCCACAGTCGGTCCTCGCCGACGGCGGACTTGATCCCGATCGGAAGCCCGGTCATCTCCGCGAGGTCTTCGACGAAGTCGAGCATCTCGTCGACGTCGCCGAACGCTCGGTGGTGGGAAGGGCTGATCACGTCCGACCCGAGCGGGACGCCACGGATTCTCGAAATCTGAGGGGTCACCTTGGCCGCCGGCAGGACGCCGCCGAGCCCGGGCTTGGCTCCCTGACTCAGCTTGATCTCGATCGCCCGGATCGGATTCGCTTCCACCACGTCCAGGAAGCGTTCGCGCGAGAAGCCCCCATCGGGCGTGCGACAGCCGAAATACGCCGTTCCGATCTGCCAGACCAACTCCCCACCCATGACATGATACGGAGACACGCCGCCTTCTCCGGTATTCTGAAGGCACCCGGCGAGCACCGCGCCGCGGTTCATCGCTTCCACCGCCGGACCGCTGAGCGACCCGAAACTCATGGCCGAGATGTTGACGGCCGAGGGGGGTCGAAACGCCTTTGCGCGACCCCGAAACGACCCGAGCACCTTCGCGCACGGGATGGGATACTCGCCCGCCAGCTTCTTCGCGTTCAGCGGGTGAAAATCACGCTTCGGTTCACCTTTGCGACGCGGCTCCGCGTGGTGCTCGGGGGCGAATGCGGAGTGCTTGATGATGATGTAGTTGGGGATCAACTCGATCTTCTCGTCCGTGCCGAAGGCCGAGTAGTTGTTCTCCTTCTTCGCGGAGGCGTAGATCCAGCTGCGCTGGTCGCGGGAGAACGGGCGCTCTTCGTTGTTGTCGGTGACGATATACTGTCGGAGTTCGGGGCCGATGGCCTCGAGCCAGTATCGGAAATGCCCGATGATCGGGAAGTTGCGGAGGATTGCGTGCCGCGTCTGGAGCAGATCATAGGCGGTCGTGAGCACGAGCGTACCGACCAGAACGACGAGTACCCAACTTCCCAGGCTCATCTTTCCATCCTGCAGCGGGGATTGGAGACGGAATCGGCACAAGTTTAGCGTCGTCCGATGGTTCGCAGGAGTACCCCCCCGGAGTCCGTGGAGCGATTCGAAGGCCGGAATGAAGAGACCCGCCCTCAGATGGCTGTTCCAGATTGTGGTGAGCGCGAGTCTGCTCGCCCTCGTCTTCTTCGTCGTGGACCTGCGTTCGACGTTCTCCGAGCTGCGGCGTGCCAGCCTCGGCTGGTTGGTTTTCGGGCTGGCCATCACGGTCCTCAGCCGGTTCATCATGGCGTACAAATGGAACCTGCTGATGCGGGCGAAGGGTATGCGGATCCGTCTGGTCGAGGTCTTCCGGCTCTACTATGTGGCGAGCTTTCTGGGGCTGCTTCTGCCGGCTACCGTGGGGATGGACTTTGTCCGCGCCATGTTCCTCAAGAGAGAGGACCGACCCCTTCCGGATATCCTCTCCTCGATCATCGTGGAGCGATTGATCGGTTTCGTGATGCTCTCCCTGGTGGCGCTGGCGGGGGCTATCGGCCTGGTGGGCCTGCTCCTCGACACGGACGTCCCACTCTGGACAGTGCTGGGACTTCCCGCCGGGCTGCTGATCGTGGCGCTCGCCGTGATCGGCTTCTCCGCGACAGATCGCGCCCGGTCGGCGGTACAGGCGCTGACGGAGTGGATCGGGGCGCGGAAGCGGCTAGCCAGAAGCGCGGGACACCTCCAGAAACTCTACGACTCGTACTGGGGATACCGTTCTCACCGACACACACTGGTCGTTTTCTCTGCGCTCACTCTGGTCGAGATCGTTACGTTGATGGCGTGGAACTATGCGGGCATTCGGGCGATGGGTATCGACCTGTCCTTTGCCCGGTTCGTTCTGATCATCCCGGTCATTACGCTGCTCGTGCGTCTCCCGATCACCGTGGCCGGCCTGGGAGTGGTGGAGGGCGCGTACGTCTTCTTCCTGTCGATCCTCGGCGTCCCGACCGATCTGGCGCTCGCCGCCGGGCTGCTGGTTCACGCACTGTCGACGGTTGCGGTGCTGCCGGGCGCCCTCGTCTATCGTCTGAGCCCCCGGTACCGGAGTGGTGCGAAGGCCATCGCGCGGGATCGGCCCCCGGGCGGGGCCGATCCGGGCCCGATCTGATATGTGCGGGATCGCCGGTGTGATGTCTCCGGATCGTCCGTCCGAACAGAAGCTGCAGCGCATGTCGGAAGCGCTGGCTCACCGCGGACCTGACGGCCGGGGCGAATGGCACGACGAGTTCGTCACGCTCCTGCATCGTCGATTGAGCATCATCGATGTAGCGCACGGTCAACAGCCGATGGTCTCGGCGGACGGGAAGCTCGTCGTGACGTTCAACGGCGAGATCTACAACTACCCGGACCTGCGCGCCGGGCTCGAAGCGAGCGGCTGCGTGTTTCGCACGAACTGCGACACCGAGGTGCTGCTCCACATGTACGCCCGTTGGGGATCGGACTTCGTTTCCGATCTGCGAGGGATGTTCGCCTTCGCGCTGTACGATCGGGCCGAGGGGCAGCTTCTCCTCGTCCGTGACCATCTGGGCCAAAAACCGCTCTTTTACACACAAACAGGGTCGACGCTCGCGTTCGCGTCCGAGGTGAAGGCGCTGCTGGCCGGTGGACTGGTGAGCCCGGAGGTCGATATCGAGACACTCTGGCACCACGCCGGGCTTCGCTTTTGTCCCGACGACATGACGCTGTTTCGCGGGGTGAAGAAACTGCGCCCGGGACACTTGTTGATCGCACGTCCGGGAGAACGGGACGTCGAGATCAAGCGATACTGGCGACTCGAATACTCCCGAAAGACGTCGTCGAGTTACGGGGAGGCCGCGGACCGACTGGGCGAGCTGCTTGACGAGACGGTGGGCGTCCACCTGATGAGCGACGTTCCGGTCGGAAGTTTCCTTTCCGGCGGAGTCGACTCGAGCCTCGTGTCCACGCTGGCGATACGGCACGTGGACAGTGACTTCCCGACCTTCAGTATCGCGGTGGAAGATTCGGACTTCAGCGAATTGAAGTACGCTCGCCAGGCGGCCGACATCATCGGCAGTCGACACCACGAGTCACGTGTCGAGCCTGACCTGATGCTGCTTCTGCCAGACATCATCTGGCACCTCGAGCAGCCGGCGGACCCGCACGCCGTGGGTCTTTACCTTCTCAGTGAACTGGCCCATCCGCATGTCAAGGTCGCTCTCGGGGGCGACGGAGGCGACGAGACCTTCGGCGGGTACGTGCGGTTTACCCAGTCGCGGCTCATCGATGCCTACGCGCTCCTGCCACGCGCCCTCCGCACGCGGCTCGTCGCGCCGCTGCTCGCCCGGCTCCCGTACAGCTTCGGATACCACAATCTGGCCGACAAGGCGCAGTGGGCTCACGAGATTTCGCTGCGGAGCGGGGCGGCGAGACACTACTTCGCCATGACCTATTTCGGGTTCTCGGAGGCGCAGAAGCTCGAATTGTTCACGGCGGACGCGGCGGGGCGGGTGAGCGATTCGGACACGAGCCGCTGGATCACGTGCCATTACGAAGCCGTCGACTCCGACGACCCCCTCGATCGAATGCTCTACATCGAGCAGATGACGAGGATGCCCGAGTACTTCCTTCACATCGCCGACCGCATGAGCATGGCGCATGGGCTCGAGATGCGTGCGCCGCTCGTCGACCGACAGGTGGTGGAGTTCGCGGCGACGCTGCCGGCCGATTTCAAGATTCGGCCTGGCGAGTTGAAGGTCCTTCTTCGTGAGATCGCCCGCCGACATTTTCCCGCAGATCTCATCGACCGACCGAAGATGGGGTTCAAATTCCCCATGGCGCGCTGGTTCAAGGCCGGGTTGGCGCAGTTCGTCACGGGGATTTTTGCCGACGCCCTGATCTTCGAAGCGGGGCTCTTCGATCGCGCCTATGTGGATCGAATCGTCGAAGAGCACCAGGCGGGACGAGTGGACCACAACTTCAAGATCTGGAACCTGCTGAACCTGGAAATCTGGTACCGCCTCTTCATCAGCGGTCACTCACGGGAAGAGGTACGGACATGGCTTTCGGGGATGATCGATCCGACGAACCCGTGATCGAAACTGGAGGTCCTACGCCCGGCGGAGTTCCCGCTCGCCGTGATCCACTGTGACGTCCGGACGGTGACCCCGTCGATCGAGGAATTCCCGCGCCCAGAATTCGGTGAGAATCGCGGTCCACAGTCGCATGGCGCTCTCATACGGGTAGGGAGAGTCGGGATCCCGTTGACGGAGCTTCCACACCTCTTCCCGGGCCATGAAGCCTCGCTTCTCGATGCTCTCCGCCGAGAGAACGGCGTCGGCGACCCCGTCGAGGACGCGCGAGAAGACGAGGTCGCAACGCATCCGTTGCATGCGCTTGGGGAGCTTCGTCAGAGAAGTCGGCATGAAGGCGGCGAGGGTGCGACGAAGAATGTATTTGCTGTTGACGCCTCTGATCTTGAGGCGGTCGCTGATACGAAACGCGACGCGGGCGAACTCGACGTCGCAGTAGGGCGATCGCAAGCTGACGCCCGATGCGGCAAAGCTTCGCTCGTATTTCGGGATGTCGAGCGCCTGGCCCGACTGGTAGCCTTCCGCCATCTGCCGGTTCACGAACTCACGGCCCACGTCGAAGGCCCCGTGACGGGGAGCCGAGTACTCGCTTCCGAGAATCGCCGGTACGGGTGACACGCCGTCGCGGTAGTAGAAGCGCGCCATGAGTCGCGCCATTCGGCGCCTCGGCAGCAACCCTTTTGTCGCGAGATCGTAGAGCTCGGTCAGCGAAGGGCGGAGGAACGGGAGACGCTGGAGAAGTCGAAGAAGCCGGTACCGCGGCATGCCGCCGAAGAGGCTATCGGACCCCTGACCGGTAAGAACGACATCGACGTGGCCCGCGGCCGCCTTTCCGATCTCGAACAGCTGGAGCACCTCGCTTCGCGCGAACGGATCCTCGAGGTGCCAGACCAACTCGGCCAGTTCCTCCTCGAGCAGAGCCGGCGACGTGATCACCTCGTGATGGACCGAACCGATCGCCTCGGCCACCTGAGCGGCGGTTCGGATCTCCGGGTCTTCCGCACCATACCCGGTCGTGAACGTATGTATCTCGCGATCGGGGTAGACGCTCCGCAGAACGAAGGCGAGCCCGACCGAGTCGATGCCGCCGCTGAGGGCCAACCCGATCGGGTCGAGATCGTCCGCGGCCCGCCGGACCGCGTCGATCAAGGCGTCGCGCAGCACCGGGACCGCCACCTTTTCGCGCACGATCACGTCGTCGACGGCCAGCGGTCGAAAGCTGTGTGTCGCGACGGTTGCGCCGCTGCGCGTGACGGTCGCGACCGTGCCCGGCAATGCGGCGTGAACCGAGGTCAGAAGCGTCCGACCGACCGGCAACTTCTTCGCGTGTTGCAGGTACTGGAGCATGCTTCGGTCGACAACGGGGTCGACGTCCGGGAGTGCGAGAAGCGCCTTGTATTCGGACGCGAACGCGAAGCCGCCCGAGGGCAACGCCGCGTAATACAGCGGTGCAAACCCGAAGAAGTCTCGAGCGAGAACGATCTCATCACGCAGCGAGTCGACGATGACGAGAGCGAACTCCCCGTCAACCGTTTCGAGAGACTCAGGGCCGAGGTGCCGGTAGAGCGAGAGCAGAAGCTCGGCTTCGCTACCCGTCGGGGCGTCGACCGGCAGTTCTGCCGCTAACGCGGCATGGTTGCCGATCCGTGCGACGCAGACAATCGAGAGACCGTCTGCCACTGAGACGTACCTCTCCGGACGGGCCGCGATGGACGCGACGGCAACGTCCGGCGACGGCTGCACGATGCGAACGCCGTCCCCGCGGTGGGCGAGGCGTCGACCCATCTCTGTGACATCGGCCAGATCGGCGGTGCCAAACACACCAACAAGAGCCTGCAAACATCCCCCCGTGTTCCAGCCCGGCAGTGTAGGAACCGCCCCTCCCATAGTGGCTGGACCCTCTTACCTAGGCGGGTTGTTGCCTCGCGGCAACGCATATCGGCTTCGGTGCGATACGGGCGCTCGGAGCACTTGCCGTGCCGCCGGATTCAGCGTTCTACTCAAGTCACAACAAGCCAACCGGTTAGCGTAGACGAGGGCAGATACGCCCGTGGCGAGGCCGTGGCATGCCCCCTGCTCGACTCGGGCGGAGCGATTGGCGACGAAAAACCGAAGTCACCTCAGAGAGGTCCACAGCCTTTGTCAAAGTCGACGAAAATGAGCGGAGTCCTCGTCGCGGATTTCAACACGCAGAATCTCGCGGCCGTACTCCGCAACTCGGAGGAGCCCCCTGTGGTGGAGGTCCTCGAGTCGGCGTTCGGCCAGGTCGACCAGGCTCTCATCGACCCGGGGCACCCTGCGTGGGCGTCTCGCCCCGACTTCGCCCTGATCTGGACGCGACCGGAGGCCGTGCTCCCGACCTACCGGCGAGCCGCGGCGTTCGAGTCGGTCGATCCCGGAGATCTGAGCCGGGAGGTGGCGCGCTTCGTGGGCCACCTCCTGGCGCTGAGGGAGAGAGTAGGCACGGTTATCGTGCCCACATGGCTCGCCCCGCGGGGCGCCAGAGGGCTGGGGCCGCTCGAGATGACCCACCCGCTCGGGCTTCGCCGACTCGTGCTGGAGGCCAACGTCGACCTGGTTCGAGGCCTCGGCGGTGCACCGGGGGTTTTCGTGCTCGATGCTGAAGACTGGATTCGCTTGCCCGATGAGGACGTCTTCAGCGATCGCCTGTTCTACCTGGCGAAGATTCCGTTCACGAACCCCGTGTTCCACCATGCGGCGGCCGACGTAAAGGCGCTGCTGAGGAGCGGGATGGGCAGTGCGCGAAAGCTGATCGTCCTCGACCTGGACGACACGCTATGGGGAGGCCTCGTCGGCGAAGACGGATGGGAGGGTCTCCGGGTCGGCGGACACGACCCCGATGGAGAAGCATACGCCGACTTCCAGGGAGCCTTGAAGGCCCTCACGAATCGCGGGGTTCTACTCGCGCTGGCGAGCAAGAATCAGGAAGCCGTCGCGTTGGCGGCCATCGAGCGCCATCCGGAGATGATCCTGCGCCGAGACGATTTCGCCGCCTGGCGGATCGACTGGAACGACAAGGCGCAAAACATCGCCGACATCGCCGCGGAGCTGAATCTCGGGTTGGACTCGGTCGTGTTCATCGACGACTCCGCCGCGGAGAGGGCCCGCGTGCGGGAGGCGCTACCCGATGTCTTCGTTCCAGAGTGGCCCCGATCTCCGTCGCGATACGCGCGGGAGTTGCGGGCCCTTCGTTGCTTCGACTCCCAGGTGCTCACAGAAGAGGACCGATCGCGCGCGACGATGTACCGCGCGAGGCGAGAGCAGGACGAGGAACGAGCGAACATCGGATCGATCGAGGAGTGGCTCCGGACCCTCCAAACGGAGGTCGAGGTGGAGCGGCTCGACAAAGCCAGCCTGGGGCGTGCCGCCCAGTTGCTCAACAAGACGAACCAGATGAACCTGGCGACTCGACGGCTGCCCGAGGCCGGGCTCTGGCGCTGGACGGAACAACCGGCGCACGAGTTCTGGACCTTCCGCGTCTCCGACAGGTTCGGATCCCATGGCCTCACCGGCCTGCTCGGCGTGGCCACAGACGGGGAAACGCTGGACGTCGTCGATTTCGTCATGAGCTGCCGGGTGCTGGGTCGCAACCTCGAACGCTCGATGATCGCGTGGGCCGTCGGTCGTGCGCGAGCGGTCGGCTGTGAGCGGATCCGCGCGGAACTCTTGACGACCGATCGTAACCGACCGTGCCTCGATTTCCTCAACGCTTCCGGTTTGCGGCCGGAGGGGGGCCGCGTGTTTGTCTGGGAGGCGTCGGAAGACTACGCGGTACCCGAAGGCGTCTCGGTCGTCGAGCCCGCCGACTGATCGGCGATCCCGGGACGCGTCGTCACGGGACGCGTCGTCGCGGCGCGCGTGGCGTCCGCGATCTGCGCCTCGACGTCGGCGCGAGACTCTCCCTGGATCAGCATCCGATACCAGACTTCGGAGTTGAGCAGGAGCCACATACGCTGGCCGTGATCCACACGCCCGGATTCGTGCGCTCGCATGATGTGGTCGATGCCTTCCTGCCTCAGAACGCCGTCGCTGGCCAGCCGCGACCGTGCGAGAAACAGCGAGTAGAGGAGGGAGTACTCGTCCCGCAGCATGTACGGCAACGCCGACGAGAATCCCTGTTTCGGCCGATCGATGATGCGACGGGGGAGATGTCGAAGTGCGAGCTTCCTCTGAAGATATCGCAGTGTCCGTCCCCGCACCTTCATGTGGATGGGCAGCCGAGCCGCGAACTCGACGACTCGCAGATCCATGTAGGGGCTCCGGGCCTCGAGCCCGTGAGCCATCGTCATGCGATCGGTGACCATCACGGGGTGGTCCGGCAGACGAATCGACACATCCGCCGCGAGCATTCGATCGAGCGACTCCGTCGCGTCCGCCGCATCGTAGGCGGCGCAGACCACGTCTTCCGCAACGCCGTCTATCGCGGCCGAAGTCTCGGCCGTGTACAGGAGGTCTCGCGTTCCCCGAGCAAACTGGAAATACGTCAGGTTGTCGGCGTAGCGATCGGCCCCCTCCAGGAAGGAAGCACGGTGTAGCCACTTCCACTGGTGCGTGAGACTCTTGTACCAGTGACCGTCGGGAAGTCTGGCGAGTACCGGCCCGATGACTCCGCTTCGGATTGGCCTGGGGATCCTGGCGTATCTGTCGGCGTACCGGCTCGCGTAGTAACGATCGTAGCCGCCGAACGCCTCATCCCCCCCGTCTCCGCCGAGCACCACCTTCACATGTCGCGCGGCCATCTGTGCGAGGTGAAATGTCGGTAGCGAGAGAGGGTCGGACGGCTCATCCAGATGCCAGATGATCGACGGAAGCGTGCCGACCAGCGTGGGCGTCACCGTCTCCTCGTGGTGATCCGTCCCGAACCGGTCTGCGACGATTCGGGCATACGGCGACTCGTCGAACGACTCGTGCGACAACGACATGGTGAAGGTAGGGAGATCCTTGCGGCCCAGACGTCCGGCGAGGAGCGCCACCAGCAGACTCGAATCCATCCCGCCGCTGAGAAACGCCCCTACCGGGACGTCGCTCACCATGTGGGCTTCGCAGGCGTCGGTGAGCACCTCCTCGAGCTCGTCGAGCAGTTCCGCCTCCGACGACTCGTATTTCGGCTCGTAGCGGGGCTGCCAGTATCTCTCGATCTCGAGGCCACGTTCGGACTGATAGGTGAGATGATGACCCGGCGGGAGTTTTCGGATGTTCTGGAACATGCTGCGGGGCGGCGCGATCAGGCGGAGCGCCAGGTACTGGTCCAGGGCCGTATGGTCGAGCTCCGCCAGGTCAGGCTCGGCCGCGAGCAATGCCTTGATCTCGGAGGCGAACAGAAGTCGACCGTTGGCGACATGGTAGTAGAACGGCTTCTGCCCCAGATGATCGCGCGCCGCGAAGAGCGTGCGCGCCTTCTCGTCCCAGATCGCGAACGCGAACATCCCGCGCAGGTAGCGAACGCACTCCCTGCCGTTGAGACGGTAGAGGTGGAGAATGACCTCGGAGTCTGAACGGGTACGAAAACGGCACCCCGCCCTCTCGAGTCGCTGACGAAGCTCGGCATGGTTGTAGATCTCGCCGTTGCACACCAGCCAAACGTGACCGTCCTCGCTCACGATTGGCTGGTGACCCGTTTCCAGGTCGATCACCGATAGACGGGTCTGACCGAGAAGGGCTGTCTCGGACGTTTCCAGGCCGACGTCGTCGGGACCCCGGTGCCGCAGAAGCTCCAGCATCCGGCGACCGGCGGCCGGGCGGATACCGTCTTGCGCGATAATGCCTGCAATCCCGCACACTCTTTCGACCTCCGGCCATGGGGGCAAACCGTCGTCCGGCGGCGCGCCATGCTGTGGCCGACGCGCCACGCAGGCACCTTCCACCAGCCGCCATCCAGACCGCTCAGCGCGAAGGAGGCCGGTCGCGCAATCTCGTGCCGTGTCGCAAGATGGGTACGATCACGAATTCGCGGCCGGTGCACTCGCGCTGGCACGGGCTCTGCGCTGTTTGATAGGAATATGGACCCATCTCGAACGCAACGCCTCGACGAGGCCGATACTGCTCGCCCACGTCTTCTCGACGGAGACGAAAGCAGCGTCCGACGGTACGCGGGACTCGTGATCGGCGAGTTCTCGTTCTGGAAGCTCCTGCGGTACGAGTTGATCATGCTTTTCGTGATCCCGGTGCCGGGGGCCCTGGGGCTGTCGCTGCGGAGGATCTTCTGCCCGACCCTGTTCCGTCGCGTCGGACGAAACCCGGTATTCGGACGCGACATCGTGCTGAGAAACGCCCATCGGATCTCGCTTGGCGATAACGTCGTCATCGACGACCTCGCGATCCTCGACGGGCGTGGCGCGGGGGAAGCGGGCATCGTTATCGGTGACAACGTCATCGTGCACAGGGCCGCGGTCGTCACATCGAAGGGAGGGAGCATCCGGATCGGAAGCAACACCGACATCGGCTCCCACGCGTCGCTGGTCTCGCAGGGCGGTGTCGAGATCGGCGAGTCGGTGAGCATCGCGGGCGGGGCGCGCATCGGCGGGGCGCTCGTCGCCCACGCGGCGATCGACGGATCCGACCCGCAGGGGGGTCGGCGATATACGCGAGGTGCGGTGCGAATCGGCAACCACTGCACGGTGTTCCAGAACGCGATGATCCTCGACGGCGTGGAGATCGGCGAAGGATCGATCGTCGGCGCGGCCGCGATCGTCCGGGAAAGCGTGCCGCCTCACACCACGTTCGCTCCGCACCAGCGGGCCCTCTCGATTCCGCATTCCTCTTCTTCGACCGAGCCGGACGACGGGGCCGACCGGGCCACCGCCGCCGTTGCACGCACGGTTCCGGGCGCGGAGAGTTCGGAGACCTCCGAGACCATCGTCGCGGCCCTCCTCGAGGCGGTGTCGGAACTCAACGAGACTCGTGCGCGAGAGAATCAGCTGGAGGTCTCCCGCGAAACCGCGTTGCTCGGGGGCGCTCTCGATTCGCTCGATCTGGTGAACTTCGTCGCGAGCGCGGAGGCCAGGCTCGAGCGCGCGGGCATACACGTCGACCTCGCCGCCACCGCCGACGCCGAACCGAGCCCGCTTCGCACGGTCGGCACGCTCGGAGACTACCTGGCCGCCTCGCTGTCGAACCGTGGCTGAGGACCAGACGCCCGAGGGCAGGCGGCTGGTGATCACCGGGGGGACCGGGTTCATCGGATCTCGTCTGGCTCTCACCGGGATCGATCGGGGAATGACCGTTCGGGTTCTGGGGCAAACCAACACCGAAGCCGAATCGGGCAACCGCGAACGTCTCGAAGCTGCGGGCGTGACCGTACACCTCGGCTCCGTGACCGATCGTGAGACGGTCCGGGCACTGGTTGCCGAAACGGACATCGTGGTGCACCTGGCGGCTGCCCAGCACGAAATGTCGATCTCCGATCAGCGGTTCGGCGAGGTCAACGTCGCCGGAACGAGGGTGGTCCTCGAAGAGTGCGCTGCCGCCGGCGTCGGGCGCGTCGTTCACGGGAGCACGATCGGCGTGTACGGGATCACAACGGGTGTCGTCGATGAATCGACGCCCTGCAACCCACACAACATTTACGGGAAGACCAAGCTCGAGGGGGAAAGACTCGCGGCGGCCGCGACCGACGTGCCGGTCGTCGTCGTCCGCATCCCCGAGATCTACGGGCCTGGAGACCGTCGTCTGCTGAAGCTCTTTCGCGCACTTCGGAAGGGACGATTCTTCCTGATCGGACCGGGCCGAAACCTCCACGATGTCCTGTACGTGGACGACCTCGTGGACGGGTTGTTGGTGGCCGCCGGGTGCGACGCGGCGATCGGCAAGGTGCTTCAGTTCGGCGGTCCGGCACCCCTGACCACCGACGAGATGATCGCGGCGGTGGCCCGCGCGGTGGGCGTCGATCCGCCTCGTCTGCGGGTGCCGCTATGGCCCCTGCTGACGATCGGCACGCTCATGGAGTTCACGCTGCGGCCGATGGGCATTCAACCGCCGCTGCACAGAAGGCGGCTGGACTTCTTTCGAAATAGCTTCGAGTTGTCGTCGACGAGAGCGCGAGAGCTCATCGGCTTCAACCCGAGGGTTACGTTTGCCGACGGTGCGCGCGCGACCGCGGAGTGGTACAGAGCGGAGGGGCTGCTGCAGTGACCGAATACGAGTTGACCGCTCGAATCGAGCCATTCGATTCGTTCTGGGAGGCGCCCCGGGACATCGAGAAGGGGTACGCGTCGTTCGCGCGCTTCTATTCCCACAACTATCTGCCGCATCTGCCGACGAACCGGGACGCATCGATCCTCGTGATTTCATGCGGTCCCGGATACTTCGTGAACCTCCTTCGCGACCGCGGATACACTGCGGTGGAAGGGATCGATTCGTTTCCCGACAAGATCGAACTCGCGAAGAAGCGTGACCTTCCGTGCCGGGTGGCGCACGCATTCACGCTTCTGGAAGAGGACGGCGAATCCTGGGACGTGATCTTCGCCGAGCAGGAACTGAACCACCTGACGAAAGAGGAGATCCTCCGCTTTCTCTCGCTGTGTCGAACTCGACTTTCGGCCGGAGGTACGCTGGTCGTCCATTCCATCAACGGTACATCTCCGATGACGGGTTCGGAGTCGCGCAGCGGGAATTTCGACCACTACAACAGCTTCACCGAATACAGTCTCTGCCAGGTGCTGAAGTACTCGGGCTTCGTAGACGTGAAGGCGTTTCCGCTCGACCTGTACGTGTTCTGGTCGAACCCGCTCAACTACGTGGCGCTGGCGATCCACGTGTTCTGGACGTTCTTCTACCGGTTCAATTTTCGGCTGGTCGGGAAGGACGATCGGATCTTCACGAAGAAGCTCGGCGCGGTCGCGCGCGTTCCCGGGCATTCAGGGAGTCCGGCCGCGTCATGAAGCGGGATCTGGCGGCGTTGTCCGGACGGAAGTTCCAGATCGTCGTCGTTGGCGGCGGCATCTTCGGCGCCGCCATCGCCCGCGACGCCGCGCACCGTGGATTGTCGGTGGCGCTGGTAGAGAAGGGCGATTTCATGTCGGCGGCGTCCGGCAACTCGTATCGCATGGTACATGGCGGCATCCGCTATCTGCAGCACGGTGATGTCGCGCGAGTACGGGCCACGTCGCGCGAGCGGCGAATTCTCCTGACGACCGCCCCCCACCTGGTCGCGCCGCTCCCGATCGCGATCCCCACGTACGGGCGAGGGATGCAGGGGAAGAGCGTGTTGCGGGCGGGACTGATGGCCTACGATCTGCTCACGTTCGACCGTGATCGCGGAATCGGGGACGCGGATCGACGCCTTCCGCCAAGCCGCATGATGTCCCGCTCGGAACTGGAACGCATGTTCCCGGGCGTCGAACGCGAGGGCCTCACCGGTGCGGGCGTGTTTGCCGACGCCCAGTTGCTGCACCCCCAGCGGCTGGGGATCGCTGCCCTGCAGTCGGCGGTCGCCGAGGGAGCGGTTGTCGCGAACTATGTCGAGGCGACCGGCGTCGATGTCCGGCAGGGCCGTGTGCGGACCCTCGCCGCTCGCGACGCCCTCACGGGCGATGCATTCGAAATCGAAGCGGACGTGGTGGTCGTTGCGGCCGGGGCGTGGTCCGAGCGGCTCCTGGCCTCCGGAGCCGGAATCGAGGAGGGAGAACCATCGACGTTCTCGCGTGACCTCTGTCTTGTCGTGAACCGGCCGGCAGAGGAGACGGGGCTTGCCGTCCTCGGGGGCACGTCGGACCCGGACGCCGTTCTGAGCAGATCGAAACGGCATCTCTTCGTCGTCCCATGGCGCGGTCGATCGATCGTCGGAGTCTGGCACATCCCCTACGAGCGATCGCCCGACGACATCCGCGTCGCCACAGCGGAACTCCAGAGCTTCGTCGACGAATTCAACCGGGGCTACCCGGGCTTCCAGCTCCGACGGGACGAAATCACGCACTACAACACGGGGCTCGTGCTGTTCGGAAAGAACCGCCCCGGTGCGCAGGACCTGCGATACGGGCACCGATCCGCCGTGACGGACCATGGGCGCGAGCACGGGGTCGACGGGCTGTTTACCCTCATCGGTGTTCGGTACACCACCGCCCGCGTGGAGGCCGAGGCGCTGCTCGACGACGTGGTGAAGGGTCGCGGATGGTCGAGCGCACCCTGCGCGACCGCGACGACCGCCCTCTTCGGCGGCGACATCGCATGCCTCTCGGATCTGAAGCGCGAATACCGGGGCCGATGGCCGGCGATCGATGAGGCGGCGATCGATCGACTGTCCATGCACTACGGGACGAACGCCCCGTCCGTCATCGATGCCGAGGGCGACGCGCCGGTCTCGGCCCGGGACGTCCTGCCGCGCACGATTCGGCATGCGATCCGTGAGGAGATGGCGCAGACACTCGAGGATGTCATCGTTCGCCGCACCGATCTCGGGCTGTTCTCCGCCCCGCAACCGTCTCTTCTCCGTAGCGTAGCGGAGGTCATGGCGGAGGCGATGGGGTGGGACGATGCACGTGTCGAGGCGGAGATCGGGGACGTCGGGGCCGCGTACCCTCTCGCCAGCGAGGCGGGAGAGCCCGGCCGGGTTCCGGTCGACCTCGGCGCATGAACATCCTCATGGTCAACTACGAGTATCCGCCTCTCGGGGGCGGGGGCGGAGTAATCCACCAGCTCGTATGCGAAGAACTCGCCAAACGACACCGGGTGGTGATGGTGACGTCGGGGTTTGGCGATCTTCCGGCGCGAGAGACTCTGGGCGGCGTGGACATCGTCCGTGTGCCGGTGTGGGGACGCTCACGTCACTCTGTCGCCTCGTGGATCTCCATGCTCTCGTTTCCGCAGGCCGTCGCCCGACATGCGCGATACATCGTGGACGAGGTAGCCTTCGACATCGCGAACGCTCATTTCGCCGTACCTACCGGACCGGCATCCGTCTGGCTGGCGCGCCGAGCCGGCGTGCCCCACGTGCTGACGGTGCACGGCGGCGATCTGTACGATCCGTCAAAGAAGGCATCGCCTCACGCCTTCCCTCCCCTTCGGTGGGCGGTGAAGCGAGTGATGCGAGCGTCGGCACGAATCGTTGCCGCTTCGCAGAACACGAGAGAGAATGCGCTCCGATACTTCGCCTCCGCGATGGCCGGGCGCGAGATCGACATGATTCCGCTGGGCATCCGTCCGTTCGACTTCGAACCGGCTACTCGTGAACAACTCGGCCTGCCCGCCGGTGTGTTCCTGGGAGTTGCCGTCGGTCGGCTGATCCCACGCAAGGGTCACGACCGGCTGTTGCAGGCGCTGACGCATCCGGGACTCGAAAACGTACACATCGCGCTCGTCGGGTCTGGACCCCAGCGCGAGCCGCTGGAGGGGCTATCGAAGAGCCTCGGCGTCGCGGACCGCGTGCATTTCCCCGGTCGCGTGGATGAGGAAGTGAAATGGCAGATCCTCGACAGCGCCGACGCCTTCGTCAGCGCCACGCTTCATGAGGGGTTCGGCCTGATGTTCCTGGAGGCCATGGCCGTGGGCCTTCCGATCGTCTGTCCGGACTTCGGCGGTCACACCGATTTTCTCCAGGATGGTGTGACCGGTTTCGTCACTCCTCTGGGAGACCAGGAGCGACTCGCCTCAGGGATCGCCCGTCTCGTCGCTGAGCCCGAGTTGGCCCGGAAAATGGGGGAGACGAACCGCCGACTTTTTCATGAAAAATACGTCGTGGATCGGTGCGCCGAGGCCTACGAGACGCTCTTCGAATCGGTGCTCGCCTCCGCTGACCGATCAAACGGTGCAGCCTGACCGATCAAACGGTGCAGGCCATGTCCTCACCGCAGCACATCGGAGACTTCACCATGCCGTGCTCCTCGGGACACTTCGATACATGGACGGAACTGCCGTCGTCCCGGGTGAGCGTCTCGTGCACGAGGTCGGCGCCGCACTGGCCGCACGTCATGATTCCGATGCTCATTCCACATTTGTCGCAGGTGTACGCCGCCATGATCGCTCCGTGGCTTTAGGGTTTCTCGACCGGGGTGGGTGAAGATGCGGGCCGGCGGGCCGAAACTCCATGACTCTCGTAGAACGTCACGCAGACCTCCCCGAACCGGTGAGTGATCCCTCGCCCGGGAAGAGAGTGGGCGCGCTCGTGCTCGACGCACAGGACGGTCGCGAACGGAACCTCGAGCCAGCGACGGACCACCCGGTCCAGCTTCCGCGAACCATACGGAGGATCGATCAGCGCGATGTCGTAGGCCCCCGCGTCCAGCCGCTCCACGAACGGGATGGCATCGCGCTTGAACACCCGTGCCCGACGCTTCAACGGGAGCGCGGCGACGTTGGCCTTGAGCGCGTGCAGGGCGCCCGGCCCGTCTTCCACGAAGTCGACCGACGCCGCGCCCCGCGACATGGCCTCGATGCCGAGCGCCCCGGACCCGGCGAACGCGTCGAGCACACGCGCTCCCTCGACGCGGTCTCCGAGAAGCGTCAGCCATCCGTCGCGCACGGTCTCGGCCGTGGGCCGTACGCGTGCCCCCGGGGAGGTCAGGTCGCGCCCGGCCCACCTCCCCCCGACGACTCTCACCCGCCGGTGTGCTCGCGGATCTTCGCCGCAAACTCCCGCGCCAGTTCGTTGGGGATGGGGATCGTCAGGTTGTACTGGGCCACCTTCCAGACGCCGCCCTCCTTCACGAGGGCGCCGCTTCCCCGCGTCTCGCCGAGGTTGGCGTTGTCGAGTCGCTCATCGAACCAGGCCGCCTGCCCGCCCGGCGCGATGTAGACGTGCCGCTCGATCATGGTGTAGGTCCAGCCGCGACCCTGCGAGAAGGGACCCCGTGCGTACTCCATGAACTGGGCGCGATCCCACCGTTCCGTCGCGTCGGTGCCGAGGAAGATGAACTCCTGCGCGTACTGTCCGAAGTAGCGATCGAAATCGCCGTCGGATGCGGCCTCGTGGAGGGCGTCCAGGACCTGCTCTACGGCCGTTTCCTCGACAGACTGCGCCGACATTCCACCTGTCACCGCGAACGCCATGGCCGTGGCGACAGTCAGGATCGTGGACGGCGAGTGTGGCGAGCGTGAGGTGATGCGCGTCCGTGCGGTCATGTCGATTCCGTTCCGTTCTGGGATGCTGCTGAAGAACCCGGGCCGGGAAGCTGAGAGTCCTCGTCTGCTTGTCGCAAGCCGGTCGCCAACCCCATCGGGGCGCGAGACGTCCAACAAGAGAACCTTACGGGCGCCCGAAACGAGACGGCCGACCCCGGCGACACCAGCGAGCCCCTGACTCCGTATATTGTATCGACGGTTGAATTCCACATGGACAGGATGTGATGGGACGAACGATCGAGGACGCGCAGCGTGGGTTGGAAAAGCAGTTGATGAAGCCCGGAGGCGGCGTCTCTGCGGTGGGCATCGGGGCCGAAGGCGATGAACCCGTGCTTCGCGTCTATGCGTCGAAATCGGGGGCCGAGCGCGTTCCCCACCGGTTCGAAGGGCACAGGGTGATCGTCGTGAACAGCGACGGGTTCCAGGCGCAGGGTCCGAAAGACAGAGGAGGCCGCTAATGGGTCCGAAACGCAATCTCGTCCTGGCCGTGCTCACGGCGGCTCTCGGCTATCTCGGAATCCTCTATTTCGGTGGACCCGTCCCGGTACCGTGGCCCGACGGGACGATCTGGGCGCCGGGGCCGGGCGTGGCGCCCAGCCCGACGTTCGAGCCGGCCGACCAGTCGATCGAAGCGGCGATCCGCGCGCAGTCGAGCACCGAAGACGCCCTCTTCTCGATCGCGTCCGTCATCGGCACGGGTGTCGGCTGGACGGCGGACGGGCGCGTCGCGCTCCGCGTATTCGTGAAGCCGGGCGCCGTGTCCGCGATTCCGAGCCGCCTCGAGGGCTTCCCGGTCGTCATCAGCGAGGCCGGCCCGTTCTACGCCGGTGTGCCCGCGCCCGTCACGGCCGAAGCAGACGGCGCGGACCTGCTTCCGACGGCGCGCTTCGACCGCCCGGTTCCCATGGGGATCTCGACGGGCCACCTGAACTCGACGGCCGGGACCATCGGCGCCGTCGTCACCGACGGAGTCGACACGTACGCGCTCAGCAACTGGCACGTGTTCGTGCCGGGCGGGCGGGCGAGTGTCGGCGATCCGCTGCTCCAGCCGGGACCGTACGACGGCGGGGCGAACCCGGCCGACGTGATCGGCACGCTCGCGGACTTCGAGCCGGTCAAGCTGTCCCTGTTCTCCAGCAACAAGATCGACGCGGCGATCGCCCGAACCGACCAGGTCAGCCCGCTGACTCCGTCGAACGGATACGGGTCGGCTCGCAGCCAGACGATCAAGGCGCGTCCGGGGCTGAAGGTACAGAAGTACGGACGGACGACCGGTCAGACCTTCGGCGAGATCGAGTCGATCAACACGTCGATCAACGTGACATACGGATCCGCGGGTTCGCAGGTCGCGCGCTTCACCGGTCAGGTGATCATTTGCTGCAGCTTCAGCGCGGGCGGCGATTCCGGCTCGTTGATCGTGGCGCACGACGTCGATGACGAGGGGAACGAAGGCGCCAACAACCGCAAACCGGTGGCCCTTCTGTTCGCCGGCGACCGGACGCGGACGATCGCGAACCCGATCGACCTGGTGTTGAACCGGTTCGGCGTGAAGATCGTGGAGGCGGACGGCTCGTAGTGCAGTGACCGTTTGGTAGCCGGCTCTCGCGCGGCGCGCGCACCCGCGTAGCTTGGCTCCCACTATGAAATCCTTTCGCTCGCACTACATCCCGCGCACACGCTCGGGGCGGATCGCCGTCGGGGCCTTCCTGGTCCTGTTCGCGTTCACCCAGCCTCCGCTCGTCTTCTGGTTGGGCAATCGCGTGGACCCGTGGATCGGGGGCGTGCCGTTTCTGTACGCGTACCTCTTCATCCTCTACTTCGCCCTGATCGCCGTTCTACTCTGGGCTCGCGGACGCGACCTTTGATGCGATCTCCGGGGCGAGAAGCCTGATGGAGGCCTGGGTCGTGGCGACCGGTCTCATCTTCATCTACCTCCTCTCCACGATCGCGATCGGCGTCGTCGCGAGCCGACGCAGCACGGGGGATCTCGAGGATTTCCTGTTGTACGGGCGAAAGGCGAAGTTCGTCGTCCTCTATCTGACCGTGGTCGCCACCTACCACTCCGCGTTCGCCTTCCTCGGCTCGACCGGCTTCTTCTACACGCACGGGATCGGGTTCTGGGTCGCCGGCTCGTGGACCGTGCTGGTCGGGGCGATCACCTACGTATTGGGAAGCAGGATCTGGGCGCTCGGAAAAAACTTCGGATACATCACGCCCGCCGACATGCTCGCCGACTTCTACGAGTCCGACGCGGTACGGATCGTGACCGCCGTCGTCTCCGTGTTGTTCACGATTCTCTATATCCAGGTCCAGGCACAGGGGCTCGGGTATATCCTCTCGGTGGCGTCCGGGGACCGGATCCCGTTCGAGCTGGGCACGCTGATTCTGCTGATCGTGGCCGCCGGCTACCTGATCGCGGGTGGCCTGCGAGCCGTCTACTGGACCGATGTAATTCAGGGCGTGTGGATGTACGTCGCCGTGTGGGTGGGCGCTCTCGTGCTGGCCCAGGAAGTGTTCGGCGGGCCGTTCGAGTTGTGGAAGCGGGTGGCGGCGGAGCGCCCCGATCTTCTGTCGATGCCGGGGCCGGAGGGATACTTCACGCCCGGGATGTGGTTCGGAATGGTGATCGTCCTGTCGTTCGGGATCGTGTTTCAACCTCACCTGATCATCCGGTACTACAGCGCCGCATCTGCAAAGACGATCAAATGGCTGGGCGCGACGACGCCGTTCTATCTCATGACGCTGTATATCCCGACCGCGCTCGTCGGGCTCGGGGGCGCGCTGGTGATGCCCGACATCGCGGTACCGGACCGGATCTTCCCCGAGATGCTGTTCGCGTATGCTCCCCCCTGGTTGACCGGGATCATCCTCGCGGGCGCGACGGCGGCCGCGATGTCGACGCTCGATTCGATCCTGCACTCGAACATGACGGTGCTCACGCGCGACGTGTATCAGCGCTACCTCGTCAGGAACAGGCCGGAGACCCACTACATCCTGGTCGGGCGGCTGATCGTCGTCGCGCTGCTCGCGGTCGGGTACGTGCTGTCCGTGGGGACCTTCAGCTTCCTCGTCGTTCTCGTGACGGTGTCTGGCGCGGGCGCGCTGCAAATCATGCCGGCGATGCTGGGCGTCTGCTTCCCGAGTCGGCGACTCACGACGAGATCCGGCGTGCTGGCCGGGATCGGCGCCGGACTGATCGCCCTGTACGTAACGCTCGTGGTGGTGCCCCACCCGCTCGGGCTCCACGGCGGGTTGTGGGGTCTTCTCGTGAACTTCGCTGTGGCGATGACCGTCAGCCGGTTCACCGATCCACCGAGCGCCGAGACCGTCGAGCGAATCCACGGGGCGGTGGAGCGGTTCGTGTACGAAGGCGACCCGGCGTGACCGGGGGGGCCGCGTCGCGTGAGCCGAGTCGCGTGAACCGCATCGTCGGAGTGGACACTGGCGGGACGTTTACCGATCTCGTGCTGGTCGACGGCGCGGAAATCCGCATTCACAAGGTCCCCTCGACGCCGGATGATCCGAGCCGAGCCGTCCTCGCCGGGCTCGAGGAGCTGCTCGGGCCGGATTCGTTTGGCGACGCGCGGGTGATCCACGGCTCGACCGTGGCCACCAACGCCCTGCTCGAACGGAAGGGCGCCCGGGTCGCCCTCGTCACGACGGCGGGGTTCGAGGACGTCATCGAGATCGGCCGACAGGCGCGAAGCGACATCTACGATCTGGCTGTTTCGAAGGCCGAACCGCTGGTCCCCGTCGAGCGACGGTTCGGCGTGAGCGAGCGCCTCGACGAGCGAGGGAATGTCGTGACGGCGCTCGACGACGACGAAATCCGCCGCGTCGTGCAGGCGGTGGCGGAGTGCGGTGCGGAGTCCGTGGCGGTGTGCCTCCTGCACTCCTACGCCAACCCCGAGCACGAGCGGGCGATCGGAGCGGCCCTGGATGGTGCGGGGTTTGTATCGATCTCGTTCGATGTGCTCCCCGAATTCCGGGAATACGAACGCACGAGCACGACCGCCGTGAACGCGTTTGTCGGCCCCGTGATGTCGACGTATCTCGGGAAGTTGGCCGAGCGCCTCGACCCCGACGCGGTACGCATCATGGCGTCGAACGGGGGCGTGGTGTCGCTCGACGCCGCGAGCCGGCTGGCCGTTCAGACGATCCTCTCCGGCCCGGCCGGCGGGGCCGTCGGCGGGTTCGAGGTCGGGAGGCTGTCGGGTCACGATCACGTCATCACGTTCGACATGGGCGGGACGTCCACCGACGTCAGCCTGTGCGATGGAGACCTGACCCGGACGTCGGAGACCGAGATCGGCGGGCTCCCGATCCGCGTTCCTGTGATCGACATCCATACGGTCGGGGCGGGTGGCGGATCGATCGCCCGCCGCGATCCTGGCGGGTCGCTGAAGGTCGGGCCGGAGAGCTCGGGCGCAACGCCGGGCCCGATCTGTTACGGCCGAGGCGGAGAGAGGGTCACCGTCACCGATGCCAATCTGTTCCTTGGGCGGCTTTCACCAGCCCACTTCCTGGGCGGGGCGCAGAGGCTCGAGACCGCCGGCGTCGCAACGGCCATGGAAGCGCTCGCAGACGAACTCGGCCTCGGACCCGTCGAGGTCGCGGAGGGAGTGGTTCGGGTCGCGAACGCTACCATGGAGCGGGCGATCCGCGTGATCTCGCTCGAGCGCGGGTACGACCCGCGGGATTTCGCGCTCGTGTGCTTCGGGGGTGCCGGCGGTCTGCACGCCGCCGACCTTGCCCGTTCGCTCGGCATCCCACGGATCCTCGTGCCCGCACGCGCCGGGACGCTGTCCGCGCTGGGGATGCTCATGGCCGACCCGATTCGCGACTTCTCTCGTTCTCTGTTGCGGCCGGTCCTCGAGTTCGAACGAGGGGCCCTGGAGGCCGAGTTCGAGTCTCTCGAGGCGCTGGGGAGACGGGAACTGATCGATGAAGGCATCCCCGAGTCGTCTCTCCGTTTCGAGCGCGTCGCCGATCTCAGATATGCGGGGCAGGGCTTCGAGCTCGCCGTGCAGGCTGTTTCCGGCGCGGATCTCGTCTCCGCGTTCCACGACGCTCACGAGAAACGGTACGGATACGCGGACCCCGACCGATCCGTAGAGATCGTGACCGTTCGTGTGCGCGCGATCGCGACGGTCACGAAGCCCCGGTTGACGCGCTCTCCACCCGGCGACCCCGACGCAGCGGGTGCCGTTATCGGTGCGCACACGATCGTTCACGGGGGCGTTTCGCACGACGGACGCCTGATAGACCGGGACCGGCTTCGTCCCGGCCACGAGTTCGAGGGACCGGCGGTCGTTGTCGAATACAGCACCACGACGTTCCTGCCGCCCGAGACGACCTGCCGGGTCGACGAGTACGGCACCCTGGTGCTCGAGTCCCACGTCAGGCGTCGCTCCGACCCCCATCGAGAGTCCAGCCCGTGACCGAGTCGACGATGAAGCCGACCTGGGATCCCATCACCCTCGAGGTGTTCCGCAACCTCTTCTACTCGGTCGCGGAGGAGATGGGCGTCACCCTGTGTCGAACCTCGTTCTCGCCGAACATCAAGGAACGGCGCGACTACTCGTGCGCGATCTTCGACGCCGACGGTCGAATGGTCGCGCAAGGCGAGCACATGCCCGTCCACCTCGGCTCGATGCCGACCTCGGTGGAGGCGGCCATCGACGCCGTCGATCTCGCCCCGGGTGACGTCGTCATGGTGAACGACCCGTTCCGTGGAGGCACGCACCTGCCCGACATCACCCTGGTCGAAGGCGTGTTTCTGGACGACCGCGGGGCCGGGCACACGGGCGGTCCGGCCCCGCGGCCCGCGTTCTTCGTCGCGAACCGCGCGCACCACAGCGACGTCGGGGGGATGACGCCCGGGTCGATGCCGCTCGCGACCGAAATCTATCAGGAAGGGATCCGCATCCCTCCCGTATTGCTCGTCCGGGGCGGCGAGCTGCAGCGCGACATTCTCGACCTGGTCCTCGCGAACGTGCGGACACCGGTCGAGCGCGAGGGCGATCTGACCGCCCAGATCGCGTCGAACCGAACGGGGGCTCGTCGGCTTCTCGGGCTCGTCGAACGATACGGCGCCGGGACGGTCGCCGACTACATGGGACACCTCCAGGACTACGCGGAACGCATGACGCGAGAGGCGATCAGGCAGATCCCCGACGGCGAATACCGATTCGAGGACGCCATGGACGACGACGGCCAGGGCCACGGCCCGCTCCCGATCGTCGTGACGCTGAGCATCGATGGCGACGAGGCGATCGTCGACTTCACGGGGACCTGCGAACAGGCGGCGGGTTCGGTGAACGCGAACGACGCCATCACGCTGTCCGCCACCATGTACTGCTTCCGTGTGATCGTCCCGTTCGCGGTCCCGTCGAACTGGGGGACGATCCAGCCGTTGACCGTGATCGCCCCGGAGGGGTCGCTGGTCAACGCGAAGGCGCCGGCTGCCATGGCGGGCGGCAACGTCGAGACGTCTCAGCGCATCGTCGACGTCGTGCTGGGCGCGCTCGCGCAGGCGATGCCGGGCAGGATTCCCGCGGCGAGCTACGGGACCATGAGCAACCTGACGATCGGCGGCGTCGATCCGAGGACCGGTGAGCCGTTCGCGTACTACGAGACGATCGCTGGCGGGATGGGCGCGCGTCCCTGGGCCGATGGCCTCGACGCCACCCATTGCCATATGACGAACAGCCTCAATACCCCGATCGAAGCGCTGGAGCACGCCTACCCATACCGGGTGCGGCGCTACTCCGTGAGGCGGGGCACGGGCGGCGCGGGCGAGCACCGTGGCGGCGACGGGATCGAACGCGAACTCGAGGTGCTCACTGCGGCCAGGGTAACGATCCTCAGCGATCGCAGGGTCGGCTCGCCGTACGGGCTACAGGGCGGGGGCGCCGGGACCCCGGGGAGAAACTCCCTTCAGAAGCCGAACGGCGACGTCACCGAACTCCCCGGGAAGGCCAGCGTCGACGTCGAGGCCGGGTCGCTCATTCGGATCCATACGCCGGGCGGAGGCGGGTTCGGTCGCCCCGACCGGCGGGACGGCGACGATGGCTAAGAGGGAACGATCCGGTCGAGGTCTGCCGCCGCGAGCGCGGCGTTGAACGCCCCGAGCCGTCGGGTCCACGACTCGTAGGTCGGCCGAATCCGGGCCCACTCGTCATGGTAACGCTCGAGCCAGGCGGTCTGCGCGTCGGTCGGTCGCTCCGTCGCGCGTCCGATCCGGCCGACGAGGTTCGACAGGCCGGGGATGAGAGGTACGTAGTCCATCTCCTTCC
Source organism: Gemmatimonadota bacterium (assembly GCA_048060725.1). Classification (GTDB taxonomy): domain Bacteria; phylum Gemmatimonadota; class Gemmatimonadetes; order Palauibacterales; family Palauibacteraceae; genus Palauibacter. Next base: position 10,564 of record JBGMQU010000015.1, on the reverse strand, counting down.
GGTCCTCGGGCCACTGGATCCGTGCCCGAATCGAGTCGGCAGCGACGATGAGCGCGGACGCGGAATCCGCGAGCCCCGCGAGCGCATCCGCCAGCCCCGCGGGAGCATCCGCGAGCTTCTCGGCCCGGTCGCGCCACGCCGCGATCTGTTCGCGAGCGGCATCCAGATCCCGCACCACGCCGGCGGCCTCCGCGCCGAGCCGCCCTCCGCGCCGTAGCGACTCGAACTGGGCGGAGAGATCGGCGTCGGATGTGGTCAGCCGCGGGTCGAGCACGACGTCGATCGGCACCTCGGCCGCCTCATCGCCGACAGCGAGCTGCGCGGCATATCGACCGGGCAGCGCTTTGGGCCCAGCCGCCCTGAATCGAACCCCTTCCTCCGCGTCGTCTGCGCGCTCGTGCCGAAGATCCCAGGCCACGCGGTGCATCCCCGGGTCTCCGGGCACGTCGAGCACGCGGATCGTGTCGCCCGTGGCATCGATGATCGCCAACTGCAGATCACACGGACCGGACGCCTCGTCACCGGAATCGGGCTCGCCAGGGCCGGGTTCGCCAGGGCCGGGCACATCGAGATCGGGCGCGCCTGTCGCGGCCGCGCCGGCGGGGTCGTCGCACCGGCCGACGTCCGGCAGGTAGTACGTCAGCATGGCTCCGTACGCGGGGTTCTCCCCCACGAACACCCCGTCTCCGATGTCGAACCTGAACCGCCGGATCGCCGGTTCGAAACGGACGGCCCGCGGGGGCTGGAACAGGTGGATGACGTCGGCGGACAGGGCCGCGGACAGTTCCTGTACGGGCGACACGTCATCGAGGATAAACGCGCCGCGCCCGTGCGTCCCGATCACCAGATCGTTGTCGCGCGGGTGGACGAGCAGGTCGCGAACGGGGACGGGCGGCAGACCGAGCCGGAGCGACACCCACACGCGCGCCCCGCTCGACGGCCCGTCGCCGGGCGGGGGCGAAAACCATACCCCCGTCTCCGTGCCGACATATAGCAGACCCTCGACTCGGGGATCCTCGCGAACGACGTGCGCGTATCCGGGCGTGGGCAGCCCGCCCCCGATGTCGACCCACGTTTCGCCGTAGTCGGCCGTCTGGAACACATGGGGCGACATGTCGTCTCGGCGATGCCGATCGAAGGTCACGAACGCGGTCCCCCGCGTGTGCCTCGACGCCTCGATCCGAGATACCCACGAGCCGTCGGGCAGCCCGGGGAAACGTTCGGACAGTTCGCTCCATGAGGCGCCTCCGTCGCGCGTCAGCTGGACATTGCCGTCGTCCGTCCCCACCCAGATGACGCCCGCCTCCATGGGAGACTCGGACACGGTGTAGATCGCCGCGTGGTATTCGGCGGTCGTGTTGTCCGGCGTCAGGCCACCCGAGTAGCCGAGCTTCTCGGGTTCCGCGCGGGAGAGGTCCGGGCTGATCACGTCCCACGACTGCCCGGCGTTATCACTGCGGAACAGGACGTTGCCGCCCACGTAGACCACGTCGGGATCGTTCGGCGACAGATGAACCGGGGCGTTCCAGTTGAACCGGTACTCGTGGGCGCCCGCGTTGAGTCCGCTCGCAGAGACCGGATACGGAGAGATCGAGCGAGCTTCTCCGGTGGACAGGTCCACCCGGAAGAAACTTCCGCCCTGCGTATTCGCGAACGCGAGGTCCGGGTTTCGGGGATCAAACTGAACGTACATCCCATCGCCGGGCCCGATGATCTCGTGCCAGTAATTCTGGAGCGACCCCGCGACGTTCACGGTCCGGCTCGGACCGCACCACGCATCATTGTCCTGCAACCCTCCGCACACCGTGTACGGCGTACGGGTGTCCACCGCGATCTGATAGAACTGCGCGAGCGGGACCGTGTTCGAGAATTCCCACGTCTCGCCACCATCGGGCGAAAACTGGAACCCGCCGTCGTTCCCGTTGATCAGTCGATCCGGATCCCGAGGGTCGATCCACAGGGCGTGGTGGTCCCCATGGATGTTGCGCGCGATGCGCCGCCACGTCCGACCGCCGTCGATCGACTTGTTCAATCCGCCCGCCAGCGCGTACAGCGTGTGCTCGTCGGTCGGATCGACCCGGATATCGTGAAAGTAGAACGGGCGACTACCGATCTGCTCAGAACGGCTGATTTCTTCCCACGAATCCCCCCGGTCGTCCGATTTCCACAGGACGCCGTCGGCCTCCGACTCGATGATCGCGAAGACGACGCGGGGGTTCGACTCGGCGATCGCGAGCCCGATGCGACCCAGATCACCGGTCGGGAGACCGTTGGAAGGGGCACCGTCATTCAACCGGTCCCACGTGTCCCCCCCATCCATCGAGCGGTACAGGCCGCTTCCCGGCCCGCCGCTGCGAAAGCTCCACGGCTGACGGCGAAAATCCCACATGGCGGCGTAGATGACGCGCGGGTTGGTGGGGTCGAGGGCGAGGTCGGCAACCCCGGTGTTCGCGTCCACGTAGAGGACGCGCTCCCACGACTCGCCGCCGTCGCGCGACCGATAGACGCCGCGCTCCTCGTTCGGGCCCCACAGGTGTCCCAGCGCACCGACGAACACCGTTTCGGGGTCGTCGGGGTGCACGCGAATTCGGGAGATCCGCTCGGTGTCGGTCAGCCCGACGGACACCCACGTCTCGCCCGCGTCGGTCGACCGATACACGCCGTCGCCGATCGACGTCGAATTCCGCGGGTTGCCTTCCCCAGTCCCCAGATAGAGGACGTTGGGGTCCGAAGGTGCGAGGGCGATCGCGCCAGCCGACAGCGTTCCTCCAGTCTCGAAGATCGAGCGCCAGGTGATCGCTCCGTCGTCCGTCTTCCAGACGCCACCAGTGGCCGTCGCGAAGTACACGGTCAGCGGGTCGCCGGGAATGGCGGCGATATCGACGGTGCGCCCACCCATCTCTGCCGGTCCGATCGAACGCCAGGAGAGCCCTTCGAGCGCCGCCTCGAACTCGCGTGCGGTCTGCGCCCGGACGCTCATCGGGGCCGCGATCGAGCACATCGACGCGAGGCAGACGAATGCAACGTGCCTCATCGAATACACCTCATGGCGTGGAGTCGGGAGTTGCCACCGGAGTCGAGTCGGACGCGGCCGTGGAGGACGGGGAGAACCATAACGAATCGTTCTCGGAGAGGAACGACCCCCGATCGCGCGACCTGGACAGCACGAACACAGTCAACGCCGCGGCCGCGACGAACACCACCGTCAGCAGCGCCGCCAGCAGCGGACCGCGAAGCGCGTTCACCTTCCGCGCGTCCGGTCCCGACCGGGGGCTCGAGACTTTGATCGGGGCGGGGGTCGCCAGGACGCGGGGGGCAGGCGGCTCGACCCCCGGTGGAAGCAAGGCTCCGATCGTACGCCATTGGCCGGGAGCGTCGTCGGGTTCGGACCCCAGCCATACGACCCCACCCGGACCCGGAAGCGACGTTTCCGCGACTACTTCCTCAGCCACGAACGCGAGCACGACTGCACCCCGGGCCACCGCATTGCTCACAAGCGAACGAAATGCCCTCGACCCCCAGACACGCGATGCGGCTGCCGCCGCTTCTCCCGCGGGTACATAGATGAACCCGCGAGCCCGGCCGTGGGCCGCCACCTGCGCGACCGATGTCTCGCCGGCCAACACCTGCGTGAGGCCGCCACCACCCTCCACACCGATCTCGTGGTCCAGGGCGGCGGGCGGATCTTCGACAGAGACGAGGAGAGTGTGTCCGGTTCGCCCTCGTCCGACGAACTGGGCGAGATCGCTCGCGAGCGCCGCAGCCTGGTCGCGCTCGATGGTCGGCACGAGAGCCAGGAGGCAGCCCCCATCGGGAACCGCCGCCACGACGGATTCGAGTTGGCGTTCGTACGTCTTTTCCATAGCGCCGGCTAGAACCGCGGAGTCACCGTGAGGCGGAAGGCCCGGGTCTGCCCGGGGCTGCGCTCCTGCACGTCGACATAGATGTTCTGAAAGAGGTTTTCGATCTTGGCCTGCACGTCGAAACGTCCGAAACGGTGGCCGGCCCGCAGATCGACGACCACGATGGAGCTTCGGGTGTCGAGGGGGAACGCGAGCACTTCATGCACCCGGCTTCGGTACCGCACGTCGACCGCGAAGCGGTCCTTCCAGCCCGAGAGGGTCGTCGTAAGGTTGTGCGTCGACCGGTACGGGAGCTGCCTGCCCGTGCGCGAGTCCTCGGTATCCAGCAGCACGTAGTTCACGGCGAACATCAGGTTGCGGGGTATGATGCCGACTCTGATCCCGGTGTCGAGCCCTCTGACCATCGCCGCCGCGACGTTCCGAAACTGGAAGACGAACAACTGGCCGGGGGCGGCGGACGGCTCGATCAGGTTCGAGTACTCGGTCCAGAACAGTCCGGCGTCGATCCAGATTCGATCGGTAACCTGGGCGGTCGCGCCTACCTCCCCGGCCCACGCGGTCTCGCCGCTGAGCTCGAAGTTCGGGATCACGGTGAACCCGAAGACGGTCGTCGCCGTGAACTGCTCGGAAACGCTCGGGGCCCGGTAGCCCCTGCTGATCGAGGTGCGCACGCTCAGCCGCTCGTTCGGTTGGAAGACGACCCCGACTTTCGGGCTGAGCGACAGATCCTCGTTGGCGAGCGTCGCCTTATGATAGTCGAGTCGAGCGCCAAGCGACGCCCGAACCTCGTCCGACAGGACCACTTCGTCCTGGACGAACGCGGCCAGATCCCGCACCCGGGGATCCCTGTCACCGAGGAAGTTCGACGTGACCGGTGTGTACGCCATCTCCCCACCCAGCGTGACGGCATGATCCCGGTTCGGGTACAGCGAGAGCTGAACGTCGGTGCCATATCGCGTCGAGCGGTGGAAGTTGTCGTTATTGTAGAAGAAATTCTGGACCTGAGCGTAATAGATGCTCGGGCGAATCTGCAGGCGGAGATCGGGCGTGACGATCGGATTCGCCGTGACACCGAGGACCAAGTCGTCCTTGCGAGTCCAGTCGCCGAGCTCGATGGGGTTGACCTCGAGCGGGCGGTCCTCCGAAAGCCAGGTGAAGAACTCCTCTTTGTCCTGGCGCGTAAAGCTCGCGAAGATCTCCCACGGGTTCGCCGACTCGACCGGGAATACCGTCTTGATGCGGCCGCTCCAGCGTTCGAGGCGGCCGTTCTGCCGGAATCCGTCGGTGCCTTCGCGTCCGAGGTACAGCGTGGCGCCCACGTCGCCGATGCGGTTCGAGTGCTGAACCTTCAGGCCCTGCATGGCCAGCGACTCGTCCGTAAAGGCGACATCGCCGGGGGTGTCGAAGAACCCGTAGTAGGCGCGGACGATCGTCTCCGGCGTGGACGACGGCCGTTTGGTGATGACGTTGGCGACCCCTGCGAGCGCGTTGCTGCCGAACAGCGTGGAGTGGGGGCCCTTCACGATTTCGATGCGCTCGACGTCGAGCACCGGTAGCGCATCCAGGTTGATCTCCGAGCCCACTCCAGACAGCACGCGGTGACCATCCAGCAGCATCAACACCCGGCTCCCCACGCCGCGCGAGAGGCCGGTCGCACCCCTGATGTCCATCTGGCCGGCGTTGAAGATCACGCCCTGTGCGTAAGGAAGCGCCTCGGAAAGACTGATCACGTCCCGACGATCGATGTCCTCCCCGCTCATGACGGAGACGCTCACCGGAGCGTCTCCGGGCCGGGTCGCGTTCCGGCTCGCCGTCACGACCAGCGCGGGCACCTCGAACACCGGCCGCTCGAGAACGACCTCGACGTCCGTCGCCTGACCGGCCGCCACCTCGACTTCAAAGGTCGCCTCCCGGAAGGACGAATGCACGATCACGAGCTGGTATGACCCCGGCGAGAGCGGGGAAATGTCGAAGCGGCCGTCGTCGGCGCTCAACCCGCGAAGTCCCGTACCCCTGAGGAGGATACTGGCCATCGGCACGGGGGTCCGGGAATCTCCATCGAGAACGACGCCGCGGATCGAACCGCTCTGCCCGGCTACCGAGCCTGGTGCCACGAACGCCACCGCCACCAGAATCGCGACTGCCCCGTAACGCGCTACCGCCGCCTGCGACGACAGGCGGCGGCACAGCGCGCTGCAAATCACGTTCACCTCAGGCGAGACGTTACTGCTTCCGCCAGACCGAAACGCTGGCACTCTGCGGCGGATCGGTGACGGTGACAGTCAGATCGCTCCCGACGATCGCGTACGTTCCGGTCGCCTGTTGCAGCGGGAAATCCTGCTCCCAGGTCCCGTCGGAACGGATCGTGTACGTGCCGGAATCGACGATGTTGTTCTGCCCACCCATGCCGTCCGGTAGTGTAAGGTCGAGATCCACCGTGCCGCTGGCTTCGGTGTTCGAGCTCGACGTCTGATTCATCGTGAACGAGCCGGTCGCCGCGGGCGGCCCCAGCGTGATGCCCGCCTGCGTAATCGTGACGAGGACGTAGTCGCCGGTCAGGTCCGGCGGCCCCTCGATGGGGTTCGTCGGGTTCGGATCATCGCTACTACACCCCGCCGCGACGACCGCCGCGAAAACGGGAACCAACAAACTCCGCAAAAGCACCTTCATACTCTTCCTCCTGGTTTGATTGTCCAGCTGGTTTGATTGTCCAGGGGAGGCATCAGTTGCCGGTCCCCCTCACATCCATCATCTCATCCCGGCGCAACCGAAACTCGTTCCCCTCGCGCCAGTTCGGCCAACTCGATTCCTGCGCCAATCGGTACCCAACTTCGAATAGTAGACGCAAATCGTCCACCGCGCCCCGCAAGTCCCACTCCTCATCGAACTCGTCGGATGGTTTGTGGTATCGCAACGCGGTGTATTCATCGCGAAGCCGGCGCCCGTACCCCTCCCCTCGCTCGACGTGATCGATCCCCGCGTCCGTGTAGAGGGCAGGTACCCCATGCCTCGAGAAATTGAAGTGGTCGGATCGATAGAAGAACCCCTTCTCCGGTTCGGGGTCCGGGAGCACGACTCGGGCATGCGCTGCGGCCGCCTCCACGATGTAGTCGTCGAGTTCGGAGTTGCCCAGACCGACGACGGTGATGTCGTTCGTCGGACCCGCCGTATTCAGGCCGTCCATGTTGATGACCGCGACCGTGCGGTCGAGCGGTTGGGTCGGATTCTCGGCGAAGTAGGCGGAGCCAAGCAGCCCCTGTTCCTCCGCCGTTACGGCGAGGAAGACGACGGATCGGGCAGGGGGCGTCTCGAGCGAGGCGAACGCTTCGGCGATCTCCAGAAGGCCGGCGGTCCCCGTCGCGTTGTCGAGCGCCCCGTTGTAGATCTGGTCGCCTTCCAGCGTCTCGTCCTTCCCGAGGTGGTCCCAGTGGGCCATGTAGGTGACGTACTCGTCGGGACGTTCCGAGCCCCGGAGCACCGCGACCACGTTGTTCGAGACCGACCGTTCGACCCGGTTGCGGAGTTCGAGCGTGGCGGTCCGGTCGAGAGGCACCGCCTCGAATCCGCGACCGGCGGCCGTGGCCGTCAACGCGTCGAGATCGAGTCCCGCCGCTTCGAAGAGAGCCCGCGCGGTCGCGTTCGTGAGCCACCCCTCCACCGCGAGGCGGGAGAGGTTCGCATCCTCGGCTACCAGCCCGAACTGCGCCCCGGACCAGCTACTCCGGACGACATCCCAGGGGTACCCGGCAGGCTCAGTGTCATGGATGACGAACGCCGCCGCCGCACCCTGGCGGGCGGCCTCCTCGTACTTGTAGGTCCACCGGCCGTAGTACGTCATCGATCGGCCGTTGAAGAGCTCGGGGTCGTCCGTCGCGTAGCCGGGGTCGTTCACGAGCATGACGACCGTCTTTCCTTCGACGTCGAAGCCCGAGTAGTCATCCCACCCGTACTCGGGGGCGACGACACCGTAGCCGACGAACACGATCTCGGAATCCTCGATTCGGCTCCTGTCGATGACGCGCTTCGTCCAGGCCATGAAGTCGTCGCCGTACGCGAATTCGCTGCGGCCGGAGGCCCCGTCTGTCTGGAGACTCAGGGCGGGGTCTGCGGTGATCGACACCAGCGGGACGGGCTGTAGCCAGGAATCGCCCGCGCCAGGTTGCAGCCCGAGGGCCTCGAGCTCCGCGATCAGGAAATCCAGCGTTCGACGTTCGCCGGCCGTCGCCGGCCCCCGTCCCTCGAACTCATCGGATGCGAGCGTACGCGTCCGGTCGGCGAGCCCCTGGCTCTCGATGAGCGCGAGGGCGTCCCCGGGAGGGCCGGTGGGGGCGACGGCGCCGCAGGCCGCCGTGACCGCGATCGATGCTGCGAGACACGCTCGCGCGCACGACCGCGTGACGAACGTTCGAAAGTCGTTCCTGGACAACAGCTTCACGCGACGTCCCCTCGGTCGAATCCCCGCCCTGCCGGTGCTACGAGGTCTGGAGAGGCTCCACGACGTGTGGCGCGTCGGCCCCGAGCGCTCCCACGTTACTTATCCGATCGGAATCGTGGGCGCCAACGCCGATCAGGGGCCGGACGTTAACGGCGCCGGCGCCGGCTGCGTCTCAGACTCGTGAACGCCGCCAACCGTTGGAAAAGCGAGATGCACGTGACGACGAGACACACACTCCGATTCTGCAGCTTCCTGTTCGCTACCGCCGGGTTGACCCTCACGACCGCATGCGGTTCCGACTCTCTCGCTCCACTCGACGACGCCCCGACGATCAGCGGCAACTCCGTGGCCGGGTTGCAGGCGTTCGAGCAGGAGTGCGCAAGCTGTCACTCCGCTCGGGACGCCTTCGACCTCGCGTTCTTCGCGTTCCCCGACACGACGATCGTCCGGCGCGCGGTGGCCCACGTCGATACGGCGACGGCACACGACATCGTCGCGTACGTCCGGACCGTCCGCGCGCTTTCGACCTCACGCGAGTTCCGGCCATTCCAGCCCGGCGGGCGGCGGGCAGCCGGCGACGCGAATTTTGCCATACAGTTGTTCCAGAAGGATGCGTGGCCCGCGAACCTTACCGCGGATCAACTCGCGGCCATCGATCCCCTGGATATCCCGATCGCGATCGAGTTTCCGAAATGGTCGGTCGAGTTCGACAACGTCGACTGGATGCCGGACGTGCCGATCGACGAGGCACTCTTCGACTATCAGACGCGCTATGGAGTGGCCCGGGGGTACATCGAGAGCTACCAGACGGGCCACTCCGAGGATGACCTTATCCGGGGCGTCCTCGCGCTCCGCGTGGCCGAGCGGGATCCGGCCAATCCCGACGCCCCGTGCGTCATGGAGCCCTTCGATCGCTTCCAACCGCAGGCGTGCTTCGAGGTGAGACGCTGGATCGCGACGCTGGCGGCCCAACACATGTTGCGCACGGGACGGAAGGAGGCGGTGAGCGAGATCCTCCACGACGGCTGGTGGGATGTCGGAAACGCCGCGCGTCGATCGCGTCAGACGAACGCCGAGGTCGACAACTCCATCGAAAACTGGGCTCAATGGATGTATCTGGGATGGGCGTTCGAGCCCGACCGGCACGCCAGCGTGTACCTGAGTCTCGCGCTCGAGGCCCTCGGTCTGCCCCGCCACGCCACGTTCCACTCGCTTCGGGCGATGGTCGTCCGAAACGAAGACAGCTCGGCGCCGTTCCGGGACGTCCGGAACGCTGCGAGATTCTCTCCGGAGCACTGGACGTACGACTCCGTGAAGTTCGGCCTACAACACCTGATCGATCGGCTGGACGCGGGCATCGACCTTCGGCGTCAGGATCAGATCGACGAGTCGAGGGTGTCGGTCATCGACGCCTACGTGCTTGCAGCACGGAAGATCGCCAGCCAGGCCGAGCGGGACGTACTGGCGATGTTGCGAGATCAGGTCCTGGAGGGAGTGGATGCGCTCGTTCCGGTGGGCGAGTAGCGCTCGGCGGAGATCCTGCCCCGGCCGAGCTAGGGAGATAGCCGATCGCTGGCGATGCAGCGGCCGAACACGACGAAGCCGACATGATCGTCGCTGATCGTCAGCGACATGCCCCCGTCGGCCTTCGAGATCGACATGCTCCAGCCTCTGTCGCGCTGAGTGCCGGTCAGGATCGTGTGGCCTTCGAAGTCGGCGACGGTCTGAACCTCGGTCGCCTCGCCGCGTCGCTCTTCCGGACCAAGAATGGTGACGACGCTCCGATCAAGATCGATATGCAGGAAGGTCGGAGCGGCAATCTCGGGAGAGAACGTCTCACACCCCAGCGTCTCGTCGCATTCAACCGCCTGGGTGAGAGAGCACACGAGAGGGGTCGCCTGGGCCGCCAGGGCCGAAACGCTCACGAGAAGTGATAGGCTGGCGCCCGCGAAGCACTGGACTCCGAACGCTCTTCTGCCGGTACCGGTAGTGGATGCCATGCGGAAGTGTCTCCAGTCTCAAGTAATCGTGTAGCCGCGACCCGACATGCATGCCGTCCAGTTTCTGTCCCACTGTTGCATCTGCGTGTTGAACTGGCTGACGGCCGCTTCGGACTGGCTCTGCGCCTGTCTTCGCCCTCGGCGAGACCGCATGCCACCGACAACGCCTCCCGAAACCGCGCCGATGGCAGCACCCTTCCCCGCATCACCGGCGATCGCCCCGATCGCGACTCCGACGAGGGCTCCCCCCGCAGCGCCCCTGACGG
>JBGMQU010000014.1:0-44034 GCA_048060725.1 Gemmatimonadota bacterium | reverse complement strand
GGCATTCGCCGCGCCCTTTTCACGGTCCGAAGACCTCATGCGTCAGCAGCTGCTGCCGCTCATGATCTGACCGATTCCGCCCGTGGCGCTCGTAGCGGACGAGTTCACGCACCAGGTCTTCGACGAGCTCGAGTGAGCGGCCGTGATCTGGTAGCCATCCGTGTACGCGGTCGACTGAAGCGACACGCTCTGGCTGGCGGAGAAATCGGTGTTTCCGTCGCTGTCCAGATCAGCCGTACTACCCGCTGAAACGGTAGCGTCGGTGTACGCCTGGAAATCGCTGAAGTATGCCTCTTCGGACGTCATGAGATTCCGAAGATCGCTCTTCGCGGCGGCATCGAAAGCCTTCTCCTTCGTGGACGCGAACTGCGGGATCGCGATCGCGGCAAGAATGCCGATAATCACGACAACGATCAGCAGCTCGATCAGAGTGAAACCCTTTGTGTTGCGCAGCATGGTGCTCCTCGCTTTACCTGTGGTTTGATACCCGGGGCGAACTCCGAGCATCGGAGTCTCTAACCGACTCCGCCTCACGCAGGGGACTGGAAGGGCAACGCGTATGCCCGACCGACTCGGAATCCCCTAAGTAGTGGAAAAACGAAGAGTTACGGCGCATGTCGGAACTGATGACCGCACAGCACCGGGGGAGGCTTCATTGCACTATGCACGAGCGGGTGTCGGGCCTGCGACGGCGAAACGCCGCATGTAGAAGGCTCCGACACCCGCGAATGGAAGGTTGGGTCAGACGTCCAGCTGATACCGCTTGATCTTTCGGTACAGCGTGCTCGGATCGATCCCCAGAACCTCGGCCGCACGACTCTTGTTTCCACCCTCCGCCCGGAGAACGTGCTCTATGTACGCACGCTCGATCACTTCCAGCGTCGGATTGGCCGGTGGCGCCTCCTGGATCAACGGCTGCTCGGGCTGCTCCCTCAGCCTCGGAGGCAGCGAGTCCTCCCTGATGGTGGCTCCGTTCGTCAGGACGACGGCGCGCTCGACCACATTCTCGAGCTCCCGCACGTTCCCTGGCCACTGGTAATCCTGAAGCACCTTCATCGCGTCGTCCGCGATCTTCTTCGATTTCTCCCCCGTTCGCTCCGCCTCCTGGGACAAGAAGTGCTCGGCCAACAACGGGATATCATCGAGCCGCGCCCGAAGCGGTGGCAACTCCACGGAAATCACGTTCAGACGGTAATAGAGATCGCTCCGGAAACGTCCAGTCTCGAGGTCGCGCTCCAGGTCACGGTTCGTCGCGGCGATGAGCCGCACGTCGACGTGGACCGCCTTCGTCGAACCGACCGGAATGACCTCTCGTTCCTGGAGCACACGCAGAAGCTTGACCTGAGTCGACGGTGCCATCTCTCCGACCTCATCGAGGAAGAAGCTGCCGCCCGACGCCGCGACGAACAGGCCCTCCTTGTCGCGGACTGCGCCCGTGAACGACCCCTTCATGTGACCGAACAGTTCGGACTCGAGCAGGCCCTCCGGGAGGGCCGCGCAGTTGAGCGAAAGAAAGATGTTGTCGGCGCGCGTCGATAGCTGGTGGATGTACCGGGCGAAGACCTCCTTGCCCGAACCGCTCTCTCCTCGCACCAGGATCGTCGAGTCGCTGCCCGCGACCGACTCGGCCATGTCGAGCGCCTTACGAAACTCCGGACTCGTACCGATCGGGTGAACGGAGTCTCGCTTCTTCGTCTTCTTGATTTCCTTCTTGAGCTGAACGTTCTCGCGCTCCACTCGCCCGATGTCCAGGGACCGGCGAAGGATCGTCACCAGTTCTTCGTTGGAGAACGGTTTCTGCACATAGTGCGTGGCGCCCAGGTTGACCGCGCGAATCGCGGACTGCAGCGATGCCTGAGCCGTCATCAGCACGACGGGCGTCGTCGGATCTCGCTCGCGGATGGCCTCGAGCACGTCGACGCCGCTGACCTTCGGCATCCGCACGTCGGTAAGAACGAGATCGGGCTTGAGCTCGCCGAATCGCTCGATTCCTTCGGTGCCGGAAAGCGCGGCGAGTACTTCGAACCCCTCCTTCTTGAGGAGGACGCTCAGCGTTTCGATCATGCTCTGCTCATCATCGATGACCAGGATCTTCGGTTTGTCACTCATGTCTCTCAGGACTCCTCCCGTTGGCCTGTGAAGGCCACCCACACCAGTCTTCCCTACCTCGAGACTTCGGTTGTTCACCGACCGCTGATCAGGCCAGACGATCAGCCATCGTGTCCGGGGAACCCGAATCGGATTCGCTTCGGACTCCCAGCAGTTCCTCTCCGCCTCCCTCCGCGAACGCCTTGCGCCGCTTGGGTTCGCGACGGGGAAGGATTACGACGAACGTGGCCCCGTTTCCAGGCGTAGAACTCACTAGAAGAGCCCCTCCGTGAGCCTGAACGGCGCGGTGTGCAATCGCCAACCCCATCCCACTTCCCCCCTGACGCCGCGTGTAGAAGGGGTCGAAAATCCGCCCTATGTCCTCGGGCTCGATCCCCGGTCCGTCATCGATCACGCGGATCCGTACAGGCAACCACGCTCCGATCCCCGGCGGTGCGACATCCGGACTCAGCGAGTCCACGAGGATCCGAACCGTAACGGACGATTCGGGATCGCTGACCTGAACCGCATTGAGCATCAGGTTCGTCAGCGTCCGGTGAACAAGGTCCGGATCTCCCCATAGATCGTCAAGCCCGTCACCAATGTCCACGTCGAACTGCGCCCGGTCTTGCGCCTCGGGGGTCTGCGAGACGACCTCGATGGCCTCGCTGACGACGCGTCGCAAGTCGATAAGCGTACGTTCTGCGATGTGCACGCGCGCGAAGTCGTTGAACTCGCCGAGAAGCCTCGAGAGACGGTCCGCCTCACGGATTACGAGTCTGCCCAGCGTCTCCCTGTCCTCGGGGTCGGACGTGGGGTCGGCGATCTGTTCGACGGCGCTGCGGATGGAGGCCAGCGGGTTCTTGATCTCGTGGGCCAGCGAGGCGGACAGCTCGGCGACGACGCCCAACCGGCTCGCGCGGATGTTGAGTTCCTCCAGCTGACGAGCGAGACGAAGATCCTGGAGTACGACCGTGGCCAGCGTCGGCTCTCCATCCCGTTCGAGTAGCGCGGTGGTCACCGAGTAGGGCAGAGTGCCGGGATCGTCCGCGGACAGTTCGATCTCGCGTCCGCGGACCGGCCGATCGAGCTCGAACGTCTCGTTGAGCACTTCGGCGATCCCCGGGGCACGACGCTCGATATGTTCGATGATGCGCTGACCGACCCACTCCTCCACGTCGAGTTCGAGCAGCCGGGCAGCGGCCGGATTCAAGTACGCCGCGCGCCCCTCTGCGTCGACCGTGACAACCGCAGCGTCGATGGTCCTGAGAATGTCCGCCGTTCCAAGCCGCAGCCGATCGAGCTCCGACTCGACGTTGGAAAGGTGTCGCCCCATCTGACGCAAGCGACCGCCGACAATCCCGCTGGCCGCGGCGACACCCCCGAAGATCGCGGTCTGCAGCAGCACCCCCACGCCCAGCTGCTCCGGATAGGCGAAGGCGATCGCCGTCAGGTAGGCGATCGCGCTCACCGCAGCTACGAGGGCGGCGGTGCCGAGGGGCGTAATCAGGGCGTAGGCCGTGACGAGCGCGATATAGAGAAGTGGAGGGAATACGCTCTCGCTCCCTCCGGTCAACAGGACCACACCCGTAACGAGAAGTACGTCGAAGGCGGCCTGCGATTGCTTGAACCGAGTTCCGGGCTCCTCGGAGCGCTGGTGGCTGAACCAGTAGCCCCAGGCGGTCGTGAGCACCACGGCGAGAAGCACCCCCACCGACAACGCTCGCACACTGACGGTGGTGAAGCCCGGAGGACGGTACAACCAGTCCTCTCCAATAAGGAGCGCTGCGCCATACACGGCGAGGCCAACGACCAGGCGTCCGGCGTACACGAAGTAGAGCACGGACCGGACGTCGTAGCGGCGGGCGCTCACCACGTCGGACCGACTCATGGGGCGGTCCACCCGGGCCAATCGGGCGCTTCGTCGAAGACGGAGATCGCTGCGATCGCGCCGTCACGGACGTTGGCGGTCACGGACGCGGGGCGTCCGCCCAGTCGCGTCTCACAGCGCAGGAGAGCACCGCCGGACTCGGGCGCAGAATCGATCACGCCGGTGGCCGCCAGGCCGACGCGGGACAGGAGCCGTTTCAGGTCCGAGCCCCCATCCCCCAGTTCGAGGGTACACGAACGGACGACGGGATGCCCGCCGGAACGCGGCGCCGACAACCTGAGCCTGAGCCGCCAGTTGTCCGCCGAATAGACCAGCCAGTCTTCTCCGCCGATGGTGCGGGCGGACATCGGCTCACCGAACCGTAGACGCACGTCTTCGTCCCCCATCCCCATCACCGACCCGAGCTCGGGTCCGTCAGGTCGCTGCACGGTCACAGCGTTGAGTTAGCCCGGTTTGCCGACTCTGGCAAATTGCCGGATGCGGCCCGGGAGGGAATCGGTGGGTCGTGACGCCCCCAGAGGCGCTGCGGTTATGGCGGCTAGAAGACGATCGGAGCGCCGTCCTCCGGGCCGACGGACGGCTGAAGCGAGTCGTCGATGGGTCGCGTCCGCCCCCGGGGCTCCGAGCGAAGGGGGAAGGAAACCGGGCGCGCCTCATCCCCTGGCTCCGCTTGAACCGGGATCGAATCGTCCGGCTTCTTCTGCCGCGCAACCGGCGGCTTGAAGACACCCAACGCCACGATCGCGAGG
This sequence comes from Gemmatimonadota bacterium, assembly GCA_048060725.1. Classification (GTDB taxonomy): domain Bacteria; phylum Gemmatimonadota; class Gemmatimonadetes; order Palauibacterales; family Palauibacteraceae; genus Palauibacter. Next base: position 39,306 of record JBGMQU010000014.1, on the reverse strand, counting down.
AGTAACACGAGCGCCCCGATAATGACCGGCCGAAGATCGCGTTCCCCCGTCATGGCGTGTTCACGACGTCGACGAACGATCCCGGCACGATGCCGTAGTCCGGCAGCGTCGGGTAGCACGGGATCTCGGCCGTGACGAGCGCGGTATCGTACACGTAGAAGCGCGGGTGGACGGGAGAGGAGCTCGTCCAGGGATTGGACGACGGCCGCTGCCGCACGACGAGGTTCCCGAGGTTGTACAGCGTCCACGCGGTATACATGTCGGTCTCATCCGAATCGCCCGGATTTCCGGCGCCGTTGTCCGACTCGAAGGCACCGTCTCGATCGAGGTCGAACGCGTACCCCGCCCCCCCGTCGCCGCCGTTTCGTGCCCAGTCGTTGTTCCGGTGCGAGTTCGTGGTGCCGTCCGGGCGCCACGTTCCATCGACGGCCAGGACGGCGGCCTGGGAGAAGATGGTCCTGGGCGAGTACCGATCGATTCGAACGCTGTCCTGGGCCACGAGCGCCACTCGAACCGGAGCTCCGCTCGAGTCGGCGCCAGCCCAGATGTTGTGATCGATCCAGACCGTCCCGGAGCCGTAGATCCCCAGATTCACACCGCGATTCCTCGTGTCGAGGAACCCGTCGGATACCCCACCCCCCGACCCATCCTCACCCGCGTCGAGCGTCGAATTGCTATAGAGATTCGTCGTGACGAACGGCGGCGTCATGTAGTCAAGCGTGTCGGTCACGGTCCGGTCCTCCACAGATCGACCGCCGAGGTGGCCGAACACGTGGACCTCACCGTCCGAGAAGATCACACCGTTGAAATTGTCGAGTCCCGACCCGTCGTACCCGATCAACGGGGTCCCGCCGTAGGTGATGGGCGAGGCCGTGAAATCGAACTGTCCGAGATCGATCACGTAGCATGTTCCGCTGTTTCGGCATGCGGACACGGTGCCCGTCGAACTCTTCCCCGCGGGCGCTCCGTTCCGGTAGGCGCGGAAGAGATTCTGGGTCTGGCTGTCGACGGAACCCGGACCGTCGGTCCCCAGATAGAGGCCGCGACCCGATGAGCACACTCCGGCGTCCTTGCTGGCGTTCTCGTAGAACGCCATGTCCACCAGCGCGGGAATCGATGGCAGCGAGGGCACCTGCGTGTGGCCCTGCTGGAAGACGCCGTAACTCGAGTTGAAGAGCTGATTGGCGTATTCGACGCGCTGCAGAAATGTAGCGGTCGCTCCCGTCAGCCCGATGTTGGCGCCACTGTAGACACGTCCCGATATCGTGATGTTGGGGGCGATGTAGATGTCGTCGTCGGAGAAGACCGCGAAGTCCAGGAGGCTCAACACGTCGATCGTCGCCTCGTATGTTGCGGAACTGCCGTCGTTCATCGTCGCGCGCGAGCGCATGAGGTAGGGTGGTGGATCGTTTAGCGGATCCTTCCCCACGATCCACATCTCGATGTCCCCCTCGACCTGAGCACCTCCGGCCAGAGGCGCGTCGGCCGTCGCCAGGACGAAGCTCGAGGTGTCGCTGGGCCCGATCGCCCGGTGTGAATAGGACACCGCGTCAAAGAGATAGCGAGGGGACTGGGTCAGATCGTTTTGGAGACCGACGGCCTGATGGAGCCCCGATTCCGAGTGGTAGCGGGCGAGGACGTTCTGGGCGTGGTTCGCGGCCACGCGCATCTCGGTCCGGGCCACGTTCAGGGCGAGCGCCCCCATCGAGACGACGACCATCGAGACCAACAGGGCGATGAGAAGCGCTCCTCCTGTCTGGTTCGCTACGAATGTGTGCCTCCGCCTGTACATGATGTCCTCCCTCACGGGGTCAACATGTTTCGAGGGACCACGCTCGTCGTGAGCGTTACGGTGGCGATCCTCTCGTTTCCGCTGACTCGACGCAGTTGCACGGCCTCGACCAGGATCTCCACACGGCGAATGTCCCGACGTTCACTCTGTGTGGTTGGCGTGATCGGGGTACCGGTGGCGTCGAAATAGGTGAACTGCAGGCGTTCAATGCCCTCGATGTACCGAACCCAGGGCCCCGAGTTTGTCTTGCGCTCGATGAACCGCGGGCCGGGCCCGGCACCGAGCCGATACCGAACCTCGTTCAGCTTGAGCAGGATCGCCGGCGCGCTTCCCACGTTGGGGAAGTCGAACGCCAGCGCGTCGCCGGTGAACTCCAGGGCGAGACCGTTGATGTTCGTCAGGGCGAGGACCTGGCTGTTTCCGGTGTTCGGGTCGAACAGGACGATCCGCTCCCCCGGGGCCAGTCCGGTCAGATCGGACCCGGTGACGACGGTCACGCTCGTCGCCCCCATGTCCCCGTTTGCTGGAGGGACCGGGTCCAGCGCGATCTGGTTCCCGGAAGCCGGGATCGAGATCAGAGAAATCGCGTTGTCACGAAAGGCTCCGACGGCTGCGGTCCCGTCGTTCGGGACGATCATGTCAGGAACCCGGATGTCGTAGAGGTTGAGCCCCTGACCGACGACCTTGATGTCGCCGGCGATGCGCGTCATGGCAGCACGCGCGTTTTGATGTGATGCCGCGACTTCGTTCGCCTTGTTCATGGTGATCGCCTGCTGGAGCATGAAGGCGGTTGCCATGGCCCCGACGAGCGAGAAGATGATCATCGAGACCATGGTTTCGACGAGCGTGAACCCGTCGACTCCCGTAAAGGGGGGCCGGGCGAAGCGGGGCTGGTGCGTAGTCATCATGGGTTTCGATTCGCGATGAACAACCGTACCGCGCGCTCACGACCGCCTGGTCCACGGGGAGTCTGAAAGACCCTGAGATCCACCTGCATGAGACGGTCGGGCACCAGCTCCTGCGCCGTCCATTCGGCGCGCAGGGTCGTTCCGTTGTCGAGAAGTGTGTCGACCTGTCCGCCGGCCAGCGCGGCATAGTCGAGTTCGTAGAGTTGCTCCGCCTGGCGCTGCATGTGGAGCACTGCCGTCGTGCGAACCCTGCCATAGCGCCCTGCCGAGCCAAGCGCGGTCAGCGTACCACCAGCGGCAATCAGGGTGATCGAGAACAGCGCCATGGCGACAGCAACTTCGATCAGCGTGAAACCGGCGGCGTCGCAGCGCCGCGAGCCGCACGGCCCGGGTCGGTTCATCTCCATGTCGTCCCGTCGTGCGTCCATACCCGCACGCCTCCGCCCACCGACGCGGTGATGCCATACACCTGGCCGTATCCATCGACGAGCGTGATCACGCCGGCCTCGGAGAGCGTCCCATCCGGCAGAACGCTGAGCTGGTTGTTTCCGAACGGTACGCCGTCTCCCGCGGTCGACTGACCGAGCGGACCGCTTCCCGCCGCAACTCCGGACAACGCGATCTGACTGCCCAGCAACAGACCGAGCTTTCCGCCGTAGCTCTCGGCATTGGGGAGCGCCGCCTGGAGATCTTCACCCGGGTCGCTTACGCCGTTGCCGTCCAGATCGAGGAACACCTCGACGAAACCGGCCTGTGGAGTGAGGCCGGACGGTGCGAAGTCGAGGACGACGACCTGGTTGGTCGACGATGCCCGCCCCTTCGCGAACTGGATCACGTTGAGCAGTCGAGTGACGCCGGCGCGCGCCTGCTGGCTGTCCCGAAACCCACGAAACGAGTGCGCGGTTACGCTCGCACCGACACCCATCAGTGAAACGACGATGAGGAGCTCGATCAGCGTGAAGCCACACTGCCGAGACCGATCCGGAGGAAACATCATCTCTTCGACTCCCTTCCTGGGTTGGTGCCCCGGGAGCCGTGACGTACGGCCTGTGGGGGACCCGCGTGCGATGGGTACATCGCAAGCGCGGGCCCACGTAGCGGAAGAAGCCGGGAAATGTCTGAGGAGGGAGTTCTTAGGCCGGGGCGACGGGGAGCGGGCGAGCGGTCAGGACGGGCGCCAGGTATGAAAACCGTATCGTCGACGGATACGTTTTTCGCACCTCAACGCAATCGCGGCGGGGCTGCCGAAGCGACCCCGCCGCGATCGTCTCACTCCCCGGGCAACTCGCCCACCTACTGGATCGCGTCGACCAGGCCAAAGATCGGGAGGTACATGGCGACGATCATCCCACCGACGATCGTTCCCAGAATCACAATCAGTGCGGGCTCGAGCACCTTGATCAGGTTATCAACGGCGATCTCGACCTCGTCATCGTAGAAGTCGGCAATCTTCGAGAGCATGCCGTCCAGGTCGCCCGTCTCCTCACCGACGTGGATCATCTGGGTCACCATCGGCGGGAATACTTCGCTCTCCTTCAGCGGCTCCGCGATCGATCGGCCGCCAGCGATTGCCGTCCGGCTTTGCATGACGGCGTCATGGATCACGCGGTTTCCGGCCGTTCTCGCCGTGATCTCGAGACCGTCGAGAATGGTGACACCCGAGGCGAGCATGGTGCCGAGCGTACGCGTAAAGCGCGCAATCGCGGCCTTCCGAACCAGCGGCCCGAGGACCGGGAGTCGCAGCAATACCCGATCGAACTGCAGCCTGCCGTTGCGGGTCCCGATCCACCGTTTGAAGAGGACTCCGCCGACCACGCCTCCGGCCAGGATCATCCACCAGTATCCCTGGAGGAAGTTCGAGAGCCCGATCACGATCCGGGTCGGCAGTGGGAGCGTCTGGTTGAAGCTGGCAAAGACCGTTTCAAAGACCGGGATGACAAACAGCAGCAGAATCGCGATGGCCAGCAGGGCGACGCTCAACACGACGCCCGGGTAGATCATGGCACCTTTCACCTTCCGCTGCAGTTGCTCCGACTTCTCGAGGAAGGTGGCCAGTCGCATCAGAATCGTGTCGAGCAGACCGCCCGACTCACCGGCCGCCACCATGTTGTTGTAGAGGGTGGAAAAGACCTTCGGATGCTGTTTCAGAGCGTCTGCCAGAGTGTTTCCGGCCTCGACGTCGTAGACGACATCGCCCACGGCCTTCTTGAGTACCGCGTTGTCCGTCTGGCGCGCCAGGATGTCCAGCGCCTGAACGAGCGGAAGCCCGGCGTTGATCATGGTAGAGAACTGGCGCGTGAAGATCACGAGATCCCTCGCCTTGACCCGCTTCCGCTGCGCGAACGAGATGTCCTTCGGCTTCTCGCGGACCGAGACCGGGATCAGCTTCTGCTTACGCAGAAAGGCGATCACATGATCCCTCGAGGGGAGGTCCACTTCGGATCGGCGAATCTCGCCGGCGACGCTACGTGCGCTGTAGGTCCAAACGGGCATCAGGTGCTCTCCGGGATCCGGATCCAGGCTTTACTCGAAAAGGAACGACCGACCGCCAGCCCCCACATCACCACCCCGTCGACCGCCGGCGGCCGGTCCATGTCCATCACTGTTCACCCAACCTCCGCGATCTCGCGTGCGAAATCGCCCTCCTGCTCGTGCAAACGCGGTGCCCGGGCCCGAGGACAACTGCGGACCCGACCTAACTGGCGGTTTCCCAACGTCTTACGGCCGAAACGACTGAGCAGAGCCGGCATAGTCTGCCCGCATACCAGGCTCGCGAAACGCGACGATCAACGCTCCGCGCTTCCAAATCAGCCGGTCGCTTCCATCGGCGCGCCGACCATGCGCTTGAGTTCCGTCTGGTCCGAGCTGACGCGCAGACATTCCTCGAGGGTCACTTCGCGCTGAACGTAGAGCTGGTAGAGCGCATCGTTCAGAGTCTGCATGCCGAACTTCTTTCCGGCCTGCATCGCGGAGTAGATCTGGTGGACCTTCTCCTCGCGAATGAGCGCCCGGATCGCCGGAGTTGCCACCAGCACTTCGCAGGCGACCACTCGGCCCCGTCCACTCGCCTTCGGAAGGAGGGTTTGCGTCACGACGCCCTCGAGAACGAACGCGAGCTGTGCCCGCACCTGCTCCTGCTGGTGGCCGGGGAACACGTCGATCACACGGTTGATCGACTCTGCCGCGGAGTTGGTATGGAGCGTCGCGAAGGCGAGGTGGCCGGTTTCCGCGATGGTGAGCGCGGCCTGGATCGTCTCCAGGTCCCGCATCTCACCGATCAGGATCACGTCGGGATCCTGTCTCAAGACGTATTTCAGGGCGGTGGGAAAGCTCTTGGTGTCGCTTCCGACCTCGCGTTGGTTTACGATGCACTTCTTGTGGAAGTGCACGAACTCGATCGGATCCTCGATCGTCATGATGTGCGCGGCCCGCTCGGTGTTGATCTTGTCGACCATCGATGCGAGCGTCGTCGATTTCCCTGAACCCGTGGGGCCGGTGAGCAGCACCAGTCCGCGGGGCTTTTCCGCGAGCTTCGCGATGATCGGCGGCACGCCGAGCTCGGCGAAGCTCTTGATCTCGAAGGGAATCATTCGAATGGCGCAGCCGATGCTGCCGCGCTGCTTGTACATGTTCGCGCGGAAACGCGACACGTTCTCGATCGAGAAGCTGAAGTCGAGCTCGTCCTCCTGCTCGAACTTCTTCTTCTGCTGCTCCGTCAGCACCGAGTACGAGAGCGACATCGTGTCCTTGGGCTTCAGGATCGTCTCCACGGCGGCGGCGGTCAGTTGACCATCGACCCGGAGTTTGGGTCGCTCGCCCACCGTGAGGTGAAGATCCGAGGCTCCGCGCTTGATCATCTCGTCGAGCAGCGCCCTGAGCGAGATCGTCGTCGTTTCCATCGTTATCGCCGTTTCATCGTGGTTAGGCTGCGGTTTCCTTGAGCACTTCGTCGAGCGTCGTGATGCCGCGTTTCACCTTCGCCATCCCGTCTTCACGAAGCGTGACCATGCCCTCCTCGATCGCCTGAGCCTTCAGGTCGTCCGCCGAGCCGCCCTTAAGCACCAGGCGACGCATGGTGATCGACATCGGGAGCACCTCGTACAGCCCCTGACGGCCGGCGTACCCCGAGCCACCGCAGGAGTCACACCCCTCGCCGCGGTAGAACGTGTACTCGTCGAGCTCGCCGCTCGGGATGCCCGCCGCGCGGATCATCTCGGGCAGATACGTCGCTTCGACTTTGCAGTTCGGGCAGATGCGCCGGACGAGCCGCTGGGCGGTGATCAGGGTCACCGCCGCGGCCACGTTGAACGGCTCGATCCCCATGTCGACCATTCGGGTGATCGTCGCCGCCGCGTCGTTCGTGTGGAGGGTCGACAGAACCAGATGCCCGGTGAGCGACGCCTTCACGGCAGTGCCACCCGTTTCGAGGTCCCGGATCTCACCGACCATGATGATGTTCGGATCCTGACGCAGGAACGCTTTCAGGGCGGTCGCGAACGTGAGTCCGATTTCCGGACGCACCTGCAGCTGGTTGATGCCGCGGAGGTTGTATTCGACCGGGTCCTCCGCCGTCATGATGTTGACTTCCTCGGTGTTGATGCGGCTGATCGCACTGTACAGCGTCGTCGTCTTGCCCGACCCGGTGGGCCCGGTGACGAGGACCATCCCATAGGGGTTCGCGATCGCGTCGAGGAATGCACGCTCCGCACGCTCCTGCATGCCGAAGGCCTCGAGATCGAGCGCGAGGTTGCCACGGTCGAGGATTCGAAGGACGATCTTCTCCCCGTACAGGGTCGGCATCGTGGACACCCGGAAGTCGATCACCCGTTGGCCGATCTTCATCTTGATGCGGCCGTCCTGCGGAACTCGGCGCTCGGCGATATTGAGATCAGCGATGATCTTCAGACGCGACGTCAGCGCCGCAGTCATCCGCATGGGCGGCTGCATGATCTCCTGGAGAGCACCATCGATCCGGTAGCGAACCCGCAACTCCCGCTCGTAAGGCTCTACGTGGATATCCGACGCTCCCCGACGTACCGCGTCACCGAGGATCCCGTTGATCAGCTTGACGACCGGCGCCTCTTCGACCTGCGCCCGCAACGCCGCGTCCGTGTACTCCTCTTCGGCCTCGTCCTGGAGAAGCTCGACCTCCTCGTTCTCGAGCTCGCTCAGCAATTCCCCGAGTTTGCCGGTCGCCGATTCATACGACTTCTCGATGTATTGGCGGAGCGTGTATTCGCCCGCGACGACCGGTTCAATGTCGAACCGGGTGATGAACTTCAGGTCGTCGACGATGTTCAGGTCGGTCGGCTCGGCCATCGCGACCGTCAGCGTCCGGCCCAGGCGACGTAGCGGCAAAACGAAGTGCTTGGTTGCAAAATCCGCCGGAATCAGCATGAGGATCTTCGCGTCGACCTCCACCTGGCTGAGGTCGATGGCCGGAACCCTGTGCTCCTGCCCGGCGATCCGTGTCAGGTCGTTCTCGGGGATGAGGTCGAGAGACACGAGGCAGTACCCGATACGCATGCCCGATTCGCGCTGTTCGACCCGGGCTTTCTCCAGATCGTCAGTCGTGATCAGGTCATCCGTGAGCAATCGCTGGATCACCCTGCGTTCGCCGGACGTAAACTCGTCCCGCGGCAGCGTGATCGGCTGGCTCTGTGCGATATCGGTCTCGGGGGTCATGGTCCTCGCTTCGGCCCAATCGCTGTCGAAGGCGGTGTAGAACAAGGAATCCGCGTGAGTTAGACGCTTCGGAGGTCAAGAAGCATGCCTTTTCCCGATCCCGCAGCGCGCATCAGCTGAGTCGTCGAGGTTCGGTCACTGCACGCAGATCAGGGGCTGTATCCGCGAAAGCGAAGCGGGGCCAATGCCTTTGACGTCCGCGATTTCCGTCGTGCTCGAGAACCGACCGCGCTCGACCCGCAACGCGAGGATGCGGGCCGCCATCGTGGGCCCGACGCCGGGAAGCCGCTGCAGATCGCCGGAACCCGCCGCGTTGATGTCTACCGACGCACTTCCGCAGCCGCTTCCAGACGAGGGTCGTTGGAGTTCGACCGGGCCGGCCGGCGGCGTCACGAGAATCATGTCCTTCAGTCGGTCGGCGGTGGCCGGTCCTATGCCGGGAACGCGCTCGATGTCCGCCGTCGACCGGAAGGGTCGAGCGGTGCGCTCTCGAACGATGGCCACGGCGAGGCCCGGGCCGACTCCCGACAATCGCCGAAGCTCTTCCACCGGTGCGGACCCGATGTCGATGCGTTCGCCCGGGCCGAGCGGCGTCTGTGCTCGCGCCTCGATCACTAGCGCCGCCGCCACCGCATCCACCGGAGGCTCCGTCGTGGAAGTGGCGCTGACGGATCGCCATTCCAGCTCGGCACGCGGCGGCGTCCATGCAAGACGCGAAACGCCGGCGAGGCCGACCAGAAAGACGGACGCGGCGAGTGCGCGCCGCTCGGCATGATTGAGATCCCACAACGGCGACTCCCCTGAACGAGTGAGCATTCAGGGTGCGCCCGGCGTTCAACGAATCATCAAATCGCCGCCTCTCTCAGCCTGCTAGAAGATGAACGTGATCTCGGCCCAACCGTCCACCGGCACCCCGTCCCGGGACGCCGGGCGGTACTCCATGCGCCGAACCCGATCCTCGATCTCACGATTGAAGCGGCGATCGGGGGTTGGGGGGACGAGTTGTACCTCGCCCGTCGGTTTCCCGAAGGCGTCGACATGGATCCGGACGGTCACCTCCAGGCCGCGAACAGACTTCGGTGGATCCCAATACGGGAGAACCGACCGCGGCATGGGAGATACGTAGTCGTCGGAGCCCACTCCGTCGCCCCCGTCCCCCTTCCCCGAGCCGCCGCCGACCCCCGGGAACGAGGCGACCTGCACTGCCAGCGTGAGATCGGGACCGGGCATGGACGCCTGGACGTCGCGGATCTCCACCCTGGGGGTTTCGATGGCCACGACGGGTTTGGGTGGAGGCGGGATCTCGCGCGTCGCCGGGAGGACCGCGTTCGTCACCTGAAGCGCGCCCCCGCCCCCGACCAGCTTCGGGTTTGCAGCCCCTTCCCGTTGCTCCGGGACGAGGGGAAGCTCGCCCCTCACCAGGACGAACAGCGCAACGTGGAGAAGCAGCGAGGCCACCATGCCGGCACGCCACGCCGCGCGATCTTCGCGTGCGTGTCGCTCCGAGGCCGATTCCCGCTTCGCCTCGACCGCCGTCGTGGTCATCGCTCCTCTCTCGTCCGGGGGCACTTTCGTCAGATCTAGAAGGCTGTTGAAGAAGTACGGTGGGTCGCGTTACGTCGACACAGCCCCGGATCCAAGGCGATACGACGACGCGTAGCCGTAGCTACTCGGAGGAGTATCAACGATGGAGACGGGGCTGTGCCGCCGTAACCGTCGTACGGGTTGCCCAAGTCATTCATCATGATCGGCGCAGGGGTGTCGCATGGTTGATCCATCGTCTCTCGTCCTCGACGTAGCTACGGCTACGACTCGTCCTCGTTCCTTGACTGAACACACGCGAGACCCCTGCGCGCGACCCACCGTACTTCTTCAACAGCCTTCCAGTCTCGCCCTGTGATGTCGTACGAAACCTCGGTGTCGGAGGTTCCCCCCCCCGTCGTGCTTGCCGCCGGTTCACCGGCCCCGGCACATTACGCGCCCCGATTCCCGGAAGCACCTGTCATGCTACTGAGAACAAGGACATCCCGGTTCCAATGAAAGCAATTACGAAACAGGACGCCGCGCCGGGTTTGACGATCGCCGACGTGGACGAGCCGCAGATCCGCTCCGACGAGGTTCTCATCCGTGTGCGCAAGGCAGGAATCTGCGGCACCGATCTCCACATCCACGAATGGGATGAGTGGTCGAAAAGCCGGATCCACCCTCCGCTCGTGCTGGGGCACGAGTTCATGGGGGAGGTCGTGGAGACCGGCGCGCTCGTCGAGAACGTCACGACCGGCGACCGTGTGTCCGCCGAAGGGCATCTCGTATGTGGGCACTGCGAGCTGTGCCGTACCGGAAAGTCCCACGTCTGTCGCGAAACCGAGATCATCGGCGTCGACCGCGACGGCGCGTTTGCCGAATTCGTATCGATTCCGGCCTCGAACATCATCCCGATCCCGAAGTCCATATCGGATGACCATGCGGCGCTGTTCGACCCGTTGGGGAACGCGTTCCACACCGTACTCCACAGCGAGGTCGCCGGTCGCGTAGTGGCAATCATAGGGTGCGGACCGATCGGGCTCTTCGCGGTCGGGATCGCGCGGGCGGCCGGAGCATCGAAGGTGATCGCCGTCGAGCCGACACCCGCTCGGCGAGCGCTCGCCGAGCGGATGGGCGCCCACGCGTGCATCGATCCGACCGCCGATGACGTGAGCCGCGCCATCGCGGAATTGTCGCGCGGATACGGAGCTGATGTCGTTTGCGAGATGAGCGGTCACCCCGCCGGTCTGGCATCGGCGTTCCGCTCCTGTCGAAACGGCGGCCACGTCCAGCTTCTGGGGCTCCCGAAAGGGGCCGTCGAGATCAACCTCGCGCGAGACGTGATCTTCAAGGGACTCCACGTGTACGGCGTCGTCGGACGCCTGATGTACGACACGTGGATCGAGATGCGGAACTTTCTCGCGGCCGGCCTCCTCGACATCGAGCCTGTCATAACACACCGGTTACCCTTCGACCGGATCGAGGAGGGCATATCCGCGATGAAGAGTGGAGAGGCGGCCAAGGTCGTGCTCTCGTTCGATTGACTCCCCGGGTGCGAGCTTCCAGACACGCCAGACCGGCTCCACTGGCGACCTTCGCTCTGATCTCCCTCCTGAGTGCGGGCTGCTGGAGGACCGGCGAGCCGACACCGAGTGCAGGGCTCGTCACGTGGGCGGCCTTCCCCGACACGGTGAGGGTGGGTGCCACGTTTCTGTTCGAGTTCGCCGGACCGATCACCCCCACGGCATGTGGGCGCCTCGATACCGCGACGGTTGTGGTGGCCGGGGGCACGATCACCCTGACGGCCCGGCGAAGCACCTTCAACGCGGTCTGCGCGAACCAGCGCATCAGCTTCTACGAGGCCCGCCCGCTGACGATCGAGAACGCGGGAACCTTCGTGGTCCGCACTGCGGATGGCCGCGATCTCGGCACGCTGGTCGCGACCGACTCCGGCCCGTTCTCACGAATCGGTACCAGGGGCGAGGGCACCGTGCGCGAAGTCGCCGGATGCGTTTTCTTTGGACCCGGTTGGATCGGTGGCCAGCGGTTGTTCGCGCTTTCCGGCGCTCCCGCGGAGATCCTCGACGTCGCGGGCGCCGATCGCGTGGTCTACGTGCGCGGGAGACTCAGGGGATTCTCCTCCTGCGGAAGCTGGGGATCACGCCCCAGGATCCGCGTCGACACCGCCTGGGTGACCGACCGGGAAGCGGCCGATTGGTATCGTTCGCCAGACCCGTAACCTTGACTGAAAGATGCGCATGACGCTCTACGACGAGAGTGACGTAGCCGCGGCGAACGTGAACAGGGGGTTCGAGACGAGGCTGCGCGGTGAGCTGGGCGACATGTACGAGCGGGGAGTTCACAAAACACTTCTCCATATCATGGGTCGTCAGGCGGCGGTGGTGGACATCGACGGGTACGGCGACACGATCAATCTGTGCTCGAACAACTACCTCGGGCTGTGCGACGATCCCGCCGTTGTGCAGGCGGTAAAGGACGGCGCGGACAGGTATGGCGCGGGAACATCCTCGGTCCGGTTCATCTGCGGGACCTTCGACGTCCACCGGGAACTCGAGTCGCGAATCGCGGATTTTCTCGAGGTCCCTGCTTCGCTCACCTACACGTCCGCCTGGAACGCAGCGGAAGGGTTGTTCGCTCCGCTTCTGGGTCCGGACGACGTCATCATCTCCGATCGTTTGAACCACGCATGCATCATCGATGGGATGAGGCTCTCGAAGTCGCAGCGGAGGATTTACGAGCACAACGACATGGGGTCGCTGAAGGAAGCCCTCGAGTCGACTCGCGACGCTCGCCACCGGCTCGTGATTACCGACGGCGTGTTTTCAATGGAAGGGGAGATCGCTCCTCTTCCCGATATTCGGGAGCTGTGCAACAGGTACGACGCGATCATGACGGTCGATGATTCACACGCGACCGGCGTGCTCGGTGACACCGGCCGGGGGACGCCCGAGCATTTCGGGATGCACGGCGAAGTCGACATTATCGTGTCGACGTTGGGGAAGGCGCTCGGCGGGATGGCCGGCGGGTTCACCGCCAGTTCGCGAGCGGTCGTCGACTATCTGATCCAGAACTCGCGCACGCAGCTGTTCACGAACGCGATCCCGGCGCACTCCGCCTGCGGTGCCCTCGCCGCCATCGACCGGTTGGAAAACCACCCGGAGATGGTGACCAGGCTTCGCGACAACACCGAGTACTTTCGCGAGGGGCTGATCGAGCTCGGCTACGCACCGATCCCCGGCGGGACACCGATCGTTCCCGTGATCATCGGCGAGACGGCCGACGCCCTGAATCTCAGCAAGCAGTTGCTCGACGAGGGTGTATTCGTCATCGGGTTCGGCTTTCCGGTGGTTCCGCGGGGTGAGGCGAGGATCCGGTGTCAGGTCTCGGCCGGACACGAACGGGATCACCTGGACACCGCGCTCGCGGCGTTGAAGAAGGTGGGGACCCGGCTCGGCATCATTTAGTTTGGTGAGCGACGACTCTTGACGCGGGCGTCCCCGCGGGAGGACCAGGAAGTGGCAACCGAGAAACTCCGCGATGCCGTGCCGATGCCCGGCGGGATGGTCATCGCTCCGTCGGTCCTGGCTGCGGACTACGCCCGGCTCGGAGCGGAAGTGACGGAAGCCGAGCAGGCCGGCGCCAGGTGGTTTCAGTTCGACGTGATGGACGGCCACTACGTGCCGAACATCAGTATCGGCCTCCCCGTGCTGGAGTCGCTCCGCGCTGTCACCGGTACGTTCCTCGACGTTCACCTCATGATCTCGAACCCCGAGGTTTTCATCGAGCCGTTCGCTCGGGCCGGCGCCGATCTGATTACGATCCACGTCGAGGCCTCCACCCACCTTCACGGAGACCTGCACCGCATTCGTGAGGTCGGTTGCTACGCGGGCGTCGCGGTCAATCCCGCGACACCCGCCTCCGCGATCGCGGAGGTGTTGGGATATGTCGATCTCATCCTCGTGATGACCGTAAATCCCGGGTTCGGCGGGCAGAAGTTCATCGTCGAGGCGCTCCCGAAGATCGGGAGGATCAAGCGCATGATCGCCGATCGCGGGCTGCCGGACGTCCCGATCCAGGTAGACGGAGGGATCGGCCCGGAGACGGCTCCGCTCGCCGCCTCTGCCGGCGCCACGGTGTTCGTCGCGGGCTCATCCGTCTTCCGTTGGGAACCGGGAATCGCCGCGAACTTCGCGGCCCTCCGCGATTCCATCGCCACGGCGGTTTGACGGCGTGACCGCGCGTCGGCGCCCCGCGTAGGGACGGACATGTCCTCGATTCTCATTCACCTTCCGGCGGCGCTCACCGAGCGGAGCGGCGGGGCATCCACGGTCATGGTGGATGCCGGCTCGGTTTCGGACGCGTTGCTCGCGCTGGCCGCTCGACACCCCGACCTCGATCGGCTGCTCTTTCGAGACCCCGGCATCCTCCGGCCGTTCGTGAACGTATTCGTCGACAACCGCCGGGTGACGGATGCGACAGAGGAGCCGCCGCTCCGGGACGGCGCCGAGATTCGCATCGTGCCGTCGATCGCGGGCGGGTAGCCGAAGAGATCGCATGACGGAGAAACGCGGGATTCGGCACGTTCTCTCATCCGAAGAGATTCAACGCTACGGACGCCATCTAAGCATCCCCGAGGTCGGCCCCGAGGGGCAGATGCGCCTGAAGGACGCGGGTGTGCTGCTCATTGGCGCGGGGGGCCTGGGATCGCCGGCGGCACTCTATCTGGCGGCGGCGGGCGTCGGTCGGCTCGGGTTGGTCGATCACGACGTCGTCGAACTGTCCAATCTTCAGCGCCAGATCCTTCATGACACCGAAGCGATCGGACGCACCAAGCTGGAATCCGCCGCCGAGCGGCTCACGGCCATTAACCCGAACGTGCGCATCGAGACGTTCGAAACTCGCCTCGATTCGTCCAACGCCCTCGAGATTATGGAGGGCTGGGACATCGTGGTCGACGGGTCCGACAACTTTCCGACGCGGTATCTGGTCAACGATGCATGCATTTTTCTAGGGATCCCGTTCGCGTACGGAGCGATCCTTCGTTTCGAGGGACAGGCGTCCCTCTTCGCCACGGCGGATGGACCGTGCTATCGGTGTCTGTTTCGTGAACCGCCTCCGCCCGGGCTCGTCCCGAATTGTGCGGAGGCGGGCGTGCTCGGGGTGCTCCCCGGAATCGTCGGAGCGATCCAGGCCACGGAGGTCATCAAATGGATCCTCGGGGCGGGAGACTCGCTGGCCGGCCGACTTCTTCTGATCGACGCCTTGCGGATGGAATTCCGATCGCTGAACATCTCGCCCGATCCTGAGTGTCCCGTGTGCGGTGAAAACCCGACCGTCACGGAACTGATCGACTACGAGCGCTTTTGTGGGAACGAGACGGGCGATCCCAACCGATCGGATACGGAGGCGGCGGTGGTCAACCCGGAGATCGACGTCGTGGAACTCAAGCGCCGGCTGGACGAGGGGGAGAGCTTCCAGTTGATCGACGTGCGCGAAGACTACGAGTGGGAAATCTGTAATCTCGCGGATGCCGGGGCTCGGCTGGTTCCGTTGCAGACCCTCCCCGAGGCCCTCGACGATCTCGACCGAGATCGGCCGGTCATCATCCATTGCCGGTCCGGTCCGAGAGGTACCACTGCCGTCGCGTACCTCC
This sequence comes from Gemmatimonadota bacterium, assembly GCA_048060725.1. GTDB lineage: Bacteria > Gemmatimonadota > Gemmatimonadetes > Palauibacterales > Palauibacteraceae > Palauibacter. Next base: position 23,723 of record JBGMQU010000014.1, on the reverse strand, counting down.
AGTCCGCGGGATACGAGGACGTGGTCAACCTGGCGGGTGGGATCCTCGCGTGGGCCGAGGCCTTCGACCCCGACATGCAGGTCTATTGAGCGGCATCGTCTCTCTCCTGGCTTCGGGAACGGAGATCGTCGACGCGATCGGGCTCGGGCCGCGGCTGGTCGGCATCTCGCACGAATGCGATTTCCCGGAGAGCTTGCTCGACCGGCCACGGGCCAGCAGGCCGCGCTTCGATCCCGAGGGACTCACCAGCGGTGAGATCGACCGGGCCGTGCGGGATGTCATGCTCGAGCACGGCAGCGTCTATGAGATCGATGGCGACCTGCTGGAGGAACTCGCTCCCGACATCATCCTCACCCAGGCGTTGTGCGAGGTGTGCGCGGTGCCGACGCATGGCGTGGAGCAGGAGTTGGAGGCGCGTGGAATGGACGCCGCGATCGTCTCCCTGGACGCGCACACGATCGACGATATCCTGGCTTCGATCGATCAGGTGGGAGCGGCGGCAGCGGTGACAGAAGGTGCGCGTGCGGCCCGCGACAGAATCGAGGGCCGCCTGGTCCGCATCGCGCGATCCGTGGCCGACGCCGCGTCCCCGCGGGTGCTCGCGATCGAGTGGCTCGATCCACCGTTCACTCCGGGGCACTGGGTGCCCGAGATGGTGGAGGTGGCGGGCGGCGTCAACCTGGCCGGGGAGGCGGGCCGTTCCTCGGCACGGGTGGGTTGGGAGGAACTCGAAGGCCTCGACCCCGACGTGCTGGTGATCATGCCGTGCGGATACGGCCTCGAGGCGGCGTCAGCCGACGCCGACGCCGTTGCCGAGCGACTGGCCGCCGTCGCGCCTCGGGCGATCACCGACGGTCGTGCGTTCGTGGTCGATGCGTCCGCGTACTTCAACCGCTCGGGCCCGCGGTTCGTCACCGGCGTCGAGATCCTCGCCGGCCTGTTCCACCCCGACCGAGTTCCCCCCCCGGCGCCCGACCTGGCCCGACGCTGGACACCTCGTTAGGAGGCCGTCGAGAAGTACGTCAGGTCGGGTTTCAACAGCCTTCTAGCTGTCGAAGACGATCTGCCTGGCCTGCTCGACGGCATCCAGCGCGCGAATCGCCTCGAGGGTGCTCACCGGGACGATCCCGTCGATCCGGACGACGCCGAGCGCCGTGCCACCTGCTTCCGAACGGGCCTGGTGATACTCGGCGATGTTTATGCCGGCGGCTCCGAGAAGCGTTCCCACCTCACCGATCACTCCGGGAATATCCTCATTGTGGATCAGCAGCAGTGTTCCCTGAGGAACGACGTTCACGTGGAAGCGCCCGATGCGGACAATCCGAGTGTGCTCGCCGTCACCCAGCAACGCTCCCGCCACGATCAGCTCCTCCGACCCCGGCCGGGTCGCCTGAAGCCGCACGTGGTTGGTGTAGTCACGAATCGCGCCGGTCCGGACTCGCGCGACATCGATGCCCCGCTCACTTGCAATCGAAAGCGCATTCACGACGTTGATCGGTGGCTCGACTCGGCGCGCCAGAAAGCCCTCGATCGCGGCGGCCGTGAGCGGCCGCAGCACTCCCGGAATGGCCCCCGCGTACTGAACCTCGACTCGCTCCCAGCGGCCGTCGTCGAGCTGGCCGAGCAGGGTGCCGAGACGCCGCCCGAGTTCCATTACGGGAGCCACTCGGCCCCGCTCGCCAGCCTCATAGGGCGCGTTCAGAGCGGTCTGAAAGTCGGCCGACAACAACGCGTCGCGCACCGCCACCGCGATCTGGCGCGACACCTCGACTTGAGCTTCGGCGGTCGACGCGCCGATGTGCGGCGTGAAGACGAGATTCGGCGCAGACCGAAGCGGCGAATCCTCGGGCAGCGGCTCACGCTCGTACACGTCCAGGCCGGCCGCCCCCAACTTGCCGGACACGAGCGCCTCGGCCAGAGCGCTCTCATCGATCAACCCACCGCGTGCGGCGTTGATCAGCATCGCGCCATCCGGCATGCGTGCGATCTGCGCCTCGCCGATCAACCCCCGGTTCTCCTCCGTCAGCGGGACGTGGACGGTCACGATGTCGGAGCTCTCGAGAAGTTTCTCCAGGGACACGAGAGCCAGACCCAGTTCATTCGCGCGCTCTGCCGTCACGTATGGGTCGAAGGCCAGAACGCGCATGCCGAACGCGCGGGCTCGCCTGACCATCTCGGCCCCGATCCGTCCGGCCCCGACGACGCCGATCGTCTTGCCGAACAGTTGGCTACCCTTGAGGGCCTTACGCTTCCACTCCCCGGCGCGAACCGAGGCGTCGGCCTCCGGAATATTGCGTGCCGCCGCGAGGATGAGGGCGAACGCCAGCTCGGCCGTAGAGTAGGTGTTCGCAGCCGGGGCGTTGAGAACCGCGATGCCCCGTCGCGTGGCCGCCTCGATGTCGATGTTGTCCACGCCGACGCCGGCGCGACCGATCACTTCGAGGGAGTCGGATCCCTCGATCAACTCAGCGTCGACAACCGTCCGGCTGCGCACGATCAGTCCCGACGCTCCGGCGAGCGCGCTGGCGAGCGACGCTCGATCGTCCTCGGTGTGATCCTCGACCGTGAGACCCGCTGCGGCCCTCAAGACCTCGATCCCCTCCGGCCGAAGAGGGTCGGCGATGATGAGTCGCTTCCCGGCGCCGGGACTGATTCCTCTACTCACAATTCACCATCCAGCGCGCTCAATAGTTCCTCCAACTCCTCGAGGGTGTGGTCGCCCATGTGGCCGATGCGAAACGATGGCTCTTTCAACTTCCCGTATCCGGTCGCGATTGTGAACCCGTGTCGTGCCGCCCGGCTCACGACGTCCGGCCCCGTCAGCCCCTCCGGAAGCATGATGGACGTCACGCACGGCGATCGGTAGCCCTCGGGGGCAAGCAACCGGTAGTCGCGTCGAGTGCGCTCCGCCGTCTCCGCCACCCACGCGTAGGTCCGCGCCGCCATCGAGGCGTGGCGGGCCCAACGAGCCTCGAGGCCTTCGGACCGAATGCGCTCGAGCTGTGCATCGAGGGCGAAGAAGAACGAAACAGCGGGCGTGTTTGGCGTCTGCGATCGTTCCACCAGATTCTTTTCGAACTTCAACAGATCGAAGTAGAACCCGCGGTTCTCCACCTGAGCCGCGCGTTCCATGGCCCGTTCCGAGGCCACGGCGAATGCCAGTCCAGGCGGCACCGCCACCGCCTTCTGCGAACCCGTCAGAACGAAATCGAGCCCCCATTCGTCGGTGAGGACGGGGGCGCCGGCCAGCGACGACACGGTGTCGACGGCGATCAGAACGTCATCGAACTCGTGGACCACGGCCGCCAGATCGGCGAGCGGGTTCAGAACCCCGGTGGAGCTTTCCGAATGCACGACCGTGACCAGATCGTACTTGCCGGGGTCGGCCGTAAGTGCGGCCCGCAGCGAGTCGGGGGTATTGGGCTGACCCCACGCCACCTCGAGAACGTCGGCCGCGCGACCCGTCGCTTTCGCTATGTCGTAGAAGCGGTGACTGAACGACCCGCACGAAAGACAGAGGACGCGTTCGCGCGTCAGGTTCGTAATCGCGGCCTCCATCATTCCGGTGGCCGATGACGTCGCGATCAAGACTGGCCGAGCCGTGACGAACAACTCCGACAGCCCGACCTGCATCCTCTCCATGAGAACACTGATCTCCGGGCTGCGGTGACCCATGACGGGCTGCGCCATCGCGTGCAGAACGTCGTGACTGACCTCGGTCGGCCCGGGGAGGAAATACTTTCCGAACGGAGTAATGTCCGACATCGCTTGCAGCTTTTCTCGTTTTGCAGGTCCACGGAGCACCGGAGTCGACTCGTTTGCAACGCCGGCCGCAAGCCCGAGATGGTATCCCGGAACAGGCCGCATGGCCATGCCCGGCGAACGCTGGTTGACGGAGTGTTCCGGCGGGCTAATTTTCCGCCGCGATTCGTCACCCGGAGAGGTGTTGAAGAAATGCGGCATGTCGCACGTGGGAGGCTCGCGTGCGTTCAGGCGAGGAAGCAACATGCGTTACATCACGATCACCGAGATCTCCCCGGAAGACGTGCTCGACCGCGCGAAGCGGTTCTTCGAAGAGCACTCCAGCCTTCGGATCCGTGAGGAAAGTCCTCTGTCCATTACGTTCGCGGGCCAGATCGGACTTGCCCGCTTCTCGGTCGATCGGGACGGCGGGCATACCAACGTCCACGTCGAGACCGACCGTGTCGCCGGGCTGGATGTCACCGACCTGGCGAAACGCTTCCTGTACACGCTCCGGAGTCACTGAGGCGCAGTATACCCCCGGGACGTCGAAGAAAGGACGCCATGGCTGCCTCCGAGGTACACATCACCGTGCGATTGCTCATGCCGGACCGCTGGCTCGAACACGTGGCCGAACTGCCTGCGAGCATGAGCGTGAACGAGGCAAAGGTGCTCGGAATCCGGGAGCTGCTGCAGCGCGAGTCCGACGACCCCGCCGATTTCTACGCCGAGTACGAGGAGCGGGAGATCGTCGACGAGTCGCAGTCTCTGGAGCAGCTCGGCGTCCGGCCTCGCGGCGTGCTCTCGATCCGCGCCTACGACCTCGGGCACTACCCCCGGTTCCGCGGGTAGCCCGGCGGGTCGAATACCGACGCCTACATCTTCCTTGAAAAGTACAAGCGGGTCTCGCGGCGGACGATCCCGGACAGCAGCAGCAGGCCAAGCAGGTTCGGCGCCGCCATCAGCGCGTTGAGGATGTCCGACACCAGCCACACGGTGTCGAGATCAATCACCGCCGAGAACCCGACGACAAGCACGAAGACGAACCGGTACGGCCCGATGGATCGTTCGCCGGCCAGATAGGCGAAGCTGCGCTCGCCGTAGTATGACCAGCCGATCATCGTGCTGAACGCGAAGAGCGTGAGCGCGACAGCGACGAAGCCCCCCCCGATCCCTCCAGGCAGGCCCATCTCGAACGCCAGTTGGGCCATGTTGGCCCCGCCGCGTCCCGACTCGAATGCGCCGGTCGACAAGATGGCGAGACCCGTAAACGTAGAGATCACGATCGTGTCGATGAACGTCCCGGTCATGGACACCAGGGCCTGGCGTACGGGCTCCCTGGTTTGCGCCGCCGCCGCGGCGATGCCGCCGGTACCCAGACCCGCCTGATTGGAAAAGATCCCTCGAGCCACCCCGAATCGGACCGCCTGCAGGACGGTATACCCGAGAGCCCCTCCCGCTGCGGCGCGTCCACCGAAGGCGTTATCGAAGACGAGGCGGAGCGCGGCCGGAACCTGCTCGGCATTGAGAATCAGCAGGAGCCCCGCGCCGGTCAGGTACAGGAGGATCATCACGGGCACGAACACGCCCACGAACCGGCCGATCGACCGGATCCCTCCGAGCACCACCGCCCCGACGCCGACCGCCACCACGACGCCGGTGAGCCATTTGGCGACTCCGAACGAATCGTGCAGCGCGGATGCGACCGCCTGCGACTGGACCGCATTTCCGATCCCGAACGCGGCCGCGGCGGCGAACGCAGCGAACGAGACGGCGAGCACACGGCCCAGACGTCCCCCTCCGAGACCATGCTCCAGGTAGTACATCGGTCCGCCGGCCTTCTCGCCGCGCTGATCGGTCTCTCGGAACCGGACCCCGAGCACCGCCTCGGCATACTTCGTCGCCATCCCGAGAAGCCCGGCCACCCACATCCAGAAGAGCGCTCCGGGTCCTCCGGCGCCCAGAGCCGTCGCGACCCCGACGATATTGCCGATCCCCACCGTGCTGGCGAGGGCCGTCATCAGGGCCTGGTAGTGCGAGACGTCGCCCTCGCCCTCCCCCCCCTCCTCTTTGCGGCGTACGAAGGCGAGCCACAGACCATGGCCGAACCGACGGAACTGTAATCCGCGCAGCAGAATGGTGTAATTGAGCCCCGTAAGCAGCAGCAGGGCGATGAGGGGGATGCCCCACACCGTATTCTGGATTCCTGTGAGGATATCAGCCACGCGGTCTTGAACTCCTCGGAACCGGGGTTGGGACGGCAAGGGTAGGAGCCCGGGGCCGATGGCGTCAAACGTTTGACGCCGTCGCCGAGTGGCACTACCCGTCATGCTGGTGCGGCGTGAAAACAGGTCCGGCGCACATCGACGGCGGTTCCCGACGGGGCCCGCCCCTGCACGAGGCACACGTCTGCATGATGGACACGACGGAATTCCCCGCGATCCAGCGGTTACTGGAGGCGCGATCGCCGGCAGAACGACTGCCCGAGGCGGTCGAAGGCCTCGCCGCCGCGATTGAGCGCGGCCACCACATGGCGCTGGTGGCGGGGGAGGGCGCTCACCTGTGCCGGCTCTATTCGGCGGCCGCGATCCACGACCTGGCGGGGGACGACCCGGGGCTCGCGCTCATCCTGGTCGCATCGCCCGACCGCGCCCGTCGCCTGGCACGGTCGATCGAGCGAACCGGGTCGGCGCTGGGTTGGGAGACCGTGCTGTGGACCGAGGAGCGTTCGGCGACGGGGGCGGGGCTGCCCGAGCGAGCCGTGGTAGTCGCGACACCTTCCCGACTCCTTGCCGACATCCGGTCGGGGGTGGCTTCCCTGTCCAACCTGCGGCTCCTCGCCATCGACGATGTTGCGAGCCTCGAGGCGGAATGGCCCGCAGTGGAGGGCCTGCTCCAGGCGGGAGGCACCGACCTGCGGCGAATCGCGGCCACCCACCGGCGAGACCGAGCGTTCGACGGTCTCGTCGAGCGACTGCTTCCTCGCGCTCGCAAGTGGCCCGGCGAGCTCTTTCCGGCCGACCCCGAAGACAGGGTTCAGGCAACCGGTGCCCCGCTCCGTTATGCGACAGCCGCCAGTCACGATGGGCGACTGGTCCGACTCGTCGAGCTCCTTCACTTCTGGGCTGCGGAGACTACCGCGAACGGGGCTACGGTTTGGTGCGACGGTCCGGATGCTTCGGCGGGGATCGCCGACGCGCTCTCGATCGAGGGCTTCGAGGTGGCGACGGGAGCCGCCTCGGCAGGGATCTCCATTCACGAGCTGACGAACGCGCCGGTCGCGGACGCTGGCGGCGGCCCTGCCGCTGTGTTCGGTCTACCGTGGACGGCCGAGGAACTCACCGCAGCTCTCGGCGGCGCGAAACCGCGAGCCGTGATCGTCGCTCCACGCCACGTGGCCCAGCTCGAAGTGCTCGGAGCGCGGGTCGGGTGGCCGGTCCGCGGCCTGCCAGACACGCCGCGCAGACACCGCGGGGAGGTCGAGGCCTTTCGTGCGACCATCGAGGACACCCTGGTAGAGCGAGACCTGGCGGGTGGGGCGCTGCTGATCGAGCCGCTCATCGAAGAGCATGGGTTCGACCGCGTCAGCGCCGCGCTGGCCACGCTGTTGCGAGACAGGGGACCCGGGAAGCCGGAACCTGCACCCGCTCCGCCCGGTAGGGAGACTCGGGGCAGCCGCGTGACGCCGGGGCCGACGTCACGTGACGCGGAACGGGCCACCCGTTCGACCTGGAGCAAGGTATTTGTCAACGTCGGCCGTCAGGACGGGGTGGCGCCCGGCGACTTCGTGGGTGCGATCACTGGCGAGACGGGAGCGGTCGGCGGGCAGATCGGAAAAATCGAGATTAAGCAGAAGTTCTCGCTGATCGATATCGATTCGATGGTAGTCGACGAGGTATTGAGGGGGTTGAGTGGGAAGCAGATCAAAGGGCGAGATGTCGTCGCGAGGCTGGACCGTGACGGCTAAGGGGGCCGCGTTCGCAATCGGTATTGGGGCGTCACTGCTTCCCCTTTCTTTGCCACGCAGTGTCACCGCCCAGGACGCCGCCCCGCCCGGACTGGAGATGCTTCCGGACGGACCCGGCTCGACCATGGAGTACAAGCTCGAGCGGACCTTTCTCAAGGTCGACGTGCTGTTGCTCACGGTCCGCGTCGATCGAGCGACCGCGGGCCGGCTCGCGACGGTGCTGGATGCAGAGTCTCGGTACAGCCGTGAACAGGAGGAGGCGGTTGCCGGAATCGTCAGCGACGCGGCCGAAGGCGTGGCCGAGATCGAGTTTCTCCGCGACGTCACGCTCGAGCAGTTTCTCGACGGCGCCGGGGAGGACATGGGCCACGCCCGGGACGCCGGCTGGATCGATCCCGATACGTTTCAGCAGGTCACCGGCAGCCTGCCCGAGTGGTTCGCGTTCCTCTCCGATCGAGGCATCAAGAAGGGAGACCGGCTCACGTATCACGTGCTGGGCGAGACGTTACGGACCACCTACAGACAGACCGGCGAGGCGAAACTCAGCCTCGATCAAACCGACGTGGGGCAGCAGAACGTCATGGCCCTCTGGGGCGGATATTTTGCGCCCGGGTCGAGTTTTCGAGAGGGATTGACCCGTTCACTCTGGGCGAACGACTAGTGTGGTGTAACGGAAGGGCGGACTATGCGGTCTCGGCACCCGGCTTCTGGAAGAACGGCGCCCATTTCTCCTCTGGCGACGGCGGCGTGAGCAGGCTCACGACCACGAGTAGCCCGATCGACACGAGGACACCCGGAATCACGATGTAGTCGCTCGACGCGAAGTCGAACGCCGTGTCGCCGAGGGTCAGGCTGAAGCTCACGCCGAGCGCGCTCAGGGTCTTGATCCCGACGATGCTGCCGAGCCCCCCGGCGATACACGCCACCCCGCCCTGGGGCGTCACCCGCTTCCACAGGAACGCCGCCAACAGCGCCGGGGTGAGGCTGGCTCCCACCAACGAGTAGGCGTAGAGCGCCATCGCGAGGACGCTGTCGAACTGTGTGAGGACCACCAGTCCGAGCCCTCCGAACAGGACGACGAAGGCCCGCTGCACGTTGAGCTTCGCCCTGTCCGACGCCTCCGGGTTGATGTACCGCTCGTAGATGTCGCGGCTGATGTTCGTCGACGGCACGAGGAGAAACGTGTTCCCCGTCGAGAGTACGATCGCGATCGCCGACGACAGGAGAACCATCCCTCCAAGAACCGGAAGGCCGTTTTTCGCAATGTGGAGGATGACGGTCTCCGACGCGCCGCGACCGCCTGCGAACGTCGCCGTAGCCAACTCGGGGTACACGGCGCGACCGACGACACCGAGGAGCGCGATCGCGACCTCGATGATCACGATCCCGATCAGCATCCCGACCACGGCTTTCTTCGCTGCCGAGGCATCCTTCGCGGAGAAGAACTTCTGATACATCCCGCTCTCCCCGAGTACGAGGAGGAACGTCGGCATCGCCACGCCCAACACCCACAGGAGGTTGTGCCCGCCGAGAACCGACGTGTGCGCCGCCGGAAGCGCCGCCGTAATCGCCCCGATCCCGCCGTTGGAGAACACCATGTACGGGAGCGCGAAGAGCACGCCAAGCGTGATGATGATGCCGTTGAAGATGTCGACGGTGACGATCGAAACCATGCCCGCGAGTGCCGTGAAGAGCACGATCGTCGCACACGTGATGAACATCCCGAGCTCGGCCGAAATTGCACCGTCCGTCACGATCATCAGAATCCACCCGCCCCCACGGAACTGGTAGGCGGCGATCGTGACGTACGCGAGGATGATGGCGATCGTCCCGAGGATCCGCGCGGCGGAGTTGTAGCGCTGCTCGAGCAGGTCGGGAACCGTGTACCTGGCAATGCCACGGACCCTCGGCGCCAGATAGAACGCGAAGATCAGGCCGATCCAGGCCCCCGAAGAGAACCACAGTTCCGCGATGCCCGTGTTGTAGGCCAACCCGGCACCCCCGAACAGCGATCCCGAACCGATCCACGTGCAGACCAGGGTACCGACGAGCATGAGGACGGGCACCGACCGCCCGGCCACCATGAAGTCCTCGTGGCTCTTCACCGAACGCGAGCGCCAGATACCGATCGCGATCAACGCCACCGGGTACGCGATGACCGCGGCGACGAGGGGGTTCACTTTTCGGTCCCCATCCGCCGCTTCAGTTCTTCGAGAAGGTCCTCCGCCTTGGCCTCTCGCATGGCCCTGTCCGACGCGTAGTCGCGACGCGGGGGCTCGGACAGCGGATCGAGCTCGAAGTCGAGTTCACGGGCCGCGTCGTTGACGTCGGCAGCACCTTCCATCCTGTCCGCCATGCGATCGAACGCGTCGACGGAGTCGAAACGCGAGGTCTTGTTCTCGATGGCCCGGGCCCGGCGCTGCTGGATGCCGATCGTGTCCCGCCGAGCCATCGCATCCTTGAGCTGCTCGGTCATCTGCTCGGCTTCGTCCCGATGCTGCAGGATCTCCTGGCGGGTCGTTTCGGCCTTCATGACCAGGACCTCCAGACGCTGTCGATGCTGCCCCGCGAAGCGTTCGGCCACCTCCTGCGTCTCGGCATCGCCGATCTCGAGGGCCTGCGCCGCGCGACGGTCACAGGCCTCGGCCTCGGCCTTCTCCCGGTCGGCCCGGGCGATCAGGGGGGCGGGCAACGTCTCCAACTCGGGGATTCGGGCCTTCGTCTCGACGAGTTCGTCACGCATCGCCCGAATGAGCCGGTCCACGTCGTCGTCGGTCACGTCGTCGATCATCGACTCGAGGTGATCGAGCGTCTGGTCGAGAAGCCGCTTGATTCGTCTGAACATCCCGGATTCTAGTGGCGGACCGGCCTTTTCGTCCAGCGGCGGCACCGCCCCGTCTCCGTCGTGGAGACTCCTCCGGGCGGATGCGGCTACGGGTCTTCGCGTTGCGCGCTCAGGGCCCACAAGCTCGGAGTGTCACCTCGCCTTGGATCCGGGGCTGCGTTCCCGTAACGTGCCCCGCCCGGATTCTCCAGGGAGGTATCATGGGGGTATCATGAAACAGGTCTATCGCGTCGAGGGCATGCACTGCACGGGGTGTTCGTCCGGGGTCGAGCGCAGCCTGAACGCTCTGGAGGGCGTCGACGCGACCGTCAGCCTCCCGGCCGAATCTGCGACGATCGAGGTTGGCGACTCGCCCGTGACGTTCTCGGACCTGCGGGCCGCCGTAAAGGATGCGGGGTATGAGTTGCTCCCTCCCGCCCCGTCCTCCGAAGATGCGCTGGAAGCCGAGCGGGCCCGCATGGAGCGGGCCGACGCCTCGCTGGCCGATGCGAAGCGCCGGATGTGGCTCGCCTGGGGTCTCACCGTCCCCATCATGCTCTGGATGATCCCGGAAATGGGGTTCGGTGTGCGCTGGCCCGGTGATCTGGCCTTCGACATCGGCCTTACCGCGCTGGCGATCGTCGTGGCACTCGGGCCCGGGCGACCCACATTCGTCAGCGGAATCCGGTCGGCGCGCGGCGGCGTTCCCAACATGGACGTCCTGATCGCGCTCGGTGCGGGCGTATCGATCGCTACCGGGGCGTGGGCCTCGCTCCACACGCTGGGGTTTGCACCCCGGATCATGAACTACGCTGGCATCGGCGCCATGATTCTCGCGATCCAGCTCACCGGGAGATACATCGAGACGCGCGCCCGCGGCCACGCGTCCGCCGCCATCCAGGCGCTGCTCTCCCTCGAGGCCCCTGTCGCTCGCGTCGAGCGGGAGGGTTCCGAACTGGAGATTCCCACATCAGAGGTCGTGGTCGGCGACGTCATGATCGTCCGGCCGGGCGAACGAATTCCCACCGACGGAGAGATCGTCGAGGGACGAAGCGCGATCGACGAATCTCTCGCCACCGGCGAGTCGATTCCCGTGGACAAGGAGGCGGGCGACCAGGTCATCGGTTCGACCGTCAACCAACAGGGCGTCATCCGCGTCCGGGCGACCGGAGTGGGGAGCGACACGTTCCTCGCCCGCGTCGTACGCCAGGTGGAGGAGGCGCAGGCGAGCAAGGTCCCGATTCAGGAGTTCGCGGATCGGGTCACGGCCGTCTTCGTCCCGGCCATCGTGGTCATCGCCGGGGCTGCCCTGGTCGGCTGGCTCCTGTTCCCCGGCCCACTGGGTCGAGTCGCCGATCTGGCGTCCGGCATCGTCCCCTGGGTGAACCCGGGTCTGGGGCGGGTGTCCCTCGCGGTTTTCGCGGCGGTAGCCGTCCTGGTCATCGCGTGCCCCTGCGCTCTGGGATTGGCCACCCCCACGGCACTTATGGTCGGAACGGGACTCGGTGCGACCCGGGGCGTGCTCATCCGGGATGGCGCGGCGATACAGGCGCTCGACGGCGCCGATACGCTCGTTTTCGACAAGACGGGGACGCTGACCCGCGGCGAACCCGCTGTGGTCGAGATTCGGACCGTGGCAGGGGCGGGCGACGGACTCGACGCATCGGGCCTGCCGGTGCGGTCGGCAGCCGACATGGGTCTGCTTCGGCTGGCGGCCTGCGTCGAGAACGACTCAGAGCACCCGCTGTCACGAGCAATCGTGGCGGCCGCGCGCGAGCGGGGGCTGATGGCACCCGCCGCTCGCGAGGTCGAGGCCATTGTCGGTCGCGGCATCCGCGGACAGGTCGACGGGAGAGCGGTCCTCGTCGGGAACGAGCGACTCATGCTCGAGGCCGACATCGACGTCGAGGGGTTCCGGCCGGCCCTCGCGCAACTCGCGGAGGGCGGGCGCACCGTCGTCCTGGTCGCGTTCGAAGATGAGCTGCTGGGGGCGCTGGCTCTCGCCGATCCGGTTCGTGACGATGCGGCGGACACGGTACGGTCTCTCCGCCGTCTGGGGTTCTCGACGATCATGCTCACGGGAGACTCCGAGACGACCGCTGCGGCGGTCGCGGCCGCCGTGGGCATCGAGGACTATCGCGCGCAAATGCTGCCGGGAGACAAGGTCGACGCCATCCGGCAGCTACAGGCGAAGGGCGCGTCCGTCGCGTTCGTCGGCGATGGGATCAACGACGCTCCGGCGCTCAAGGTCGCCGATGTGGGGCTGGCGGTCGGGAGCGGGACCGACATCGCCATCGAGGCGGCGGACGTCACCCTGGTCTCCGGCGACCTCAGCGCCGTCCTGAGGGCGACAAGACTTGCCAGAGCCACGTTCGGAAAGATCAAACAGAACCTGTTCTGGGCATACTTCTACAACGTGATCGCCATCCCGCTGGCGTTCCTCGGCTTGCTCCATCCCGCTCTTGCGGAGGCCGCGATGGCGCTCAGTTCGCTGACGGTCGTGGCCAATGCGAACCGGCTTCGGTTCGCGCGACTCTAGGGAACCTCTGCACAAGTAGGGTGCACCGCGCGCAGGGGTCTGGCGGGAAGGCGCGGTGCGGGACGTTCGACCGCCCTCCGGCCGCTACGGGGCGGAAAACTCGTAGCGATGGAGCCACGTGACCCCGTCGGCCTCGCGGCGCGCCCAGAAGACGCCCTCGTACGCCAGCACGCCCTCCTGCCCACCCGCGAGGTGGAATCTCCCAATCGGTGCGCCATCGGGGCCCAGGATCAGCCAGTACGCACGCCCCGAATCGTCTTCGGCCAGACCGATCCAGGTGCGCCCGGCCTCGTCGACGACCAGCTGACGAACAGCACGAGGCAGCGGCCCGTCGTCGGTCGGCCGGGTTCCATCGGGGGCTCGCGGTAGCCGGAATCGGCTGGGGCCCTCCCGCCCGGCGATGCCGTGTCCCGCCACCTCGAACCCGAGCGTGTCTTCCTGCGCCCGCACGGTGACGTAGCAGGACCCGTCCGGACACGCGACGATCGTGTCCGTTGCCGCCACGGCTTCAAGATCGATCCCACCACCCGCTCGAGTTTTCCGTCGAAGCGAGAGCCCGGTAGCATCCGCCAACAACAGTAGCGCGGTCAGTCCGCCATCCCTCTCCGTCACGGTGAGCGGGGCCCCGGCGTCGGGGATCTCCCACAGGTCCGAAAACGCCAGATCGCGGCTGAACACCGCCACGTCGCCTCCGCGTTCGGCAATCCACAGTCGGTCCCCCGGGAGCCAGCCGGCGCGTTCCGCCCAGACCCGGCTGCGGTTCGGGCCACGAAGATCCATGATCTCCGACCTGCCCACGCGGCCCAGCGACCGTCCGCGCTCGTCGTAGACCCACACCGCCGGGATCCCCTCCTGCACTACGGCGACCCGTCCCGTCTGGGAAACGGCAATGCGTCGGATGGAGGGGAACGGCTGCGTGGTATCGTCGAGCGCACCCGAGCTGATCGCCGTCATGCCCCACTCGGGGAGCGCCGTATACGTCGCCCACCAATCGGTCTCGCTCCAGCGTCCGGACGGCCCTCCGCACGCGCTCGACACGAGGCACGCCGGCAGCAGAACCGCCCACAACCGCCGGTCCGTCATCCTTCGATCCTCACCACCGATGGTCCGGCAATAATCCGGCGTACTCCCCTTTCAGGCCCGATCGTTCGGTGACCCGAGTTTGCGGGCTCCGAGTTCGTCCCGCATCATATCGGCGTTCGGTCGCGCAGGCGCGATCGACGACTCGATCGCCGGAGGCGGCGAAACCGTGAGAGAGGCCGATGGCGTCACGTTATGTAGGACTCTGGCTTGGCCTGTGGTATCTGGGCGCACCCTTCATCTGGAGCTACCCCATCGGGTTCCTCTGGTGGCACAGCTTCGTGCTGGGGGCCGCGATCATCGCGGTCACGCTGTCCTTCAGACTCGGGATCAACCGATTCAGCGGATGGGCGCTGATCGCGGTCGGCGCGTATTCGATGTTCTCACCGTTCATCCATGCCTATCTGAGCAATGCCCAGGGCCTGTTCAACGACCTGGTGATGGGAATCGTGGTGGTGGGGACGGGCGTCGCGATGGGTGCCGCGGGAATCGAGTACGGAGACGAGGCGCGCTCGACCGTCTGAGAGGCCCGGGTGGAGGGCCCGGCAGCCTGCTATGCCCCGAACTTCGCGAGCCGCCCCGCCCTGGCGGCGGCCAATGGCATCAGTTCGCACCCCCGGCGTCTTCCGTGCGCACCCGAGAGGCACGCCGTTTCGCCAAACCGCTCCGCCGCATCCGGCCGCGCGGCGCCGCCGTGGATCATGAACGGGACCGGGTGCCAGCTGTGGCTCGAGAGGAGCGCCGGAGTCGAGTGATCTCCCGTCACGATGACGATGTCCGGCCCGATGTCCATCAACCCGGGGACGATCGCATCCGCCTCCTCGATTACCGCGACCTTTCGATCGAAATCTCCGTCCTCACCCGCCTTGTCCGGCGATTTGAAATGGAGGAAGGAAAAATCGTACCGGTCGACGAGCGCTCGGTACGCGGGCACGAGGTGCGCCGCACCGTCCGCCACGGATTCCGCGTCCATGCCCACGAGCGTCGCGACCCCGCGGTACATGGGATACGCGGCCGTCGCCGACGCACGCATCCCGAACACGTCTTTGAAGCGGGGCCAATCGGGGCGACTGGATGCGCCGCGAAGCAACGCCATATTCGCGTCCGGCTGGCCAGCGAGGACCTCCCTTGCGCGCTTCAGCCAGGCGGCCACCAGCGCCGCTGCCGGCTCCGACGCAGCGTCCCGGGCAATCGGATCAAACGGAAGCTCACCGGTCCGGCCGGGATCGGTATCCGCGACATTCGCCCCGGTGGCTGCCTCCGGCCGCAGCACGATCACGAACCGGTGTTCCTTGACGTGGCGAACGTAGCACCCGGCACCATCGATCTCGATAGCGTCGAGAGCGGTGGCAAGCGGCTCCGCTTCATCGGTCGGAATCCGACTCGCGCGTCGGTCAATGATCCGCCCGTCGTCATCGACCGTACAGAAATTGGCCCGGATCGCGATGTCGCCGGGCTCCAGGGGGAACTCGATTCCCATGGCCTCGAGCACACCTCTTCCGGTCTCGTAGACCAGCGGGTCGTACCCGAACAGCGCCAGGTGGCCAGGACCGCTACCCGGCGTCACGCCGGGAGCGACCGGATCATGGAGACCGCACGTCCCGGCGCGCGCGAGTGCGTCCAGGTGCGGGGTGTTGGCGGCCTCCAGCGCTGTCGGACCGCCCGGCGTCATGGGAAGACCGCCGAGACCGTCGAGAACCAGCAGCAGGACTTTGCTGTCCGAGGGCTGGGCCAACGCCGCAAGACGTTCGAGTTTCATGCGCGGGAACGTATGAGCGGGCTCGGCGGGTTGCCAGCATCCCGCCTGCGGGTCGGGGCAGCATGAGCGGGCTCGCGGTCCACGTCGAAGGCCTCACCCGCCGCTTCGGCCGCCGCTGGGCGCTTCGGGGGGTAGACCTGGACGTCGCCCCCGGAACCGTTCTGGCGCTGCTGGGCGCAAACGGCACCGGAAAGACCACATTGCTCCGCGTGCTCTCCACGTTGTTGAGGCCGACCGCGGGGACGGCCATGGTGCTGGGAGTCGACGTTTCGGTCGATCCCGACGCGGTCCGTCGCCGGACCGCCCTCATGACCCCGCTGGGGCACGCCTACGAGGAACTCACGGGGTTGGAAAATCTGCGGTTCGCCGCCCGGATGAGCGGCGACGACATCCGCGACGACGCCCTCTCGGTGGGGCTCGAGGACGTCGGACTGGAAGACGCCGGGGCGCTGCCCGTTCGCGCGTATTCCACGGGGATGCGAAAGCGGCTCGAGCTGGCCCGGCTCGGTCTTCGAGAGCCGGATCTGGTGCTGCTCGACGAGCCGTTCTCGAGCCTGGACGCGCCGGGCGTGGAGCTGGTGCAGGCCGCGATCCGACGGTGGCGCGACGGCGGGGCAGCCGTGATCATCGCCTCCCACCGGGTCGTGGAGACCGCCCGCCACGCCGACCGCACGGTACGACTCGAGAACGGCGTCCTCCTGGACACGACGGGAACGCCGTGAGGGAGATCTTCCGGCGGGCACGCGCCATCCTGTGGAAGGACGTCGTGACGGAACTCCGGACGCGGCAGGGCCTGAGCGCCATGCTGTCGTTCGCGGCACTCGTCATCTTTCTCTTCAGCTTCGCCATCGGTCCGGACACGGCCCTGCTGGCGAGACTCTCCGGTGGCCTGATCTGGATCGCGATCATCTTCACCGGCACTCTCTCGTTGGGGCGCGCGTTTCAAACCGAAGAGCTCGCCGGCGGAATTCGGCTGCTCCGGCTGTATCCCGGAGACACTCGAGCCATTTACCTCGGGAAGCTCGCGGCGAACCTCATCCTGCTGGCGGCGCTCGAGGTGCTGCTCTTCCCTGCCGCCGCCGTGATCTTCCAGGTGGACTTCCTGCCGTACGCCGGGCCGATCGCGTTTGTCACCCTTCTTGGGACCGTCGGGTTTTCCGTGATCGGGACGTTCTTTTCCGCGCTCACGGTTCATGCGAAGGCGCGCGAGTTGTTGCTCCCGTTGCTGCTGTTCCCCGCGCTGATCCCCGTCGTGCTCGGGGCGGTCGGAGCGACGGACGCGATTCTCGCCGGCGATCCGTTCGGGCGGCTCGATGGTTGGATCCAATTGCTGGCGGCCTATGACGTGATATTGTTCGTCGTCTGCGTGTGGATCTTCCCCGTGATACTGGAGGAATAGACCGGTCGTGAAGGGATACCGAATACTCGGCGCCGTCTCGCTGGTCGGGGTGGCCGCCTGCACCGTCGCCGGGCTCTTTCTCGTTCCGTCCGATCGACTGCAGGGACAGGTTCAACGCTTGCTCTACATCCACGTGCCCATCGCGTGGGTCGCCATGCTGGCGTTCTTCTTCGTCTTCCTGATGAGCCTGCTCTATCTCGTTCAACGAAAGCTGAAATGGGACCTGCTGGCGGTGGCCGGCGTGGAGGTGGGGGTGCTGGCTACGGGCCTCACGCTGCTGCTGGGGTCGCTCTGGGCAAAACCCACCTGGGGTGTGTGGTGGACGTGGGATCCACGCATCACTTCCACCGCGATTCTGCTGATCATCTACATCGGATACCTCATCGTCCGGTCGATGACGGACGACCCGGACCAGCGCGCCAGATGGGCCGCTGTGATCGGTGTGTTGGGGTTCATCCAGGTACCGGTCGTGTATCTGTCCGTGTTCTGGTGGCGCAGCCTGCACCAGCCTCCCTCTTCACCACGATCCATGGCAAACGCCTTCGGAACCGTGATGTGGCTTAGTTTCGTGGCCTACACCATCGCGTTCACGTATCTGATCGCCCGACGTTACAGGCTGGCGCAAAGGGAACTGGCGATCGAATTGCGAGGCCCGGAGGAGAGTCGGTGAACAACCCCTGGTTTCTGGTTGCGGGCTACGGAATCACGTTTCTGACGATTCTGGCCTATCTGATGCATCTTCGCCGGCGGGAACGGGACGTCGACCGAGAGTCGTAGACCCGTTCCGGGGCACGCCGTACCTCTTCGACAGCCTCCTGACAGGGTGCGGGAAGCGGACGGAACACTTATCATATCAAGTTTGTATCAACTGCCGTTCGATCGGGACGCCTTCCCGTTCAGACAACTGCTGCAGGATGTGACTTCTATATGGCTACGACTCGACGACGCCGGATGTTCTTCGACACCCGTGCCCTCGATTCATTCGACCAGTATCTGCAGGACGTAGAACGCTATCCGCTGATCTCCGACGCGAAGAAAGAGCGTGAGATCGCACGGAAGGCTCGCGCCGGCGACCGACAGGCCGCCGAGCGCCTCGTGACGGCGAACCTGAGGTTCGTCATCTCGTACGTGAAGAAGTATCAGGGCCGCGGTCTGAACCTCGCGGAACTCGTCTGCATCGGGAACGAGGGCCTGCTGAAGGCCGTCAAGAAGTTCGATCCCGACAAGGGCGTGAAATTCATCTCCTACGCCGTGTGGTGGATTCGACAGACCGTCCTCCAGGCGCTGGCCGAACAAACCCGATCGGTTCGCATCCCGCTAAACCAGAACTCGAACCTGGTGAAGCTGTCGCGGACGGAGACCGCGCTGACTCAGAAGCTGGGCCGGTCGCCGACCGATCGCGAGATCGCGGACGAGATGGAGGAGCCGGTCGAGACCGTGCGCGCGCTGCGCCGGGTCGCGTCGGCCGAGTTGAGCCTCGATGCTCCGCTCGACAAGTCCGACCGCGACAGCGCGTCGTTTGGTGAGCGTTTCGCCGGCATGGACGACGGCGACATCGAGGAGGACGTCGAGGGCCAGGCCCGCCGCGAATTCCTCGAGAAGATGTTCGAGCGGTACCTGACGGAGCGCGAGCGGAAGATCCTCGTGTTGTACTACGGGCTGGACGACGGCGAAGAGATGACTCTGGAGGAGATCGGATCGCTGCTCGGCGTCACCCGGGAGCGGATTCGACAGATTCGGAATCGCGCCTTCGACAAGCTGCGGGCATCACCCGACGGCGGTGCGCTCGAGGGGTTCTGGCGGGCGACAGCCTAGCAGGCCGTCTCGGCAGGCTCCTGGGACACCGGTGCGACTCTGCCGCGCGCGATCCGCACTTCAGGGATCGACAGCGCGAAAATCGTCAGGGTCAGTACTGCGCTGACGACGCACCAGCGACAGATCGCGTGGATTACCCATAGTTCGAGGGCCGTGAGGTAGGCCGTGAAGATCAGGCCCCCCGTCGAGAGGGCGACGAGGCCGACGGACACCCAACGAGCATCTCCGCGGCTCGTCACCGAGACGAGCGACGTCGCGAATACGGCCAGATACCAGCCGAGCCCCCACCCCGCTACCGGGAACCCCAGAAACCGCGAGTAGCGCGACGCCTGGACCTCGCTACATCCGCCTGCGCCTCCGCACGCCAACTCACCGTAGTAGCCGAGCGCGTAGAGGTACAGGTAGGTCGATATGAACACACCGATCAGCGCCGTGAGTGCGATGGCACGGCGCCGATCGAGACCCGTCATGGGCTATCGTCGCCAGCCTCGTCGGACGCACTGTCGTTCGCCGCCGCGAGTGCGGCCTTAATCAGACCCTCGATGTGTGAATACGGCTCGACACCGGCGAGATCGATGCGCTCCCCGTTGATGAAGAGCGTAGGAGTCGAATTGACGCCCATCGACTCCCCGTACTTCCGGGCTGCCGCGATCTGGTCGAGATGACGTGCTTCGGACATGCACGACCGCCATTCCCCAGTGTCGAGGTCGAGATCGTCGGCGATCTCGGTCAACGCAGCACCCGCGTTCGGGCTGCGGGACCACTGCGCCTGACGTGAGAAGAGCATGTCATGGTAGGGCCAGTATGCGTCCTGGTCGCCAGCGCAGCGCGCCCCCATCGCGGCGGGAACCGAATTGGGGAACCCGCCGAGCACGAAGTCGAACGTGAGCCAGCGTACCGGGCCATCCGGCGTTTCGACGTAGTTCTGCCGCAGAAGCTTCCCGGCGAACGACGCGAACTGTCCGCAGTACGGGCAGGAATAGTCGGCGAATTCCATGATCTCGATGGGTGCGTCCGCCGACCCCTGGACGATTGCCACGCTCTTGTCCGGCTCGGCCGTCGCCGCGATGCCTTCGAACTCGGCGGGGGTCGGGAGCGCCGCCGTTGTGCCGCTTCCGCCGCGCGCGGTCACCAGCCACCAGATCCCGGCGACGACGATCAGAGCGCCGATGAGATAGAACATCTTGTTGCCGCCGCCGTTTTGCGGAGGGCTTCCCTTTGATTCCTTGCTCTGTGCCAAGCGATCAGTCCTTTTCCCCTGAGCTATTCCTAAAAAATGAGCCACGCGAGCACGGCAACCACCGTGAACGTCGCTGCGGCGAGGATCACCAATCTCGCGTTTTCAGACAAGCGCGCGCCCCGTTGCCTCTCGAGATGTCGGAGGCGCGGGACCAGCCGCTCCGACCAGGTATCGGCGATTTCGACGACCACGTCGCTCCAGGCCGCGCCATAGGCTCGGTCGAGTGTGAGGATCTCTCCGCGCCAATCCTCCGCCGCCTCATCGAGGCTCGCGTCCTCGGTCTCCGGCGAAGCGTGCTCCGACGCCTGCAAACGTTGCATGAGGATATGCTGACGGGCGAGAACGCGTTCGAGCGCGGAATCCAGGAGCTCGGTGTTTCGACCGAAGGAATCCAGGAGCCGCTGCCTCTCGTCAGGCGTCGCCAGCGCGTCGCCGACCGTCTCCTGACCAAGTCGTCGTTTGGCCGCCAACCTCTCGACCACACTGCCGTACACCTGGAAGACGTGATCTGACGCCGCACGGAACGCGACCGCCACGTCCTCCCTCAGCCGCTCTGCGTCCAGGGCCTCCACGGCGCGCGGGAGGGTCCCGGCGGCGGCCGCCGCCGACTTCCGTAACATGAGAGGGCCCAGCGCGATCTCCCCGAGATCCTGAAAGTGTCGGTCGAAAAAGCCCGGACCCAGACGCCCGTCGAGCGATTGGTCCACCTGAACCCGCCGGGCGGCCGTTTCGCACGCTTCACGAAGTGCCTCCGCCGAAAGCGCGAACTCGGGGAGGGATGGTGGCGGGGGTGGGGCGACTTCTCCCTTCGAGAACATCTCGATCGCTCCGGCCGGCTCCTCGACAGGCTCCGGAGCGCGGATGGCCACCTTCGCCACGGCCTGGACCTCCTCGGGAAACAGGTAACGGAGCGTCAACGAGATGTTGCGACCGGTCAAACGCAGACCACCCCGACCGTGGGCTCCCGGAGCCGATTTGATTTCCGCCACCCTCTCGACCGGCCACTCAACGGAGTGGCTTCGCGACCCGGCGAACAGGTGGAGCCCGCGCTGTGTGAAAACGGCCAGATGCAAACCCGAGATGCGAGACTCCCCGATCTGACCACTCACCGCCGTGCCGGCCGTGCACACCACGACTTCGCGAGTGAGTGGCTGAAGGAGTGAACGTTGGGCTGCACGGTCGCTGCCGCGCTCGACACCGCGCGCCAATTCCTCCAGATCACCGCTCTTTCCGAGCACCGCCAGCGTACGCCCTCTCGCGAACAGGAGCATGAGGCCGGCGCGGCGAGACACCCAGAATACCGTATCGAGGGCGAGTTTCTCCTCGCCGAGCATCAGCGTCGACTCGTTGAGAACGACCGGGGTGTCACGCTGCACCGGCTTCCCGTCGACGAGCACGTCGAACACGAACTCGCGGGGCTCTCCGGCGACGTTGCGTCGGATGGCGTCGGTCGGATGGGATCGATCAAGGGACACCGAAACCGCTCTCCTGCTTCTGTTCCCACTTACGTTTTAGACGGTGCGTCCGCTCCCTGGCTCGACCCACCAGGGGTTCTCGGCAGCCTCCTACGGCCCGAACCTCGCACGTTCCGGGGCGGCGCGCGACTCGATGTCGAAAAGCGCCAGGATCCGTTCGGTGTCAGCCAGCGATTCGAGGGCATGGTCGGCGCCCGCCTCCACGAGTTCGGCTACGCTGAACGAGCCGGTAGCGACGGCGAGCACGCGGATTCCACAGGCGTGCGCGCACCCGATGTCGCGGGGTGTGTCGCCAATGATCCACGTCCGTTCCGACTCGAAAACCACGCCCGTGACGTCGCACGCCCGCTCGATCGCGATTCTCGGAAGCTCGTCACGGTTCTCGGCGTCGGAGCCGAACGAGCCGAAGCCGAAGCGATCGGCCAATCCGCAAGCCGCCAGCTTGTGACGGGCGCCATCCGCGATGTTGCCGGTGACCAGCCCGAGGGCGGCACCGACAGCTCCGAGAGCCTCCAGCAGCTCATGAACACCGGGGTGAACCTTCGTTCGCTCCACCCGATCTCGGAGCATGTCCACGAGATGATCGGAGTAGACGGTCCACAACCTCGCCAGGCCGGCGTCGATCTCGGGGTCCGTCAGACCGGCGTGTCGCATGAGGGTTCGCGCGATGAACGGGTCGGTCAGGCCGGCGAAGGACAGGTCGTCGATGGGGCCCGTCGTGCCGTACACCTCGATCAATGCGACTTCGATCGCGTCGCGTCCGGCCGCTGCCGTGTCGACGAGCGTCCCATCGATGTCGAACAGGGCCAGGAGATTCACGGGCTTATTCCCGCAACCACTCGGCGAGCAACGCGGGTTCGATGTTCCCCCCGGAAAGGACAGCGACGGTCTCTCCCGATGCGGAAGGGCCGATGGTCCCGGCCAGCAGGGCTGCGACCGTAGCCGCTCCGCTGGGCTCCACGACGAGGCGTCGAGCGAACAGCCAGCGGACGGCGCGGCGAATCGACCCGTCGTCCACCGTGATGACCTCGTCGACCAGATCCCGGACATGCCGGAACGTCAGGTCGCCGGGCCGCACCGGCTTCAGCCCGTCCGCGATCGTTTCGACACGGTCGAGCGTGACCGGGCCGCCCTCCTCGAGCGAACGCAGCATCGACGCGGCGCCCTCGGGTTCGACCCCGATGATTCGGGCCTCGGGCACCAGGCCGCGAACCGACGCCGCCACCCCGGCCAGAAGGCCACCTCCTCCGATGGGCACCAGGACGGTAGACAAGGTCCGGTCGCCGAGTTGCTGCACGATCTCGAGGCCGACCGTTCCCTGCCCCGCGATGATGTCGGGGTCATCGAACGGGGGGACCATCGTTCCGCCGTCCTCCCGTCGAATCTCTTCGGCCCGACCCTTTCGATCCGCGGATGTCGTTCCCACGAACTCGACGTCGGCGCCGAGGGCGATGGTGGCCTGCCGCTTCACCATCGGGGCGTCGACCGGCATGACGATGCGGGCGCGAATTCCGAACGACCTGGCCGCGAAGGCCACCGCCTGCGCGTGGTTGCCCGACGAGTACGTGATGAGCCCGGCCTCGCGCTCCTCGTCGGACAGCCGCCCTACGAAGTGGTGCGCCCCCCGGGCCTTGAACGCCGAAACCCATTGCAGGTTCTCGCACTTGAGCCAGACCGTGTCCGGCGCGTCCGTCTGCGGACGCCCACCCGCGACCGGCCATGGCGCCGGGACGAGGGGTGTCGTCCGCACGGCGTCGCCGATCCGCTTCCGCGCGCGCCGGACGTCTGTCAGCGTGACCAGAGCGTCAGGCATCACTCCGCGGATTCGTCGCCACGTCCGGGGCCGTTCGCGACGGCATCGTCATTTCCCGCGGCATCGTCATT
>JBGMQU010000013.1:0-44137 GCA_048060725.1 Gemmatimonadota bacterium | reverse complement strand
GCCACCGCGGGGGCGGGTCACCCCGGGAAGTCGCACCTCAGTCTCCGTCCTCGCCGATGAGACTCGAGTACTGGTCCGCCGAGAGGAGGGCGTCGAGGGGGGCCCCGGCTTCGATGCGGAGCCGGATCATCCAGCCCTCACCGTATGGGTCGCCATTGACCAACGCGGGGTCCGCGTCGAGCCCCTCGTTGATCTCCACGACTTCGCCGGCAACGGGACAGTAGAGTTCCGAGACGGCCTTCACCGCCTCGATGGTGCCGAACGACTCTCCCTGGGAGAAGCGATCGCCGGGCTGCGGCAGTTCGACATACACCACATCGCCCAACTCGCCCTGAGCGTAGTCCGTGATTCCGATAAGGACTTCGTTCTCGCCGTCCGTCTCGCGCACGTACTCGTGCTCGGCGGTGTATTGAAGGCTGTCGGGAATATCGGACATGTGATCCTCGCGCGTGGTCGAAATGGCCTTGTTTCGCGGGGGGGAGAATACCCGAGCGCCGAGGCGAGCGTCAAGCAAGCCGCTACGGTTTCTTTCCCGGCGGAAGCGAAGCCTGTTTCGCGGCTTTCTTTTCTGCCCTGATCCGTCTCTTTGCCTCACGCTCCGTCTCCCCCACGAAACGCTCCTTGATCTCGACCCCTCCCATCAACACGAACCCGTTGATCCGGATCACGGGCGCGTTCGGGCTGGTCGGCTGGCTATGCAGCACCGTGCCGAAACCCCCCATGATCGCGATCCCGTTTGACTCGACGTGAACGCCGGGGGGCACGATGATCTCCGCGCCACCCATGATCGAGAGGAGCGTCACGGTGATCTCGCGGGTCGCGAAGGTGGCCTCGCGGAAATCGAGAGTCGACCCGCCCATCATCGCGAACACCTTGATCCGTTTTGCCGGCGTCCAGTTCCCGGCCCGTTCGGTGCCGCCCATGATCGAGAGCAGAAAGTCCCGTTCCGGAGCCGGCCGAGAACTGTCGACGACCGCGCCCTGTACCGGTACCGCCACGATCGTCTCTGACATCGCCTGCTCTGCCTCTGCCTCCGCGCCAGCTTGCAGCGCGGGGAGATCTTGCTCGAGCGCAACCAGTTCGTTTCGCGACTGGGCCGCGAGCGCCAGGTCCAGCCGGCGCTCCAGCTCGTCGGTCTCGAGGTGGTCGGCGGCGAAGTGGGCACACAGCCGGTCCACCGCGCGTTGGCGCTCCGTCGTCGATATCGGTCGGATGGGAAGCTCGGTCATGGTCGTTGATTCTCGGCCAGCGGGCGCGGGCGAGCAAGCGAGCCGACGTGGCCCACGTGCTACGGCCCATTTTGCGAAAGGAGCTTGCCGACGAGAGCAGTGTTATACAACATGGATGAGTATTGGTGCCCCATCGTGAACTCTGAACAAGGAGGTGATCTAGTGTCCGCAGGGAGTAGAACCGGGTCTGACTCGGCACGGGCAGGCGATCGCCTCAGCGACGAGTAACCGGAAGTTCCGGTGGCGTTGATGTAATCGTACGCCGACCTGAGCCCGCGTTGCCTGAGGCATCGCGTCGAGTCAGGTCCAGGTGAGTACAGTCGGCCGTGGGCGTCTCGTCCGCGGCCGACTCGTTTTTGTGGGGAACTCCGGAACGGGCGAATGGCACTCTTCAGCAAATACAGCGGCGCGGGAAACGATTTCGTGATCGTGCGAGCGGAGGAGGTCGGTCTTCGCGACGCGAACGCGCTGGCGCAGCGCATCTGTTCCCGACGCCGGGGCGTCGGCGTGGACGGGTTGATCCTGATCCGCAGCCTGACCGAAGAAGTGGTCCGCATCCGCTTCTTCAACCCTGACGGTTCCGAGTTCGCGACCTGCGGCAACGGTACGCGGTGCGCCGCGCGGTACTCGAGCGACCGTGGTCTGACCGGATCCGAACTCATCCTCGTTACCGATGACGGTGAGGTTCGGGCGCGCATCGCGGGCGATCACGTCGATATAGACTACGGGCTCGACCCGGAGATTCGCCTGCGGCTGGAGGTAGACGTCGACGGGTCTCCACGCCCCGCCTGGCTCGTGGGGATGGGAACGCCCCACCTCGTGGTAGAGGTGGAAGACGTGGAGGTCGCCGACTTCCACGCCCTGGGAGGAGCGCTGCGATCTCACCCGGATATCGGGCCCGACGGCGCGAACGTCGATCTCGTCGCGGTCTCGGAAAAGGGCCTCGTCATCCGGACGTTCGAGCGCGGCGTCGAAGGCGAGACGCTCGCCTGCGGCAGCGGTTGCATGGCCTCTGCCTTCGCGTTGAGCCAGGCCGGATCAATCGAGACCCCGGTGGATTTACGAACTCGATCGGGCGCGATGATCCGGGTCGACTTCCTCGACGAGGGGTTGATTCGGCTCGGCGGTCCCGCCCGCCATGTTTTCGACGGAGTTCTGCCTGACCAGCCCATCTGAGCGGCCCTCCCGGCCCTCGGCCGGCACGGCGAATACGGTTCGAGCCCTCCTCGGCTGGTTCGACGAGCGCGAGCGCGACGTGCCCTGGCGGGGGGAGAAGGACCCATACCGCGTGTGGGTCGCCGAGGTGATGGCTCAACAGACCCGGGTAGATACGGTCGCGTCCTACTACGCCCGGTTCGTCGATCGTTTTCCAACCCCGGCCACCCTCGCGGACGCAAGGCTCGACGACGTGCTCAAAGTGTGGGAGGGGCTGGGGTACTATGCCCGCGCCCGACATCTGCACTCCGCCGCCCGGGAGGTCGTCGAGCGGCACGCAGGCCAGCTTCCCCGGGACGTCGACGCGCTTCGCGCACTCAGCGGGATCGGGCCCTATACAGCCGGCGCGGTGGCAAGCATCGCGTTCGGTATCCCGGAGCCGGCCGTCGACGGAAACGCGCGGCGGGTACTGTCGAGACTCTTCGACATCGACACGCCGACCCCCGCGAGACTGGATCGCGTGGCGCGCATACTCCTCGATGCCGCCCCCGATCGTCCGGCTGCGCTGAATCAGGCCATCATGGATCTCGGCGGTGCGGTATGCACCCCGCGAACCCCCGATTGTGGAAGCTGCCCGCTGCGTCGTGAGTGCCGCGCCCTCGCGGCCGGTACGGTGGCCAAGCGACCTCCACGGAAGAACAGATCGCCGACACCGCGGCGACACGCCGCGTCCGCGATCGTTTGGCGACGCGGCCGTATCCTCCTGGTCCGGCGACCCGATCGGGGCCTCCTCGGCGGCCTGTGGGATTTCCCCGGGACGGAGCCGCGGGACGCTGTTGTGGGGCCGGCGACGCTGGTCGAGCACCTGGCGAGGACGTTCGGTGTCGAGGTGCTGCTCACGAATTCGGGGGTCACGGTGCCCCACACCTTCAGCCACTTCCGACTCGAGCTCACTGTCCGGCCGGCCCGCTGGATTTCAGGGGATCCGGCCCGGGCGACCGGGGCTGCCGGATCCGTGCGTGCGGTGTGGACGACGCCCGAGGCGCTCTCGTCTTTCGCGGTCCCCACCTATCTCCGGTCGGTGGTTCCGGACCTCGACGAGGCCTCCTGGCCCGCCGACGAGGTCTCGTAGCCGAGTTCCTCGAGATGCTGCAGGTGGGCTCGCAAGGACAGTTCGGCAGCCTGCCGCAAGCCGGGGGGAAGGGTGCCGTACACCGCAGCGACGAGATCTTCGACCGACTCGATGCCGGCCTCGATCGCGGCACGCAGCTGGGCCGTCCGGTCTCGCCTGTGGTCCGCGTACTCATCGAGCTTCCTTCCGGCCTCGACGACGACCGGGCCGTGTCCGGGGAGCAGCCGGGCGGGCCTCAGCGAAGCCAGCCGGGCGAGGCTCAGGAGGTACGCCGCGACCGAACCGTCCGGGTGAGCGACCATGCTGCTTCCCGTGCCGAGTACGAGGTCTCCGGTCAGCAGATCGCGGGTCGGCAGGTGCAGATAGGCGAGGTGGTCACGGGTGTGACCGGGGCTCGCGAGCACGTGCAGCACCTGATCACCCTCCGGCCCTCCTCCGAGCGGGATGGCGTCGCCGTCTGAGAGGGAAACTCCCTCGATTCCCCGCCGCCTCAGGGTTTCCGCCGACGCATGGAGCGGGGCCCAGCGGTCGGCCGCCTCTCGCGCCGACGCGCTATGGTCGGCATGTGCGTGGGTGAGACAAATCGCCGTCACGGGCCGGCCAGCGATCGCCTCGTCAATGCGCTCGAGATGGGCGGCGTCTCTCGGTCCCGGGTCGACGACGGCTACCCGCTCCGTCCCCATCACCCATGTCCGGGTACCGTCCAGCGTGAGCGGGTCGCGGTTCTCGGCGGTGACCGCGATCGCACTCGGCCCCACCTGCTCGATCCTGTCGCTCGGGTCGGACGTCATGCCTCCTCGGGCATCCGGAGGCGCACCGTGTTGCCCTGGACATCCAGGCGCGGTTCGATCGGCTCGACCGCATCGAGGACCAGCCCATCGATCGCCTCGTCCAGGTCCGTGAAGGAGGCGAGCCCCTCGATGGTCTTCCATGTGGGGAACAGCATT
Source organism: Gemmatimonadota bacterium (assembly GCA_048060725.1). Classification (GTDB taxonomy): domain Bacteria; phylum Gemmatimonadota; class Gemmatimonadetes; order Palauibacterales; family Palauibacteraceae; genus Palauibacter. The sequence goes on along the minus strand of JBGMQU010000013.1, from coordinate 39,674 downwards.
GGAAGCTCACCTCGTCGGAAACGATCGATCGCCTCGTCCACCCGGACCCACAACACGGCGTCGTGCTCCTCGGTGATCGTGACGTCGACGTCACGATCGGGAAGGGCCACGAGAAAGAACAGGGCGTCGTAACGACGAGAAAGACGCCGCGGCGTCACCCACCTCGCGAAATACGTCATCGGGGCCCGGGTGAACGTCGCCCCGAGCTCACGGGCCACATCCTCGAAGGAGCGCTCCTCCGCGAGGAGCACCATCCGGGCCACTTCGAGAGGATCGCCGCGATCCCTCGATCCCGACCCTCCGGTCATCGGGGCGTCGTCCGACAACAGGATCCCGGTCTCCTCGAAAAGTTCGCGGATCGCGGCGGTCGCCGCGGCGCGGTCTCCACCCGCGAGGTTCGGCAGGTTCGGCAGACGGTCGATCCAGAACGGTGCTCCGTCTGCCTCGTCCACCACACCGCCCGGGAAGACATACGCGCCGGCCGCGAACCGGGTGGTCGTCGGGCGCTTGAGGAGGAGCAGCTCGAACGGTCCGTCGACTCCCGGTCGTGCGAGAACCGTCGTGGCGGCCGGACGGGGAACGACGGGGTCGGCACCTTCGGGCAGCTGACCGCGAGCGAACTCCTCGCGGTCGATACGCCCCTGAATCCCGTAACGGTCGGTCAAACGATCGCCGCCAGCGAAGCGAAGGCCAGCGCGAAGATCGCCAACAGCAGGATGAACGGGATGAGCACGGCCAGCCCCACGACCCCGATCGCCGCGCCCTGCGACATCCCGTGGGCCTCGCGAAGACCGATCGCGATCAGCGCGAGACTCCAGAAAAACCCGACGAGTCCACCGATTACGGGCACGACGCTCAGGATGTGCGGACTCGATCCGTAACAGATGGCGCGGACGGTCGCCCGGTACCCACGGGCCCGCTTCGCGAACATGACCGTGAGAAGCTGGACCAGGCCCGCCCAGACGATCAGCCCGAAGAACGCGAGGAACGGGGCGGCGAAAAAACTGAACATGGCATTCGCCGCGGGCGAAAGAACGGTCCACGGCCCGGTATAACCGTCCGCCAGGGGAAGCCCGATCGTCGTGAAGACCGAGGTCCACCACAAACTGAACGTCGCCCCGATGATCGAGATGATGAGGTAGTAGAGGATTGGACGCGCCGCCGCGCGATCGAACGGAACCCCGCGGAAGAAGGCCGCAGGTCGTGTAACGCTCGCGAACCACGTGTCGAGAAAGTTCCGTGGGAACGCCGCGCGGGGGTCTTCCCACGGGGGAAGGGGGTCGGCTTCCCTACCCCCGCGGTCGCGGTCGTCCGCACCACACAACGGGCACGTCTCGAACCATGGGGCCTCGTATCCGCAATGAGAACAGGTATCCACGTCTCACTTCACAGGCATCCACGTCTCACTTCAACAGCCTTCAGTCCAGCAGTCTCAGCGGCATGACCAGACAGAGATAGTCGGGATCGCCGCTGGCGGGTGAAAACGTCGCGGCGCGTTCCGGAGCCTTGAACGTGATCTTCACGTCTTCGTCTGGCATGTAGCGCAAAATCTCGAGCAGATACGTCGCGTTGAACCCGATTTCGATCGCGTCGCCGTCGTAATCCAGCGTGAGCTCGTCCTCCGCCTCACCGAGGTCGGGGGTCTGGACGCGGAAGCGCAACGCGCCTTTCTCGAAACCCAACCGCACCCGGTGCGTCTGATCACTCGCCACGACCGCCATCCGCTTGATCGAGGCTTCGAGCGCACCCCGGTTGGCGATCGCGTTTTTGTCGTTGTCCTTTGGAATCACCTGGTCGTAATTGGGGTACGGTCCCTCGATGAGCCGAGTGAACACGACCCGGTCCGCCGAGCGGAAGCCGAGATGGTTATCCGACCGTGCGATCTCGAGATCATCGTCTGCGGAGTACAGCTTCTCGACCTGGCTGAGCGCCTTCGGTGGAATGATCAAATCGGTCTCGGGGGCTCCGGCTCCCTCGATGCTCTTCGTCATCTTCGCGAGGCGATGGCCGTTCGTCGCGACCATGACGGTCGTGGACGGCCCGAGTTGCCAGAGTACGCCATTCAGGATTGGCCGGCTTTCCTCGCTCGAGACCGCGAAACTCGTCCGGTGGATCAACTCCTGAACGTCAGACGCCTTCATCCTCCACGCCTGGTCGAAATCGACCTCGGGGAAGGACGGAAATTCGTCCTCTGCCAGTCCGTAGAGCTTGAAGCGGCTCTTGCCACATTCCAGAGAAACCTGCGCTCCATCCGTCGAGATTTTCACCGGTGCGTCGTCGAGAACACGGGCGATCTCGACCAGTTTCTTGGCCGGGACGGTTACGGCGCCGCCTTCGGAAACTTCGGCGGGAACAGAAAGCGAGACGGAAATGTCGAGGTCGGTACCGCTCAAATGCACGACGCCGTCATCCGCACGCATGAGGATATTCGACAGAACCGGTAACGTGGTTCGAGTCGGGATGGCCGATGCTACGGCTCCGAGTCCCGACTGGAGTGCCTCTCTGGTGATGGAAAATTTCATGTGAGCTCCGGCTATCCCTGACTCGCCAACGCAGCGTCTCTCGACAGTGAAATCCGCGTTTTCCCCACCGATGTTCTGGGGGGGTCTATGATATACCTATCATCGTAGTAGTAGTAGGGCCCGGGGGAATGTGGGAAACGCCACGATCGGTGGGCCTCACGCGGGGAATCGGAGCGTTGCCGCGTGGAGAAGATGGGACGGGGGTCGACGTTCGGGGGATGATCCGACACGTCCAGGGATTCTTCGTGAAGAAGCCGTCGGAGATCCACGAGTTGTCCACGGTTCTGACGAAAACCCCGGGGTTGTGACCTCAGCGCTGGAACAACTCGTCCTGGAGTTGTCTCACGCGGTTCCGGAAGATGCCATCGGCCGCCATGTCGGCTTCGACCTTGTTCACCGAGTGAATGACGGTGGAGTGGTCGCGCCCGCCGAACAGCCCGCCGATGTCGGAGTACGGGAGATCGAGATGCGTCTTGATCAGATACATGGCGACCTGTCTCGGAACCGTAATCGTGCGGTTTCTCCGCTTCGAGACCAGGGCTTCTACCGTGACGCCCCACACTTCGGCCGTGCGAGCTCGCACCTGCTCGGGCGATGCGAGGAGAATGGCATCGACCGTATGGTCGCGCTCGGGCCCCAGCGCGTCCCTGGCCATCTCGAGCGTGATTTCGCGACGGGTGAGGGATGAAAACGCCAGCAGCTTGATGAGGGCGCCCTCGAGTTGTCGAACGGATGTTCGCCGATTGCGGGCTACGTATTCGATGACGTCGCCGCCGATGTCGATACCGTCCTCGGCGGCCTTCTTCCTCAGGATCGCCGATCGCGTCTCGAGGTCGGGGGGCTGGATGTCGGTGACCAGGCCCCACTCGAACCGCGACACGAGGCGTTCCTGCAGCCCCGGGATGTCCTGCGGGGGGCGATCGCAGGTGATCACGATCTGTTTCTGGGCGTCGTACAGCGCATTGAACGTGTGGAAGAACTCTTCCTGCGTCCCCTCCTTGTTTCCGATGAAGTGGACATCGTCGACCAGGAGCACGTCGATCCGTCGGTAACGTGCGCGGAACTCCGCGGTACGGCCGCCCTGGATCGCCGCGATCATCTCGTTGGTGAATTGCTCAGACGGAACGTAGGCGACCGCGCGCTCGGGGAACGTCTTGAGGATCGCGTGCCCGACGGCATGCATCAGGTGCGTCTTACCGAGACCGGTGCCGCCCCAGATGAAGAGAGGGTTGTAGGCGGCGGCGGGCGCGCTCGCGACGCGGGTGCACGCGGCGGCGGCGAGTTCGTTGTTCCCACCGACGACATAACGGTCGAAGGTGTACCTCTCGTTGAGCGCGGCGGCGGCCTGCGGACGGTCTGCCGTCTCGGTGGCCGCGGTGCTGGTGTGCGCGCCGGGGGCGACTCCGCCCCCGTCCGGGCCGATTTCGGGAAACTCGAGCCGACCGTCGCCCCCCTGGTGCTCGAACCGTAGTTGCAACGCGCGCCCGATCTCACGCTCCCCGATGTCGCGTAGAAGTCGGCCATACTTATCTTCGACCCACTCGACGGCGAACTTCGTCGGGGCCGAGATCACCAGCGTGTCATCGGACAGCGACACCGCTTCCGTGGACGCGAGCCATGTGCGGTAGGTTTGCTCCGGAAGCACACTCTGCGCGGAGACGCGGATCTTGGTCCAGACTTCGCTCGCGGTCAGTTCCATCACATCGATGATGAGGCGGAAAGGGGAACGGGGCCGATGATTGTAGACGGGGCTTCCGGGGGTGTCAATCAATCGGCCACCCGGGCCGCGGCGGGACGGGGTCGGGGCCTCGCGATGTGTCGAATTGATTGACAGTACGACGGATTTCGTCTACCGTTATGGGCTCGATTCGGAACCAGGTTCCTGGAAGGATTGATGGGAAAACCCACATACAACAAGCCTACCAACCGGAAGCGCGTCCGCGACCACGGATTCCGGGCTCGGATGAAGACGAAGGCAGGACGGAAAGTTCTGTCGCGCCGGCGCAGGAAGGGCCGGCTTCGGCTGACCGTCAGTGACGCTCTCTTCTCCAAGCGGCGCTCCCGGTAGCGAGGGACGAACTGGCCGTGACGGCCAGCGTCTCCCCCCGGCAGCGCGAGTCCGACGTGGACGGGACATCCAACGCGTTTTGCGCAGTGGAAGCCGCATTTCAGGGTCTTTCGTAGATGTGTTCGCAGCCCCCTCCCCGAACCATCGTCCACGCATTGGCGTCGTCGTGCCCCGGTACGGGAATACGGCGGTGGCGCGCAATCGTGTGCGGCGTCGACTCAAGGAGTTCGCGCGTCGGGAATGGATGCCCATGGCTCGAAGCATGGGGAGCGACCACGACGTGATTCTTCGCGCGAAACCGGCGGCGTACGGTGCGTCGTATCAGCGATTGCGGGACTCACTGGACGCTCCCATGAGTGACATATGCGCGCGGTGATCATTCTTCTCATCAGGGTGTACCAGGCGGCGATTTCGCCCTGGCTGCCGGCGAGTTGCCGGTATACGCCGAGTTGCTCGGAATACGCGCGCATGGCCGTGGAGCGCCACGGTGCCGCCCGCGGCAGTTGGCTGGCCGCAAGGCGTTTGGGTCGCTGTCACCCCTTCGGCTCGCACGGGCACGATCCGGTGCCGCCCCGGAAGGCCTGCTGACGATGGAGCGACGTCTTCTCCTGGCGATCGGGCTGATGGTCGGCTTGCTGGTGCTCAGCAACGTCGTGTTTCCCCCCGTTCAGCCCCCGGCTACGGACGATTCGGTCGCGGATTCCGTCGGTGCGGTGGTCGCAGAAAGCGCCGGCGCGCTCGGCGGCCAACGGACGACGCTCGGCGACGTCGCGCCCGATCGACCGATCGAGCCTGATGCGGCGGCCGCGGAGCAGGCGACGGATGAACTCGTGCCGACCCCCGAGGCTGAGCCAGCCCTGGCGGGGCGAATCGTGGCCGTGCGTTCGGACCTGTACGAGTACCGCTTCGACACGCAGGGCGCCCGGTTGGTCGGCGCGACGCTCCTCGATTATCCCAACTTCGAGCCGGACCGGGCACAGGACGGCCCCGTCGAGCTGCTCCGCTCACAGGACTGGATGCTCGGTTATCGGATCGCGACGGGCTCCGACACGGTGGGGCTCGTGGCCCTGGTGTTCGACGCCGTGCCGGGTGACGTGGACGTCGCACCCGAGGGAACGGAACTGCGGTTCAGCGCGCCGGTCGGGTCGGCGGGCGTCACATTCGACGTGACGTACCGGTTTTCGCCGACGAACTACACGATCGCGATCGAGGGTGGACTGCGGAACGTCGGCGACCAGGGATACACGCTCGTGATCGATCTCGGCCGGGGGCTTCACTCGAACGAGGCGAACCCCCGGGAGGACTTCGGCCAGATGGCCGTCGTCACGCGGACGCGGACCGGCGACATCGCGTCTGAGAAGCTCGGCCGACTCGAGTTGGGCGAGGCCGAGTTCGTGAGCGGCGGACCGTTCAGTTGGGTGGCCTCGAAGTCGAAGTACTTTCTCACGGCTCTCGTTTCAGATGAGGGCGGATCCGGCTTCGGTGGGGTCTTGTTGGAGGGGGTGCCGGAGGACGCCGGCGAGGGGGACGCTTCGCAGATGAGCGTGGCGCTTCCCGTGCCCGGCGGCAGTTTCCGGTTGCTCGCCTACCTGGGCCCCCAGGACTTCGAGCGGCTCAAGGCGATCGGCCAGGAGTTGCAGAGCGTCAACCCGTTCGGGTGGAAGTTCCTGCAGTGGTTCATCCGGCCGTTCGGCGGGCTGGTCATCGACTTTCTCACGTGGATGCACCACGCCTTCAACCTGGCCTATGGCTGGGTGCTGATCCTGTTCGGGATCATCGCGCGCATCGTGCTGTTTCCGCTCTACCAGATGTCGATGCGATCGCAGATGAAGCAGATGTCGCTGCAGCCGGAGATCAAGCGGATCCAGGAGAAGTACAAGGATGATCCGCCGAAGCTGCAGAAGGAGATGATGAAGGCGTACAAGGAGGGGGGAGCGAGCCCGCTCGGGGGGTGTCTCCCGATGCTGCTGCCATTCCCCATCCTCATCACGCTGTTCTTCGTCTTCCAGAACACGATCGAGTTCAGGGGTGTTCCGTTCCTCTGGCTGCCTGATCTGTCGCTGGCTGATCCGCTCTACATGGTTCCCCTGCTCATGGGCGCATCGATGTTGCTGCTCAACTGGATCGGTCAGCGCGGGATGGAGACCAACCAGCAGATGAAGATGTTCACCTACGTCTTGCCGGTCGTGTTCACGTTCATGTTCGCCCGCTTTGCCGCCGGCCTGAACCTCTACTACGCGGCCTCGAACATCGCGTCGCTCCCGCAGCAGCTCTACCTCTCGAAGGAGCGGCGGGCCCACCAGGCGAAGGCGAAGCCTGCTGGCGGCTCAGACGACAAGGCGGACGGCAAGGTCGCGACCGGCACGCCCAAGCCGAAGCAGACGTCGGCAGGCGGGAAGCGTGGCAAGCCAAAGCAGACGGTCACAGGTGGGAAGCGTGGCAAGCCGAAGCAGACGCCGGCAGGTGGGAAGCGTGGTAAGCCGAAATCCGGACGGTAGCCGGGCCCCGCCGTCGACGGGGGTGCCGCCGCGTCACCTGCGATAGGTGAAGGACAGTCCGACCAGCGTCTCCGTTTCGTACAGGAATTGATCCGCACGCGGTGGCCCGAACCCGAATAGCAAACCGAGGCGAGCATTTCTTCCGAGCGCGATCCCGGCCTCGGTCGCGACCTGCGGATTCCAGTCGAGTTCCGCCCATGCATTCGCATCGACCCCGACGTACGGCCGTACCCAGGTGTCGGCGGTAGACTCCCACTCACTCCCCACCCGGAACGATGGGGTCGCCAACGGGAGCGTACTGCGGATGAGCCAGCCCGGCCCCCCGTACAGAATGAGCCCGTCCGCCGGCGCCACCTGGAACAGGAAGTCGACTCCCTCCCGACTGGTCGACACGCGCTCGACCGCTTCTTCGAGCAGGAACTCGTCGCCGAGGTGGGAGCTTACATGGTAGACCTCCACACGAGCGGCGACCTTCCCAAGGCGTGCGCGCAGATACCCGCCGACCCGGAACGTGATTTCTACAAAGGTGTTCTGGACGCTTTCGAGATCGAACCGCGAAGCTGCCTTTAGGTGAAACGCCCCGGATAACTCGAAGCGCTCATCGGGGCGCTGGCGGAGCCAGAAGGACCAGCGGTCGCCCAGTTCGGCCAGCCCCAGCCATAGACTGCGATCGCCACGAGATACGTGGACAGGGGCGAGCCGGTACACGGATTCGAGAGGGGAGATCGTCGGCATACGGAACGGGTGTCCGGTCCGCCCGGTAACGCCGGACTCGGCCCGCGTCTGGCCGACCGCCTCGGCTGGAGAGGCCAGCGCGAGCGTCGCGACCGCCACGATCCCGCGCAACGTTGCTGCGGTACTCCTGCCCAGGGTTCCCATCGGGACAACGTATGGGGGCCAACGAGCGACCGCCCGCGTACCTTGACCACATGTCTGGCTCTCTCGACGAGACGATCGCGGCCGTGTCGACAGCCCCTGGCCGAGCGGGAACGGCTGTGGTCCGGGTCAGCGGTCCGGACGCGGTGGCGGTCGCGGTCGCCATGGGCGTCACGGGCCTCCAGCCGCGAGTCGCCACCTTCGCCCGGGTTCGCCACCCCGACGGGACGCCACTCGATCACGCGATCGTCACATGGTTTGCAGCGCCCGCATCTTATACCGGCGAGGACGTGGTGGAGATCAGCTCCCACGGCGGCGGTCTGGTACCGAACCTCATCCTCGACGCTGCCTGTGCGGCCGGCGCGCGGCCGGCGACGGCCGGCGAGTTCACGCGCCGCGCCTACCTCAACGGCAAACTCGATCTCGTCCAGGTGGAAGCGACCCAGGACCTGATCGAGGCGAGCAGTCCGGCCGCACACGCCGCAGCCCTCTTCCAGCTCGATGGGGCGCTGTCCCGTCGGGTCGAAGGCCTCCGCTCCGCCACGCTGGACCTGCGGGCGCTCCTCGCGTACGAGATCGATTTTCCCGAGGAAGATGACGGGCCGGTGCCGCGAAGCCGGATTGAACAGGCAGCGGAGGACGTGCGGGTCCGGATCGCCGAGATGCTTCGGAATGCGCCGGAAGGCGCACGGTTGCGAGACGGGGTCCTCACGGTATTCGCGGGTGCGCCTAACGCCGGTAAGTCTAGTATTTTCAACAGCTTACTGGGTTCACAAAGGGCGATCGTCACGGATACGCCGGGCACGACTCGTGATGCCATCGAAGCCGACACCTCGATCGAGGGGTATCCGTTTCGGCTGGTCGACACGGCCGGGGTCAGGCCCGACGCTCAAGACATCGAACGACTGGGGATCGAGGTGGCCCGGCGCTATCTCGCCCACGCAGACGTCGTCCTTCTATGCATCGAAGCAGGTCGCGAGTGGTCCCCCCAGGAGAAGGCGCTCGCCGAGGAAGCGGAGGGGTTCGGGGCGACCGTGGTCGTCCTCCGGACCCGGGCGGACCTGACGGTGGCGGGGCCGGACTCGGGCGGCTCCCGCGAGGGTGGGTCGGACACCGTCGAAACGGAGGACCTGGCGGCGGAACTCCCCGTTTCGTCGGTGACTGGTGCGGGGCTGGAAGAGTTGAGAGCGCTTCTGGTGAAGATCTCGTTTTGCGGTCTACAGGAGTCGGCCGAACCGGCGCTGGTCACGCGGGCGCGTCACCTGCGGGCCCTGGAGGAGGCCGATCGTTCAGTACGGGAGTTTCAGGCCGCTGTATCGAGCGGGTTGCCGGCGGAAATCTCGGAGACTCACCTGGCGGACGCCACGCTCGCCCTCGAGGAAATCATCGGCGTCACCGACGTTGAGGACCTCCTCGGGGCGATCTTCGATTCATTCTGCGTGGGAAAATAGCGGCGCCCCGCCGCGGTCAGGCGGCGAGCTGACACCGCGTACAGAGAAGCGTCTTCCGTCCCCTCAGCCGGACCGACGTGAGTTCGTGTCGGCACCGTGGACACGCGTCGCCACGTTCCCTCGCGTTGATCAGCCAGCCAGGGTCGGAGTGTGCGGCGCCCCAGTGCAGCGTCGCACGACGCAGGACACGCTTCAGGTAGCGGTGCACGTCGTGTAGCTGTTCCGGCACGAGGTTCGCGATCTTCTCGTCGGGTCGAAAACCGGACTGGAAGCAAATCTCGTCCGCGTACTCGTTTCCGATGCCCGCGATGATCCTCTCGCACATCAGGAAGCCCTTGAGCGTCAGCCGCTGCGCTTTCGCGGCGAGTTCCGCAAATCGTTCCGGCGTGAGATCTTCGCTGAGCGGGTCGATCCCCAGAGACCGAAGGGTCCCCCGCCCCCCGACGTCATCGTTTCGCACCGGTCGGACGACTCCCTCGGACCCCGAGGAGCTGAACCGCAGTTCGCGTCCTGCGGCGAACTGCAGGCGAATCTTGGTCCGTTCGGTGGCTGGCGCGGTTTGAGACTCGAGCCGAAGCAATCCGTCATCGCCCATGTCGAACAAGAGGCTGTAGTCGGAGCGAAACCGAAGCACGACGTATCGCCCGTGACGCTCGACGGACTCGATCGCGTGGTTTTCGAGGTGGGTTTCTGCGAGTTCCAACTCGAGGTCGACGACATTTATGTCGTCGATGAGCACGCAGGAGATGGTCTTGCCGGTCGTGTAGCGGGCGATCGCGTCGATCATCCGTTCGACATCGGGGAGTTCTATCATCAGCGACGGCTCCGATGTGGTCGTTTACAGCGTATCTGGAGAGGCCTACACCCTCGAGAGGATAAAGTGCCGTACGGCCCCTACGGTTCCCCGAGCGCCATGGTTTTCCTATTCTCTGCGCCATGAAATACGACGTGCTCGTAATCGGAGGGGGACACGCCGGGTGCGAGGCGGCCGGTGCGGCGGCACGCCTCGGGGCGCGGACGCTTCTGATCACTTCGTTTCTTGCGCGGGTCGGACAGATGTCTTGCAATCCCGCGATCGGCGGGGTTGCGAAGGGGACCGTGGCTCGTGAAGTGGATGCGCTCGGCGGTCTCATGGGTCGAGCGGCCGACCGCACTACCCTGCACTACCGTCTCCTGAACCGTTCGAAGGGGCCGGCCGTACGGGCGCCGCGCGCCCAGTGTGATCGAGGGCTGTACCCGCGGGAGATCCGGCGTCTGCTGGAGGAGCAGGAACGGCTCGATCTCTACCAGGCCACGGTGGATCGGCTGACCGTCGTGGGTGGTCGGGTTGTGGGAGTCGAGTGCGGCGACGGAAGTGTCTTCCAGGCGCCGGGCGTGGTACTGACGGCCGGCACGTTCCTGCGTGGCATCATCCGGATCGGGGTGGATACGAAAATCGCGGCGGGTCGGGCAGGCGACGCTCCCGTTGTCGCGCTCGCCGAGCAGCTTCTCGATCTCGGGCTCGAGGTCGACCGCTTCAAGACGGGCACGCCGCCCCGCGTCGACGGACGCACGGTCGACTACTCTCGTCTCGAGCGACAGGACAGTGACGATGAGACGGGCCGCTTCTCTCACTGGGAGCGGCGGTCGGGGCTCGAACATCTCCCCTGCTGGCTTGTCCGGGCGGGACCGGAGGTGAAGGCTGTCGTCGCCGAAAACATCGAGAGGTCGGCCATGTATGGCGGGGCGATCTCCGCGCGCGGTCCGAGGTACTGCCCGTCGATCGAGGACAAGATCCTCAAGTTTCCGGACGCTGAGTCGCACCAGGTGTTTCTGGAGCCAGAGGGTCGCGAGACGAGCGAACTTTATGTAAACGGGTTGTCGACTTCGCTTCCGCCGGAGGTCCAACGGGAGTTTCTGGCTCGCGTGCCCGGGCTGGAGCGAGCCGCGATGACGCAGCCGGGCTACGCGATCGAGTACGATTACTTCCCTCCGCTGCAACTCGCGCCGACACTCGAGTTGAAACCGTTGCCGGGCCTTTTTCTCGCCGGTCAGATCAACGGGACGACCGGTTACGAGGAAGCGGCTGGCCAGGGCGTCGTGGCCGGGGTCAACGCAGCCCACGCGGCCCTCCACCGGGATCCGTGGGTTCCGCGGCGCGACGAGGCCTTTCTCGGCGTATTGGTGGACGATCTCGTAACTCGCGGTGTCGATGAGCCTTACAGGTTGTTCACCTCGCGAGCGGAGTTCCGGTTGCTGTTGAGGCAGGACAATTGTCTGGCGCGCCTGGGCGCGACGGCCGCGACGCTGGGGCTCCTGAGCGTCGAGCAGGAGTCTCTGCTTCAGCGGCATTTCCGTGAAGCGGATCGGGTACGGGAGTGGACGAGCGCTCGCAGCGTCGATCCGTCGGAGGTCGCGGACTATCTCGACGCGCTCGGGAGTGAGCGGCTCCGGCAACGGGGGCCGTTACGCGATTTGATTCTCCGCCCCGAAGTGCGACTCGCCGCCCTGGCGGGTCCGGACGGGCCGCTGGGAGACCAGGAGTTCGATGCGGACGCGCTCGCCACCGTGGAGATGGACCTGAAGTACGCCGGGTACGTCGAGCGCGAGCGCGAGCGAGCGGAGTTGTTGAAGCGCAGGGACGACGTGCCGTTGCCGGAGGACCTCGACTACGAGGGTCTCACGTCGCTGTCGTTCGAGGCCCGACAAAAGCTGGCATCCGTGCGTCCCGCCACGCTCGGGCAGGCTGGACGAATCCCCGGCGTCTCGCCCTCCGATCTTCAGAATCTGCTTGTGGCGGTGAAGAAAGCCGCCCGGCGGCGGCTGCCAGGAGTTTGTTAGCGGCCTACCCTCGCTTCCCCGAAAAACGAAGCGATTCGGTCCTGGACGGCTTCCGCGGCGGCGCGCGGATCCGGTGCATTTCGGATCGGCCGCCCGATCACGATGTGGTCTGCCCCCGCCTCGAACGCGTCCTCGACGTCGACCGTCCGCTTCTGATCGTCGGTTCCGCGCGCGCTCGGGGGCCGAATGCCGGGTACCACGATGCGAAAACTCGAGGGCACCACTGCCCGAGTGGCCGCCGCCTCCTGTCCCGAAGCGATCACGCCGGCGCACCCGATCTCCGCCGCGCGCCGGGCCCTCGACACGACGACCGCCGAGATGTCGGCCTGAAAGCCGAGATCCGCCATGTCGGCCTGATCGAGGCTGGTCAGGACCGTTACGGCGAGAATCCCCGGTTTGTCGCCCGCCGCCTCGACCGCCGCCCTGAGCATCGCGTCGTTTCCATGGACGGTGACGTAGTCGACGTCTCGCCGGACGAGCTGCTTGACCGCGGATGCTACGGTTTGGGGGACATCGAACAGCTTCAGGTCGGCAAAGATCTTCTTCTCGCGCCCGCGCAACCAGTCGGCGAGGTCGAAGTATCCCCCGGACAGAAACAGTTCGAGACCGATCTTATAGAAGCTGACCGCGTCGCCGAGTCCCTCTACGAGGGTCCTCGCGGCGTCGGTGTCGGGGACGTCGAGCGCGAGCATCAGTCGCTCGCGTGCGTGCAGATTCGTCAAAGGCGATATCGCTCCTTCATGTCCTGGTAGCGGCCGAACGTCTTCGTATCCAGGTCCGCGTGCAAGTAATCGTCGAGAATCGGGACCAACGTCTCGCGGAGATAGGCGCCGCGGGCCATCCACTGGAAGTAGCTCCGGCCCCCGTGGTGGTACGGCCCGTACAGCTTCCCACCCGGGAACCGGTCCTGAATCCATAGAAACAGCGTTTCGTGGTCCGTATGCATACGAAGGGTTACGTGCGGCTGTTTGCCGTCTCCCCCGAAATGACCCTCGCCCACCAGCACCCCGACAAGGATGCCGACTTCCGTCGCGGTCGCGTTCATGTTGTTTCACCGTCAGGTTTCCCGTGAAACATCGTCTGAATTGTTTCACCGTCAAGTTTCCCGTGAAACATCCCACGGGTCAAGGCGAGCGCGGCAACCCCACTCCACCAGGTCGCTCCGGGCGCCGGTTTCCTCGCGCTTTGGTTTGACGTAAAGTAGTCGTGGGTCCGAAACGCGGTCGCAGCGCCCTCCGGGGACCCGTATATTCGTCTCTGCATGGTATCGGAACCGCACAGTTGTGGGAAACAGAGTAGTATAAACGCTGCAACTGGTTACGTCACATGAGGTTACAGATATTCCACGGTCGGTCACATCGCCGTGGAATAAAGGAGATCTGTCGATGGGTCGCGTGATCGCGATCGCAAATCAGAAGGGTGGCGTCGGCAAGACGACGACCGCGATCAATCTCGGGGCCTCCCTCGCGATCGCGGAGCGGCGCACCCTGGTGATCGACTGCGATCCGCAGGGAAACGCGACGAGCGGGTTCGGCCTCCGCAAGGACAGCGGAGTTCCGTCGGTGTACGAGTGTCTCGTCGATGGCACCTCCCTGGCGGATGCTGTACGAGCCGAGATCCACTTCCCCTTCCTGTCGGTGATCTCGGCCAGCCGGGATCTTGCCGGAGCCGAACTCGAGTTGATCGACCGGACACGACGGGAACGGGTGCTGCGCGACGAGCTCGAGGCCGTCCGCGACGATTACGATTTCATCCTGATTGATTCGCCGCCCTCTCTCGGGCTCCTGACCCTCAACGCGCTCACTGCGGCCGACTCCGTCCTCATCCCGATCCAGTGTGAGTTCTATGCCCTCGAGGGGCTGAGCCAACTCCTGAACACGATCCGGGTCGTCCAGAGGGGGCTGAACCCTGATCTCGAGATCGAGGGCGTGTTGCTGACCATGTTCGATTCGCGACTCAACCTCGCCAAGCAGGTCGTGTCGGAGGCGCGGGAATACTTTGGGGCGAAGGTGTTCGAGACGATGATTCCGAGAAATATCCGATTGGCCGAGGCGCCGAGCTTCGGCAAACCCATCGCCCTGTACGACCTGCTGTCGTCCGGGGCGAGAGGATACCTGAGTCTCGCCCGAGAACTCATCGAGCGCGATCAAAAGGTGGCCGCAGTTGGCTAACGGCGACCGTCGTCTCGGCAAAGGACTCGGGGCGCTGCTGGGCGAAAACCTCGAGGTCGACGAGTCCATTTCCTCCGAGCGCGACGTCGAGGTCTCGCGGATTCGCCCGAACCCCTTTCAGCCCCGGGGCGAATTCGACCCAGCCGCGCTGGAGGAACTCGCGAGTTCGATCCGTGAAAACGGGTTGCTGCAACCGATCGTCGTGCGCGACGTCGGCGAGGGGTTTCAGATCGTCGTCGGTGAGCGACGGTTCCGCGCCATCCGTCGGCTGGGGTGGGAGCGCGTTCCGATTATCAAACGGGCGCTCACCGATGAGCAGATGCTCGTCGTCGCTCTCGTGGAGAACCTGCAGCGGGAGAACCTTTCGATTATCGAAGAGGCCGAGGGCTACCGACGCCTCGTCGATGAGTTCGGGCTGACGCAGGAGGAGGTCGGACGGCACGTCGGTCGGGATCGGTCGACGGTCAGTAACGCGCTCCGTCTCCTGGCGCTGCCCGCTCCGGTCCTCGAGCTCCTGGCGGCGCGGCGGATCGCGGCCGGGCATGCGCGCGCGATTCTCGCCGTGCCTGACGCGGGCGACCAGATCGCCATGGCTCGGCAGGCCGCGACGGAGGGGTGGTCCGTACGGGAAACAGAGCGTCGCGTAAAGTCGGGCCGGTCTCCAAATGGCTCGGGGGGAGGAGCCCGGTCGACGGGAGGCAGGCGACCGGGCAGCGATCCCGTCGCGCGCCGAGCGGAGCTGATTCTCGAACGGACTCTCGGGACGCAGGTGAGAGTGCGGACCGGACCGAACGGGGGAGGGGATCTCGTGGTCTCCTTCCACGACGGCGACGACTTCCTTCGACTCATTCAGCTGATCGCCGGCGACGGCGCGGTCGCCGAGTTTCGATGACGGACGGGCTGAAGCGGTGGACAATCCAGTTCATTCGGGCGGACGGACGGCGGTCCCGTACGCTCACCGCTGGCCGCCCGGGTATGCTCGCCGGGGCAGTGGCAGTGCTGTTGGCGATTCTCTTCGCAGGTTTCCTCGTTGGGAGAGCCTGGGAGATCCGGAGCGAGTCGGCCATGATCGCCGTTTTGCGGACAGAACTTCAGACGCGTCGTCAGGATGCGCGACAGCTCCGCGAACTTTCGACGCGGCTGGGGGAGATCGAGACGGACTACGCTCGGTTGCGAGCCGCCGTGACCGACGGCGCCACGACCCCCGTACCTTCACTCGCGCCACCTGTTGCTCTCGCGGGTGCCCCCCGGACCAATCGGTCGCCCACCACTCCAGCGTGGCCGCTGGCGCAAAGGGGTTTCGTTACCCGGACGTTCGGTTCGCGCGTGGACGATGGGGAGCAGGGACACCCGGGGCTCGACATTGCGGTCCCCAACGGGTCGTATGTCCGATCGATGCGGGCGGGTATGGTCGAGGAGGCGGGCGAAGACGACGTGTATGGCCGCTACGTCCGCATTGCGCACGACGGCGGGCTCTCCTCATTGTATGGTCACAATTCTTGGTTGTTCGTCGAGCCGGGAGATTCTGTTCAGCGGCTGCAGGTGATCGCCCTGTCCGGCAACACCGGGAGGTCCACGGCGCCGCATCTGCATTTCGAGATTGCACATGACGGCGAGTTGCTCGATCCGCTCGCCTTCGTAAACCTGGGTGGTGGTGACGGGGTCATTGGAGCGGGGCAAGCCGGTGCGGAGCAGAGGTAAGGAAAAGTCACAAATGGCAAGAGATCAGAGAAACGAACCGCCGGCTCGCGAGCTGAGCGACGTGGTGTCCGTGATCGGTCCCGGCATGGAGATCGTCGGCGATATCAAATGCGACGGAACCGTGCGCGTCGAGGGGAAGGTCAAGGGTTCGATCAAGGCGACGAAATCGGTCGTGATCGGGAAGGGCGGGCGTGTCGCCGGAGACATCGAAACGCAGGATGTCGTGGTGGCCGGAACGGTGGACGGCACCGTAATCGGGGCGAGCCGCGTGGAGTTGCAGGAGACCTGCAAGGTCAAGGGCGACATCCGAAGCCGGCGGGTCAAGCTCGATGAAGGCGGGCAGGTCGAGGGTCGTCTTCAAATGGGGTCGGATGCCACCGCGAGCAGTGGCTCGTCGGACGTTTCCAGGGCGCTCGCCCAGGACGACGTCGAGGACCGGAACCCGGGTCTGGCCGCAGCGGCCCGGAAATAGGTCTCGCGCGCCACCGCGCCTTCGGTCGCGTCGGTCATTACGTGGACGTCGCCGGTTCCCCGGTCGCGCGGCGGTTTCTGAAGGAAACCGCCGGAGAACAGGGCTCGCCGAGGGGCGTTCAACAATCTGAACAGCGTATAACTGAACGAACAGTACTGCCGCCGAGCGCATCCGGAGCCTGCCGTTGATCGGCGACATCCTCTCGTTCGCAGTCGGTATCACCGCCCTGACGATTGGTGCGGACTGGCTGGTGCGAGGGGCCTCGAAGCTGGCTTCGCAACTCGGCGTGAGCCACCTCGTCGTGGGCCTGACGGTCGTGGCCTTCGGAACATCGGCCCCCGAGCTCGTCGTCAGCGGGTCCGCGGCCCTCGCGGGCGAGCCCGATGTCGCGGTCGGAAACGTGATGGGCTCTACGGTCGCGAACGTCGGCCTCATCGTTGGCATTGGCGCTCTCCTGAAGCCCATCATCGTTCATCGGAGCCTGCTCGTCCGCGAGACGCCCCTGGTCATCATGGTTCTGACGCTCGTGATGATCCTCTCGCTGGACGGGAGTCTGGGGACGTCCGACGGCCTGCTCCTGCTCACGTCCTTCACACTCTACCTGCTGTTTCTGCTGAAGTGGGGCGGTGGTGGGCTCGATGAGATGGCACGTGAGGTCGAGGCGGAATTAGCGGACGGCGACCCCGAGGCGGGTGACGACACCCTGAGCGACGAGGATCCAGCTGGTGGCCTGCCCCGGCGGCCACCGGTGCCGGACCCGGCGGAGCCCGACCTCGGGTTGTGGCAGTCCATTCGCTGCCGAACCGGAACGCCATGGGCCATCCTGCAGATCGGCGTCGGGCTACCCCTCCTTCTCGTTGGCGCCCACTGGCTGATTCAGTCCGCGTTGAGCCTGGCAGAGACCTTCAACGTGCCCGACGCCGTAATCGCGGCGACGATGATCGCCATAGGCACGTCCCTCCCGGAGCTCGCGTCCACCGTGGCGGCCGCGCTGCGGGGCATGGGTGACATCGCCATCGGGAACGTGATCGGATCGAACGTCTTCAATCTGGGGCTGGTTCTCGGGACCGCCTCGATCCTCGGGCCGCTACAGCTCTCCTCCGCGATCGTGGTGCAGCAGGTCCTGCCCGCCCTCATTTTCTCGATTCTCCTCATCCCGCTGGCCCTGTCCAAGGAACGCGTGGGGAGATGGGAGGGCGCGTTCCTGCTCACCGCATACGTGACCTACGTGGCGTGGATCCTGGCCGCCTAGAAGGGTGTTGAAGAAGTACGGCGGGTCGCGTTACGGACGCCACAGGCGCCTCGTTGTAAAGGGGTCTCGTAAAGCCTATGTTCGACGGGAGTCCCGCACTCCCGGAGGCCCCATGGCCGTCTCGGTCAAGATGAGCAGCAAGAACCAGATCGTGGTGCCAAAGGTCGCCCGTGACGCGCTCGGCCTCGAAGCCGGAGACCGCCTCGTCGTAACCGTCCGCGACGGCGACACCATCGAGATGGAAAAGCAGGCGGTGGATCTGGAGGACCGGCTCGAGGGGAGTCTTCGCGACGTCACGTCTTCCGGCGGTCTCTGGGAAGAACTACGAGACGCGTGACCTCGATCTCGCAGCGTCTGGCGCAGGCGCACCTGGTGCATATCGATGCGCGGATTTTCGCCCTCCACCTCGTGGGCAACCCGCGGACGGTGGCGCTGACTCGCGAGGTCATTTCCGGCATGCGCGAAGGCCGAATCCGGGGGCAGACGTCCGTCGTGACCCTGTACCAGGTGCTTGCCGAACTGTATCGCCGGGGGGAACCGCGCCGGGCCGCGGCTCTGGCGCGCGACCTCATGGTTCACGCCGGCCTCGCATTGGTGCCCACATCGCCCGACATCGCCGTGCAGGCGGCCGAGGTACGCGCGCAACTGGGGGGACGTCCGGAGAGGGCTCTTCAGGTCGCGACGGCCCTGGTCGGGCGAGCCGACGTTTTTCTCACAACGGATTCGGGTCTGCGCCGCATCGCGGGTATGTCGGTGGTGAACCTGGAGGACTTCAGCCGCTCTTCGCGCCCCGACGAACCAGACGCACCAGCGCCTTGATGGGGTCGTAGTACCGATCCACGACACGTTCCTTGAGAGGAATGATCGCGTTGTCGGTGATCGTGATGTGCTCCGGGCAAACCTCCGTACAGCATTTCGTGATGTTGCAGTAGCCGATCCCCGCCGTGTCCTTGAGGAACTCGGTTCGGTCGACCGTGTCGATGGGATTCATGCTGAACGCGGCCGTCCGCACCAGAAAGGCCGGCCCCACGAAGACCTCGTGCTTCCCGTGCGATCGTAGCACGTGGCAGACGTCCTGGCACAGGAAACACTCGATGCACTTCCGCATTTCCTGCGCCCTGTCAACCTCGTACTGGTACATCCGCCAGCCGTCCTCGGCGTCCTTCGGCCGTGGCTGGAATCGGGGGATCATCTTGTTCGCGCGATAGTTGCTCGAGACGTCGGAGACGAGGTCTTTGATCACCGGGAACGCCTTCATGGGCGTAACGGTGATGGTCTCGCCGGGGTCGTAGTCGGAGATGCGGGTCATGCAGGCGAGCTTGGGACGGCCGTTGATTTCGCAGCCGCACGAGCCACACTTCCCCGCCTTGCAGTTCCAGCGGACGGCGAGATCCGGGGCCTCCGTGGCCTGAATCTGGAAGATCGCATCGAGCACGACCATCCCGGTGTCCACCTCGACGTCGTAGCTCTCGAGCTTCCCGTCGGTGCCCTTCCCGCGGTACACCTCGAAGGTTTGCTGAGCCACGGGCTACACCCCTTCCTTGATCAGGGCCTGGAGGTCGTCGGGCGCCACCGGAAGGGGGTCCTTCTTCGCCACCATCCGTCCGTCCTCTTCGACCACCAGCGTGTTGTGCTTCGACTGCTCGGGGTCTGTCTCGGGAAAGTCGATTCGCGTGTGGGCCCCGCGGGTCTCCTCGCGCCCCAGCGCCGACAGCGCGACGGCTTCCGAAACGAGGAGCAGGGAATGCAGGTCGAGCCAGGTGTTCCAGCCGGGGTTGTACGCGCGATCACCGGATATCGAGCAGGCCCGTAACGAGCCGCGCAGTGCCCGAATGTCCTCGATCGCGGCTCGCAGACCCTCGGCCGTCCGTGCGATTCCCACTTTCTCCTGCATCACCTGCTGGAGCTCCTCCTGCACCACGAACGGGTTGTGCCCGCCCTGTCTCTGAAACGGCGCCAGGGCCTCCTGGATCGCGGTCTCGAGATCGGCGTCGGGGATCTCCGCCAGTTCGGTCGTGCTCGCGGACCGAGCCGCGGCCTCGCCGGCTCGTCTCCCGAACACGACGAGGTCGGAAAGCGAGTTTCCACCGAGCCGATTTCCGCCGTGCAACCCCGCTGCCACCTCCCCCGCGGCGTATAGCCCCGCGACCGCGGTCTCGGCGGTTTCGGGCTCGACCTTCACACCGCCCATGATGTAGTGGGTCGTCGGGCCGACCTCCATTGGCTCCACCGTGATGTCGACCTCGGCGAGCTCCTTGAACTGGTGGTACATGCTGGGGAGTTTCTTCTTGATGTACTCGGGGCTGCGTTTTGTCGCGATGTCCAGGAACGCCCCACCGTGCGGGGTGCCTCGCCCGGCTTCCACCTCAGCGGTGATCGCCTTCGCGACGACGTCTCGCGTGAGAAGCTCCGGGGGGCGTCGATTGTTGATCCGGTCGCCTTCGACCCAGCGATCGGCCTCTTCTTCGCTTTCCGCGTAATCGCCCTGGAACATGTCGGGGACATACCGGAACATGAACCGCTCGCCGTCACTGTTCGTCAGGATGCCGCCTTCGCCGCGCACCCCCTCTGTGACCAGCGTGCCGCGAACGCTGGGGGGCCACACCATGCCGGTGGGGTGGAACTGCACGAACTCCAGCCCGAGAAGCTCCGCGCCCAGCTCGTAGGCCATGGCCATGCCGTCGCCCGTGTACTCCCAGGAGTTGCTGGTGACCTTCCAGCCCTTCCCGATTCCGCCGGTAGCGAGCACGATCGACTTTGCGCGGAACAGCACGAACTCACCGGTGGGCCGCCAGTAGCCGAGGGCGCCCGCCACGCGGCCGTTCACCGCGAACAGTTTGACGATCGTGCATTCCATGTAGGTGTCCACGCCCTGGTGAACGGCGTGGTCCTGAAGTGTGCGGATGAGCTCGAGCCCCGTCCGATCGCCCACATGAGCCAGCCTGGCGTACGTGTGGCCTCCGAAGGGGCGCTGATTCATTCGGCCGTCTTCCGTCCGGTCGAACAACGCGCCCCACGCCTCCATTTCCCGAACGCGGTCCGGGGCCTCGCGGGCGTGGATCTGAGCCATCCGGTAATCGTTGAGGCCCTTGCCGCCCCGCATCGTGTCGCGGAAATGCACGCGCCAGTTGTCCTCGTCGCGCACGACGCCGAGCGCGGCCGCAATCCCGCCTTCGGCCATCACCGTGTGCGCCTTGCCGAGGAGAGACTTGCAGACGAGCCCGACCGAGAGCCCTTCGTCCAGCGCGGCGATCGACGCCCTCAGGCCCGCGCCGCCGGCGCCGATCACGAGTACGTCGTGGTCGTACCGTTCCCGAATGTCCATCCTCTACCCTCTCAAAAAAGACGGAAATCCGTGATCGTGCCCATCGCCACGAGACGGATATACAGGTCGGTGAAACAGACGAACCCGAGGCTAAACCAGGCGAAGTTCATGTGCCGCTTGTTGAACCAGCTCGCCCGCTTCCAGGCGCCGTGTCGGGCCTTGCCCGCGAAAGCGCAGGAATAACAATCGGTATTTCCGCCGATGATGTGCCGCAACGAGTGACACCCGAAGAGATAGCCCGACAACAGAAACAGATTGACGCTGAGGACGATCGCGCCGACCCCCAAACCGAACTGCCCGTGCGGGAAAAACGCCTTGACCGTGTCGTATGCCAGAAAGAGCAAGACGACTATGGATGCGTACATGAAGTACCGATGGAGATTCTGGACCACCATCGGGAATACGGTCTCGCCCTTGTAGCCCTCACCCCACGGCTCACCGACGGCGCAGGCGGGCGGATCCATGAAGAAGGCCCGGTAGTACGCTTTCCGGTAGTAGTAACAGGTGCCACGGAACCCGAGGATGACCCCCATCATCAAGATTGCCGGCGAGAACGGCCACCAGCCGATGCCCAACAGGCGAATCTCCTCCGGGCAACTGGCCGTGATGCACGGCGAGTAGAACGGAGACAGATAGGGCTCGACGAAGTAGTGGTTTCCCTGGAGGATCGCCCAGGTGGCGTAGGCCCCGAAGAGGCTCAGGCCGACGGCGACACTGAGTGGCGGAACCCACCATCGGTCGCGTCTGAGCGTCTTTCCGAACCCGCGTTCATGAATCGCGGCCGAGCTTTCCATGGTCTCTCGTCGTCGAAGGTCCGTCGTCACGAGGGCAGATCATCCGCACCCTGTCGACGATCAGTCGCGCCACCCTACCGGACGCGCAGGAGATGGTCAAGGTGGCTGCTCAGGAGCGGGACCCGAGAACCCACCAGACCCCGAGGGCGGCCAGCACCAGGCTCACGACGAGCGCGATGATCGGCAGTACGCGGCTGAGGCGTGGACCCCCCTCCACGGTGCTTTCCACGGTGCGCTCGATCCGACCGCTCCGCACGTCGAAGATCCACGTCAAAACAAGTGTGAGCGGGAAGCCGGCGAGCACGATTACGATCGCCAACTGCTGCCCGGCCTCCGACAGGCCGAGCGGAGTGAGGGCATCATCGAGCACGCTCATCGCGGCGATCAGAAAGGCGAGATAGCCGACGGCTACCCGATACACCCGTCGTCGCTTGAGTTCGTCGAGAAAGATTTCGACCGGTGTCTTCGGCTCCGGAGGCGAGGCCGATCCGGCGGAGGCCCCCGCCTCTTCCAACCGCAGGCGACTCGCCACCGTGGCGGCAGTCGGCCTGTGCTCGGGCTTCTTCGCCAGACACTGCTCGAGCAGGGATGCCAGGTCGGGATCGACCCCGGGGAGCAACTCGGCGAGCGGTGTCGGCGGCGATCGGAGCTTCTCGGAGATGATCTGCGCGTTCTTCGCGTTCGGGTAAGGGGTTTTGCCGGTGAGAATCTTGTACCCGACCACGCCGAGCGAATACACGTCGGCGAGTTCGGTGAGCTCCTCACTCATCAGGTGCTCCGGAGCGACGTATTCCACCTCACCGAGGATCTGGCCCTGCATGGTGAGACGCGTCGTGTCGCTGCCTGCGGCGTCCCGCACCGCGGCAACGCCGAAGTCCGTGAGCCGGACGCTACCGGAGGTGCTTTCCCGCAGGATGTTGGCGGGCTTCAGGTCCCGGTGGATGATCCCCTGCGCGTGAGCGGCGGCGAGCCCCTCGGCCAGCTGCCGGATCACGTCGCGCGCCTCGTCTTCCTGGAGGGGTCCGCCGCCCTCGATGATATCTTCGAGGTTCCGGCCGTCCACGTACTCCATCACGAGAAACGGCGTCTCGTCGGAAAGTTCGCCCACCCGGAAGACGTTCGTGACGTTCGTGTGATTGATCCGCGCGACCGATCTCGCCTCGCGCGCGAACCGCTTCCGTGTCGTCTCGTCGAGGGCCTTTGACGGAACCAACACCTTGATCGCTCGCAACTGATCGAGAGCGACATCCTTCGCGAGATACACGTTCGCCACAGAGCCCTTCCCGAGCGTACGGACGACGCGGAAATCCGGTTGGAGCTCGTCCTTGACGAAATCGTCGAACGACGGCTCGCCCGATCCTACGGGCGTTTCTGACGCAGCCACCTCTATCCGGCCTCCCGTCCCTGTCCCTGGTCGTGTCGTGCGCTCACCTGGCTCCTCAACCCTCCTCCGGGAAGTTCTCGAGGTACTCCTGAACCTTGTTCAGGAAGAACGCCGCCATCGCGCCGTCGACCACGCGGTGGTCGTACGAAAGCCCGAAGTATGCTCTGTGCCGGATCGCGATCACATCGTTGCCGAGCGAGTCCTGAACGACCACCGGCCGCTTCTCGATCACGCCCGTCCCGAGAATCGCGACCTGCGGCTGGTTGATGATAGGGGTCCCGAAGAGGTTTCCGAAAACCCCGACGTTCGTGATGGTGAAGGTGCCACCCTGAATATCATCGAAACCAAGGGCCTTGTTCCGCGCCTTCTCGGCCAGATCGTTGGCCCCCTGGGCGAGTCCGACCAGGCTCATCCGGTCGGCATCCTTCAGCACCGGAACGATCAGCTCGGTCCCGTCGTTGACGGCGACGGCGATCCCGAGGTTGATGTTCGAGTGGTAGACGATACGGGTACCGTCCACCGATGCGTTCACGATGGGATAGTCACGAAGTGCCTCGATTACGGCACGGTATACGAACGGGCCGTACGTCAGCTTCACGCCCTGGTCGAGGTACTTGCTCTTCAGTTTTCTGCGGATCTGCACGATGCGCTCGAAGTCGATCTCGCTCACAGACGTTACGTGCGCCGAGACACGCTTCGACATCAGCATGTGCTCCATCGTCCGCAGCCGGACGCGGCTCATCTCCTCGACGCGGTCGTTCTCGCGGATCGGGACCTGACCCAGCTTGATCTCGAGCGTCGCCCCGTGAATGGGCACGCGAATCACGTTCGGAGCGGCCGGGGCAGGTGTCGCCTCGGCCGGTGATGCCGGGGCCGGCGCCGGAGGCGCAGCCGGTACGGTCGGCGCCGTCGGTGTCGGTACGGTCGCGGTCGTCTCGGCCGCCACGGTCGCGGTCGTTTCGGCCGCCACGGGCGCCGCCACCGCGGCCCCGCTCTCGATGTAGGCGAGAATGTCGTCGCGGGTGACCCGGCCGCCCGCCCCGCTGCCGGCAACCTGACCGATGTCCACTTCGTGATCGGCGGCGATCTTTCGCACGAGCGGTGTCGAGCGAGTCTTGATCCGCTCCTCCCGGGTCTGGGCCGCTTCGCCCGGATCGGACCCGGCCGCCGCCGGGGGCGCGGTCGGTGCGGTCGGCGGTACCGCCGCCGGGACGGCCGCCGGAGCTGCCTCGGCGACCGGAGTCGCCTCGGGTGCCGGGGCAGCCGGTGCCGCGGTGACAGTGGCGTTCGCGTCGGTCTCGATCCGCGCGACGATCGTGTTCACCTCGACCGTCTCGCCTTCCTGCACCAGGATTTCGGCCAGGACGCCGGCCGACGGCGACGGGATGTCGGCATCGACCTTGTCTGTCGAGATCTCGAACAGATCTTCATCGCGATCCACCGGGTCGCCCACCGACTTGATCCACTTTGTCAGCGTTCCCTCAACGATGGACTCGCCCATCTGCGGCATGATGACATCGATTTTCGACATTTCCGGATATTCCTCTCGTTCCTGGCGGGTAGCCTGTGCGCGCCGCCGGCCAGCTTACCGTCTCTTCAATATGCCAGCAGCCAACGGGCCGCCGTTACGATGTCTTCGGTCTGCGGTAGATAGTAGTCTTCCAACGGCGGCGAATACGGGACCGGCGTATCGATCGCCGTGACCCGTCGGATCGGTGCGTCGAGCCATTCGAAGGCCTCCTCGCACACCTGCGCCGTGATTTCTCCCGCGAAGCCCCCGAACCGGGCAGCCTCATGAACGATCAGTAGCCGTCCGGTCTTCTTCACGCTCTCGACGATGGCGTCGATATCGAGCGGCCTGAGCGTACGCAGGTCGATGATCTCGACTTCGGCCCCGTCTTCCGCGGATACCCGGCCGGCGGCTTCCTCCGCCTTGTACACCATCGCGCCGTACGTGACGAGCGTCAGCGCGTCGCCCTCGCGGTGTGTGCGGGCCGATCCGAGCGGGACCACGATATCTCCCTCCGGAAGATCTTCCTTGATCCTCCGGTAGAGATACTTGTGCTCGAAGTACAGCACCGGGTCGGGGTCCTGGATCGCCGATCTGAGCAGACCCATCGCGTCGTACGCCGTCGCCGGGGCCACCATCTTCAGCCCCGCGACGTTCGCGAAGTAGGATTCGACGTTCTGGGAGTGAAACGGGCCCGCCCGGGCTCCGCCGCCGCACGGCCCCCGAATCACGAGACCGGCACCCACCCCGGTGCGATAGCGGACCTTCGCGGCGAAGTTCACGATGATGTCGAATGCCGGAGCGATGAAATCGATGAACTGCATCTCGCAGATCGGTTTCATCCCCATGTGCGCTGCGCCGATCGCCGCGCCGACGATCGCCGCCTCGCTGATCGGCGTGTCGATCACGCGTCCCGGGCCGAACTCGTCGAGGAAGCCCTCGGTGATCTTGAACGCGCCTCCGTATGCGCCGACGTCCTCGCCCATGACAAAAACCGACGGATCGGTCCTCATCTCGGCGAGCATCGCCCCACGAATTGCCTCCAGATACGTCGTCGTCATCGCAGCGCGACCGCCTCACCCGGGCCGGCAACGTCGAGTCGGCGGGTCCACGGAGTGGCGTCTGGTTCGGGGGCCGCGTAGACGCGGGTCCGGGCATCTCCCCCGGCGGGAAGCGGGTCGCCGATGGCGTGCCCGACGGCCTCTTCGAGCTCCAGATCGATCTCGTGACGAATCGTGTGCAGCTCATCCGACGTGACGAGGCCCTGCTCGAGGAGGTAGCGTTCATAGCGAACGATCGGGTCGCGGGCGCGCCAGCGTTGCAACTCCGCTGCGGGCACGTACTCCTGCGCATCGTCCTGAGCGTGACCGAGCATTCGATACGTTTCGGCGACGATCGCCGTGGGTCCGCCGCCGCGGCGCGCGCGCGCGACCGCCTCGAGTGCGGCGTCTCGACAGGCCAGTACGTCATTGCCGTCGACGCTGATCGCGGGAATGCCGTAGGCCTTTGGAACGTCGGCCCACTCGGTGACCGCCGCGACCCTGGTCGAGGGCGTCGAGAACGCCCAGTGATTGTGTTCGATGACGATCACGATCGGGAGCGCGAGGGCGGCCGCGAACGCGAATCCCTCGTGCGACGCGCCCGCACGCGTGGCGCCTTCGCCCTGATACGTCATACAGACACGGTCGGATCCGGACGTACGAAACGTGAGCGCCACACCGTTGAGGACGCACAGTTGGGTGCCGAGCGGGCTGATCGGTCCGAGGATGCCGCGTTCGAGGAGGGTGTAGTGGTTCGTGTTGTCCTTGCCGGCACACGGGCCCCCGGACCGGGCCGCGTACTGCATCAACACGTCGACTGCCGGCAGTCCGCGAACGAGTACCGCGCCGAGGTCCCGAACCGAGGGGGAGAGCCAGTCTCCCTCACCGAGGGCCGCCGCCGTCCCCACGGCCGTCGCCTCCTGGCCCAGGCTGCGGGACAGCCCTCCCACCACTTCGCCCTGCTTGAGAAGGCGCTCGAGCCGCTCCTCCAGCGCCCTCGTGAGCACCAGGCAGCGAAACATGTCGGCGAGTTCGCCCCGCGTGATTCCCCGGTCTGACATGCGGGGAGAATACCTCGGTATCCGGGGCGTAGCAACGTATCGCGTGAAGCCCTTTACGTTGCGGTAAAGGGTAACGCGATGACCTCGATCCCCGTGGGGTCGCTGTCGGACAGGAAAACCCGAGTACCCGGCTCGATCGACGTTCGGACATAACCCAGACCGATCCGGCCGAACCGTGGCGATTCGACGACGCTGGTCGCCGCGCCCACGACTCGGCCTGCGGAGTAGAGTTCAGCCCCGGGGTTCAGGCCTGCCCCGTTGGCGTCCCCGCGCAGGCCGCGTAGCTCGCGGTTGACGTGTCCGCGATAGTGGAGGCGAGCCACCACCTCCTGACCGGTGTAGCACCCCTTGTCGAAGCTCACGGCTCGCTCGGTCTGGCCCGTCTCCTGGGGGAGGTTGTCGAGCGTGATCTCGCTCCCGAAGACGGGCAGACCCTCCTCGATCCGCCGCACGTCCCAGTCTCCGGCCGTGCACGCCGCCCCGCCCGCCTCGACGACGGCGCTCGTGATCGGGCGTTCGAGTTCCCCGGCCAGCTCGCTGGCGAGGTACACGTCGATGCCGTCCAGCTCGACGGGCTCTCTCCGCACCAGCAGGCCCACCACGTCGGATCCGCGGCGAAGCGGCAGGGTGTCGAGCGGCCTCGCGAGCCCATCCCCACCGGCGACCTGTCCCCACTCGAACCCGGCGGCTTCCAGGACGCTCGGTGCCCGCTGGAAGGCGAGAGGACCCAGCAGGGAGAGTCTGCGGACGTTGGCGACCTCGACACGTGCCAGGATCGGCGGTACCGACCGCTTGAGTAGATCGTGGAAGCCATCTGCTGCACTCGCCGGGATGTCGATCCAGAACCGCTCCTCGGTCGTCTCGGGGTCGCGATCCCCGCTCACCATCGATCCATGCCCGGGTGGTGGAGGCGGGAGAATCCTCATCTCCGCGATCGGACGGCCCTTCGCCGTCAATGCGAACGCGTAGACCCCACGGCCCTCACCCACACCCTCGACGGAATTGGTGACGAGGCCGTTGACGACCCGCCTGGCGCCGGGTCCGAATACGTGAAAAAGGACACGAGGCTCCTCGCGGAGAGCGAATCCCTCCAGCAGCGCCCGGTACCCGGCGGTGTCCGCGGTTCCATCGCTCACGTGTACACCTCGATCGCCTCTCTCCGCACCGCCACCCGCTTGCACCGCGGACAAGGAAAAGGGGCCCCCGCGTTACTCCGGGAGCCCCTATCCATCGGACCGAGTACTGAGGCCTGGTGTGCTACATGCCGCTTAGTTGGTCGAGCCCGGCCCCGCCCACTCGAGGACGAAGGTCACGCGCCGGTTCTCGATACCGCTCTGCGGATTCGACGAACCGTCATCGCTGTTGACCAGACGCGTCAGGCCAAGACCTACGGCGGTGATGTTGTCGCCATTCATTCCGGCGCCAACCAGATACTCCCTGACGTGCTCGGCGCGACGAGTCGATAGCGCCATGTTGCCGGAGACCGACCCGAACGAGTCGGTCGAACCTTCCACCGTCAGCGTGGCGTTCGGATACGCGCCCATGACAGCGGACGCGAATGCGTCGAGGATCGGCTGATCCACCGCCCGAACCGCGTCGCTATTGAAGTCGAAGTGGACCGGCAGCGAAACCGCCAGGCCGCACCCGCAATGCAGGTCTTCGTCGCTTACGTGCGCGCCGAAGTCGTTCGCGAGCTGGTCCATGCGACGACGAAGCTCGGCCACGTCGTTCTGTAGACCGCCGATGTCCGATTCGTTCGTCGTAATCCGACCTTCGTGGTCGGCGAGCTGGGCGTTCACCGGATCCATCATGCCGGTGATCTCGTGCTCGTGGACGAGGTGCGTGCACCCCGTAGCTGTGGCAGCGACGAACGCCACCACCCCAAGCGTCCAGACTCTGGTCTTACCCATCAGGCCTCTCCTTCTCGGTTCGACAAGGGGCGGGACAACCCCTGAGCATCCTGTTTGTGTTCCGTTGCGCCGGCCGCAGCCGCCGCGTCGTTTCGAGCCCCATGTAGAGTCCCGGTTATGCCGGTCTCTCTCTCTCGGGCCCCGATGTCGACCCCGGCCGTTCCCTCACACTCGATTGCGGCCGAGGCGAAAACGGGAGAGACGCACGAGACGCCCCTCCCAATCGCGATCGCTATTCCGGTGCTGAGTTTTCGCAGCCTACGGAATGTTGATACGGATCCCGGCGGTGACCGGAATCAAGAACACGGTTCCGAACGGACTCGCGTTGTTGTAGCTAGCGAACAACGCGGTGTCGCTCTCGTCCAGGAACATCAAGTGGAAGTCTCCATTGATGTAGATGGTCGCCATCGGAACGCCGGTCTGCGCATGGCGAGCGAAATTGTACCCGAGCTTCAGGCCGCCCTGCGCGGCGAACACCGTCTTCGAGAAATTCCCCGAGGTGGTCGCGCCGACCGTCGGGAAGTCGTTGACCGTGAACACGCCAGTGTCGAAGGTTGCCCCTCCCGCGCCTAGATCGAACGAGAACAGCAGACTCCCCGTCGGGTCGGCAATGAAGTACTCGAAGCCGCCCAAGAAATTCCAGATCTGGAGATCTGGATCTGCCGTGGCCGCATCGGACTTGCCCATGAGGCTCAGTCCACCATCGACCCGCAACGCGAACCGCGGATTGAGGAAGTAAGACGCGCCCAGCGCGAACGTGGCGCCCGAACTCGCATTGTCCGAGAGGTCGCCCAGGGGGATCGCGATCCCGGCCCCACCATCGATGGACCAGAAAATCGGCGAGTAACGCACCATCTGCGCGTCAGCCCTGGCGGGCATAATAGCAAGCGCCACCACCGCCCCGAGTACCAACCCCAGCTTCTTGTAACCCACCTTCATTGCTACCTCCTGGGTATCCCTATTTCGGACCGCGGGCAACACGCGGTCTACCAAGGCGTTCTGATCCGCACCACCAGCACACATCATACCAGCGCCGGACACGCGGTTGCAGAGCCGGACAAAGCTAAACTAAAAAAACCATAACGTGCAAGTGCAACACCGAACGGGGATTCCGTCCGCTGCCTTTTCAAGACACACGACAGGGCATGTTGGGCCCGATGTCGAAGAAAAGCAAGGTGGCGAGCCGACGGACGAAGCACTGCGGAACCACCGCATCACCGTTGCGGTCGGATGGCCACGGTGGCCTACGGCGAGGAAGAGGCCCTCCGGGGGGCTTCGGAACGCCGCATGTAGCTCCCGATCGCCGCTTCGAAGCCGGCGAGCTCGAACCTCGGGAACCTCTCGTCCAGGTCGACGAGGTTCGCGATGGCGGATTGCGTGATGAAGTCGATGGCTCCACGCGACAGAAGTTGACCGGGGAGGAGTTCGAGACATGCGGCGGCGCCAGCCGCCAGCCCCGACGGTACGTGCGCGATGGGCTTCACATGGCCCAGGACGCTCATCGTGGAGCGTATGATCTCGTCGATCGTCATCACGTCTCGCCCGCCGATCTCGATCGTGGCGCGTTCGGCGGCGTCGCCCTCCACGACATCCGCGACAAGCCGCGCAACGTCGTCGACGAAGACCGGGTTGATGCGCTGGGTCCCCGACCCGAGTTGTGGAAACACGAAGGGGACGCGCCGGATGATCTTGACGAATTTGTTCAGGCTCGAATCACCGGGCCCGTAGGTCCAGGAGGGGCGAACGATCGCGTAGCTCAGACTCGAGCCTGCGACGGCCGCTTCGGCGAGGCCTTTCGCGCGAAACCAGGGACGATCCGATGAGGCATCGGCCCCGACGCCCGAGAGGTAGACGAATTTCCTCACCCCCGCCTGGCGCGACGCGATCACCATCGTCTCGGTCCCCCGGGCGTCGACGTCCATGAACGTTCGCCCCAGCGATGGTGCCTCGACCGGGAACCCCGGGAACTGAACGCACTGCACGACCGTGTCGATGCCCTCCAGCGCCGCCGCCAGCGTCTCGGGTCTCGTCACATCGCCGACGCGAAACTCGGCGGCACCGCCGCCGGGTCGGCTTCGCGCCCGCTCGCGGTCACGCGTCATGACGGCGATCCGTCGCCGGCCTTCGAGGCGACGCGCGACGGCCGACCCGATGAATCCCGTCCCCCCGGCGATGAGGATCGGCCCATGTTCGCCATCGCCCCGACTGGCGCCCGGCCCCGAGGACCTCGAAGATTTGCTCATGACACTCGACATGCTTCTGGTGTTCGGCCTGGCCGTGATCGTACTGATTCTATTCGCCAGCGAGCGGTTGCCGCTCGATCAGGTCGGTCTGTTCATCCCCGTCGCCCTGCTTCTGAGCGGAGTGTTGACCCCCCAGGAGTCGATCTCGGGGCTCAGCAGTCCGGCGACCGTCACGGTGGCCGCCATGCTCGTTCTGGGGATGGGGCTCCGAAAGACGGGGGCTGTGTCGGAGATCGGACGGTGGGCGCGGACTGCACCGCTCGGCGGTCCGGGTCTGCGGCTGTTCATCCTCTGTGTCATCGTCGCCCTCCTGTCGCCGTTCCTCAACAACACGGCCGTCGTCGTCGTGTTTCTCCCCGTTTTCATGTCGTTGGCCGAGCAGGCCGATGAGCCCGCGTCCGCCTACCTGATGCCGCTCTCCTTCGTCGCGATCCTGGGGGGAACCGTGACGCTGATTGGAACCTCGACGAATTTGATTGTACACGGGATGGCCGTGGATCGCGGGTTCAACGCCCTCTCGATGTTTTCGATTGCTCCCCTCGGCCTCATCTATCTCGCGGTCGGATTCGCCTATCTCTTCACGATCGGCCGACGACTTATTCCCCGCCGGACGCAGCCGCCCGATCTCTCGGGGAAGTACGACGTGCGCCGCTTCCTGACCGAACTCGAAGTCAACGATAATTCTCCGAGTATCGGGCGCACGCTTGGCGATCTCGGGTGGGGGGAACGGTACGGGGTAACGGTTCTCGGTATCGAGCGGGGGGACCGCGACATCCCCGCTCCCGGCGCCCGCCGCCATATCCAGCCCGGCGACATCCTCTATGTGCAGGGTGCCGCGGATCGCTTGCTGGCGATCGCACGTCAGCAGCGCCTGGCGA
This sequence comes from Gemmatimonadota bacterium, assembly GCA_048060725.1. Lineage (GTDB taxonomy): Bacteria > Gemmatimonadota > Gemmatimonadetes > Palauibacterales > Palauibacteraceae > Palauibacter. Next base: position 7,698 of record JBGMQU010000013.1, on the reverse strand, counting down.
CACCGACCGAGCGCACGCGGCGGGAGCTGAATCTCTCGACCGAAGGCGGACGGCTGGTCGAGGTCATGGTTGCGCCGGGATCTTCGCTCGCGGGCCGGACGCTCCGCGATGAGCGGTTCGCGCAGCGATACGACGCGACGGTGCTCGCCGTTCAGCACCACGGCGTGACGGTCCATGGACGTCTCGCCGACATCCGGTTCCGGGTGGGCGACCTCCTGCTCGTCCACGGGCCCGGCGATGCGCTCGACCTCCTGGCCGAAGAGCCGGGGTTCATCCCGATGGGCGAGGTGGAAGGACCTCCGGACGATCGGCCGCGGGCGCGGGTCGCCGTGTTGATCATGGGCGCCGTGGTGCTGGCGGCGGGCACCGGCATCATGCCGGTGATATCGGCGGCGCTGGCGGGCGTGGCCATCATGGTCTTCTCGGGATGCGTGCGGCTCGATGAGATCTACTCGGAACTCGATTGGGTCGTCATCTTTTTGCTGGCCGGTCTCATCCCGCTCGGCCTGGCGCTCGACAAGACGGGGGCCGCTGCGCTCATGGCAGGCGGACTCGTCGACCTGACCGGATCGTGGGGGCCGACCGGGATGATTACGGCCTTCTACATCTTCACCGCGCTGCTGACCGCCGTCGTCTCGAACGCCGCGACCGCGGTCATGCTCACCCCCGTCGCGATCATCACGGCGACGGACGCGGGGATGAACCCGTACGCCCTTCTGGTCGCGGTGATGTTCGGGGCCTCGGCCTCGTTCATCACGCCGTTCGGATATCAGACGAACGTGATGATCTACTCGCCGGGCGGATACCGGTTCAGCGACTTCGCTCGGGTGGGAGGTCTGCTCAACCTGCTTCTGCTCATAACGGCCGTCATCTTTATCCCGATCTTCTGGCCGAGCTAGAACCCCTTCGACCCCTCGCCCATCGACGCGGCAACCCCCGCCCAATATCATTTGCGTACTTCTCCAACACCCTTTACGAATCTCCTTGCGTCGCCGACCGGAAACGAGGCAAATGCTCGAACATCTACTCGAACAGGAAGTGCGGAAGCGCCCGTCCACGGTACGCCTGCACGGACGCGTCCTCTTCCTGACCGAAGACCCGGAGCTGATCCGGAGACAGCTGGCCGGAGAGGATCTCGACTGGGATCCGTCGATCCCGCTGCGCGACGACATCTCGACGGACGAGATCACGCCGGGCTGGGTCTGCTATCACTTCGACGAGAAGCTCGGCGAGTACCCGTACGTGGGGCTGCTGTGCGACGGGGAGCACCCGGTCGGCCGCTACGACGTGAAGAACGGCGGCTTTGTGTGCTCCGTCTCCGGCAAGCGACGGGGGAAGGGCTCGAGTCGCGAAGCGTCGCCCTTTGCGGAGCGCGCGGCGGGTATCCGCGTCGTGATCGCGGAGAACATCGAGCGGATCTACGGGGAGAACTGCGCGAACATCGGGGTGCTGACGTCGACCGACTTTTCGCTGATCGACAAGATTCAGCGAGGCGAGGAGATCCCCCTCGAGTCGTTTATCGGGGATGACGGACAGATCCAGCGCGATATCATCGAATACGGCGGGTTGCTCGAGTACGCGGTCGCGCGTCTGAAGGGTCTGGTGACAGTTCCGGGTCTCCAGCCCGATGGCGGTCGGCCCCAGAGCATCTCCGAGAAGATCCTCGCGCGTCACTGGATCGTCGACGCCGCGAAAGAGGAATTCGGGGTTCCGTCAGTCCGGGCGGGAGATGCCGGCTTCTTGCGCACCGATCTTCGGTTCAGCCACGAGTACGTCACGCCGATGGCGTCGACGTTCTGGGAAGACTTCGCCGGCGACTCCGGGTTGAACGACCCCGATACCATCCTCTTCTTCCGCGATCACCTGGCGTTTCTCGACGAGGTGATCACCGAGGAGCGCAAGGCGGCCGGTCTCCTCGACGCCGCGCACGCCCTGCACGATCGGCAGCGTGAATTCGCCACGGCGAAAGGGGTGAAGCTGCACGGCGAACTGGCGGATCGGGTGGGGAGCGACGGGATCTGCCACATCATGCTCCAGGACCGGTATGCATTGCCCGGCCAGCTGATCATCGGGAGCGATTCGCACACACCGCACTCGGGCGCCCTGGGCTGTTTTGCGTTTGGCGTCGGCACGTCGGCGATCGTGAACGCCTGGGCCACGAAGGATGTGCGCCTCTCGGTTCCCGAGGCCATCAAGGTCCACGTGACGGGCGAGCTGAGGCCTGGGGTGACCGCGAAGGATCTGATGCTCGAGATCCTGCGCCACCCGACGGTCAAGAGCGGCGCGGCGATCGCACGAATCATCGAGTACGCGGGCCCCGGCGTGGAAGCGCTCGACATCGACGAACGCGTCACGCTCACGAACATGGCCGCCGAGGTCGGGGCCTTCACGGGAATCATCGCTCCGGACGAGAAGACCATCGCGTGGATCGCGGAGCGTCGGGGGCTCGATCCGGCCGAGGTCCGGGCGACCTGCGAGGGCCTCTACAGCGATCCCGATGCCGAGTACGCGGAGATCATCGAGATCGATGCATCGTCGCTCGAGCCGATGGTCGCCACCCCGGGAGACCCCGGAAACGGGGTCGCGATTTCCGAGCTCGGGGAGGAAGTGGCGCTCGATCTGGTGTTTATCGGGAGTTGCACCGGCGGGAAGCGAACCGATTTCGACATGTACGCCGAAGCGGCCCGGACGGCGGTGGCGGCCGGGAAGCGCGTTCCCGATTCGGTCGAAGCCTATGCCCAGTTCGGATCGATCGATGTAGAGGCGTACTGCATCGAGCGGGGCTATGACGAACTGCTGCGGTCGATCGGTTTCCAGGTGCTGGCACCCGGATGTGGGGCGTGCATCAACGCGGGCCCCGGAGTGTCGACGACCGCAGATCAGGTCACGATCAGCTCGATCAACCGGAACTTTCCCGGCCGAAGCGGTCCCGGGAAAGTCTACCTGGCCAGTCCGTATACCTGCCTGGCGTCGGCGGTGGAAGGAAAGATCGCGGCGTACGTTCCGGACTGACGAGGTTCTGAAGAACTTCGAGAAGCCGTCCGTCCTTCCGCACGCCGCGAGGCACTGTGTGAAGGCAGGTCAGAACCCGAAGCGAAGTCCGGCTTCCGCGATCCAACCGTTCCGTTTCACGCCGCCCAGTCCCGCCGAACTCTCGAAGACGTCACTGAGCCCGAACTCGTATGCGAGATCGACGGCGAGAATGGCGATGTCCACGCCCGCGCCGACCTTGCCGCTGAAGACCGAACTCTTCACGTCATCTTTCACGAAGCCGAAGTCGTTGTCGCGCACGGATGAGATCACGTCGAACACTCCGCCACCGTACACCCGGACGTCGATGATCCGCGCGCGAATCACCCGTACCCCGAGCGTGACCGGAAAACGCATTCCCGTCGTTCCCACCGCGTCCGAGGCCGTTCCGGTCTCGACCGTGCCTCCGTTCGCGCCCCAGAAAATGCCGCCATCGATGTAGAACGGACCCCCCATTCGCACCTTCCCGCCGGCCGCGAACCCGACATCGGTGCTCGACGAAATATCGTCGCCGGAGTAGCTCGCCAGCGTTCCCCCGACCTGGAAAATCAACTCAAGATTCTGTGCCTGAACCGTCGACGGTACAGCTAACGCGATCAGGATCGCCCCGAATGCGACTCGTTTCACCTGTTCACCTCCCCTGTGTGGATCGTGTGGTTTCATTGGTGCTAGCGTCACTCTCGAGACACGACACTAGTCGAGTGCTCCGACCGGTTCGACGCGCACCGGGCACACCTTGAACTCGGCCGTGTCGGTTATCGGGTCGTAGCCGCCGCCCGTGAGGAAATTCACGGGCACATCGTTGAAGCTGAACGACGCGAAGACGGTCCCGCGCGGCGACCGGTTCGTCGCCTCCACTTTGACCTCAACCGACCCGCGCGGGCTCGATAGCCTCGCCCAGCCGCCGTCCTCGAGTCCCCAGTCTACGACATCCGTCGGGTTCACCTCGAGTCGTTCTTCGGACAACAAGTAGTCGATTCCCGAGGAGCGTCCCGTCTGCGTGCGGGTATGGTAGGATGCGAGCCGCCGTCCTGTCGTGAGCCAGACCGGGAAATCGGCGTCGATCGTCTCAGCCGGGTCGCGATAGCGTATGAGCTGGAAGATCCCCTTCCCGATGATGAACTCGTCCTGGTGTAGAATCGGAGTGCCCGGGTGGTCCTTCTCGGGAACCGGCCATTGATACTCGCCGTGCTCGATCCGATCCCAATCCAGTCCTGCGTAGATCGGTGACAGCGAACAGAGTTCGTTGAAGATCTCCTTCGCCGACTCGAACTCGAACCCCTCGACGCCCATCCGGCGGGCGATCTGGTTGATGATCCACCAGTCGGGTCGCGCCTGCCCGGGCGGCTCGACCGCCTTTCGCAGACGCTGGACCCCCCGCTCGGTGTTCGCGCACACGCCGTCCGTCTCGGCCCAGGACGTTGCCGGCAGCACGACGTCGGCCATGGCCGCGGTCTCCGTGAGGAAAATGTCGATCACCACGAGCGTATCGAGGCTCCCCAGCGCGTGCTCGCAGTGTGTCCGGTCCGGATCCGTCACCACCGTGTTCTCTCCGTCGATGATCATCGCGCGGATGCGATCGCCACACATCTCGAGCGCCTGCACCTTCGTCGGCCCCTTCTCGAGATCCACTTTACGCCCGTATGTCGCAGCAAATTTCGCCTGGTGGGCGGGATGGGTGACGGACTGAAACCCCGGATAGTTGTTCGGAAGGGCTCCGCAGTCTCCGGCGCCCTGGATGTTGTTCTGGCCTCGCATGGGGTTAATCCCCGTGCCTTCGCGCCCGATATTTCCAGTCATGAGCACGAGGTTGCACAGGCTCTGGACGTTGTCGACGCCGCAAATGTGCTCGGTGATGCCCAGGGTGTAGTAGATCGCGCCCCGTTCGGCCCCGCCGTACCACCGCGCGGCTTGCTCGATCAGTTTTGCATCGACGCCGCTGATCGACTCCGCCCACTCGGGCGGATACTCCGCGATGTGTTCGAGAAACTCCGCCTGCTCGGTCGTGCGCGCGGCCATGAATTCTTCGTCTGCGAGGCCGTCGCGCGCGATCACGTGAGCCATCCCGAGTAGAAGCGCGGCGTCCGACCCTACTCGCAGGGGCAGGTGGATGTCGGCCATTTCCGCGAGCGCGATCCTCCGCGGATCGGCGACGATGAGCTTCGCGCCCTTCGCGATCGCACGCTTGATCCCGGTCGCGGCGACCGGGTGGCACTCCGTCATGTTCGTCCCGATGCAAAAGATCACATCGGGCTTCTCCATGTCCTCGAGTGGGTTCGACATCGCGCCCCGACCGATCGAAGCCGCCAGACCGGCGACTGTGGGAGCGTGTCAGGCACGGCTACAGTTGTCGATCTGATTCGTCCCCGTCGCGGCCCGAATCAGCCTCTGCATCATGTACGCGGCTTCGTGCGGCGCCCGTCCCGATGCCACACCGTAGAGCGCGTGTCTCCCGTGCTCGTCGAGCACCGCCCGCAGCCCATCGGCCGCGCGGTCGAGCGCGGTGTCCCAGTCCGTCTCGTGGAGTTCCCCGTCCTCGCCTCGCACCAGCGGCTCGGACAGCCGATCCGGGTGCCCGACGAAGTCGTACGCGAACTGGCCCTTCACGCACAGCGCGCCCTTGTTCGCCGGTCCATCCATGGCGGGCAGGATCCCCACGATCTCGTTCTCCCGCGTCATGACATCGACGGAGCACCCCACGCCGCAATACGGACAGATCGTGCGAGTCTTCTCCGTCTCGCCCGGCAGCTCGCTGTTGCGGAGCGATTTCAGGTCGCCGAGCGCCCCGGTCGGGCACGTCTGGATGCACTGTCCGCAAAACGTACACGCCGAGTCCTTGAGCAGGCCGCCGAACTCGGTGGTAATGCGGGTGTCGAAGCCGCGGTTCATGATCGAGATCGCGTAGTCGCCCTCCTGTTCGGCGCAGACGCGCACGCAGCGGTAGCACGAGATGCAGTTGTCGTAATCGCGGAGGATGAACGGGTTGTCGTCGTCCGGTCGACTGCTGCCCGAGCGATCTCCGACGAACCGCCCCGTTCGCGCGTCGTATCGGTCGAGCAGGGTGGACATCTCCTGCGAGGCATAACCGGAGAGCGGGTCGACATCGAGATCCCGATTCTCGGAAGCCACCATCTCCATCAGGACCCTGCGGTGCATCTCCAGGCGCGCCGATCGGGTCGTGACGCGCATCCCGGGCTCGGCCCGCGTCGTGCATGACGCTACCGGATTCCGGACCCCTTCGACCTCGACGATGCAAAGCCGGCAGGCGCCAAGTGGCTCCAGGCGGGGATCATAGCAGAGAGTGGGGATCTCTTTGCGGTGTCGCTCCGAGACCTCATAGATGGTCTCGCCGCGACGGACGGCGACCTTCTCGCCGTCGAGGGTGATCGAGTAGTCTGGATTTCGATCCTGTGTCATCGCGTCAGACGTCTCCGGCCAGTTGAGGACGTGTCGGAACGGAATAATCGTAACCGAAACTGGTGTCCTTGTCTCGTGGAATCCAAGACGCTGTCCGGTTCGGCCCAAAGGGGCTGTTCCCATAACATGAAGAGAATAGTCCATCTGCCGGCCTTCCCGGCCCTGCTGTTCGCGCTCGCCGCGTGCGGCGACGGTCCGAGCGGGCTCGCCGCGCCCCCGTCACCGGCGCCCGTGGTCTCCGTCGAGCTGGTCGCCCCATGGGCCGAGGCGTCCCCCGCGCAGGTGGGGATGAACGCGGCCGCCCTGGACAATGCACTGTCCGCCGCGGCCGCGATCCCCCGGCTGCGCTCGCTGCTCGTCGTGAAGGACGGGAAGCTCGTCGCGGAAGAGTATTTCGGAGGTGCAGACCGGCAGACGCTGCACGACGTTCGATCGGTCACGAAGAGCGTGGTGGGCACGCTGGCCGCGCTCGCGGTGGCTGACGGTTACATCGAAAGTCTGGACGATCGGATCGCGCGGTATCTGAGCCCCGACGTGGCCACCCTCGACATCGAGCAGGGGCTCATCACGATCAGACACTTGTTGACGATGACGGGCGGATTCGAGTGGGACGAGTCCGGCGGGATTGGTGACTACGGCGTGTGGATTCGTTCAGACGACCACATCGGAATGCTGCTCGAGCGGCCGATCCGCACGCCGCCCGGTTCAAAGTTTCGGTACAATTCAGCCGCCGTGCACCTGCTCGGCGTCGTCATCGAGGAGGCGGTGGGCCAGCCGCTTTCGTCCTATGCGCGTGAAGCGTTGTTCGCGCCGATCGGCGTGCAGGTAGCCGAGTGGGAGCCGCTGACACGCGGATACGTCAACGGTGGATCCGGAATCGACCTGACGGCACGCGACCTTGCCCGCTTCGGCCAGCTCTATCTTCAGGACGGCATGAGTGGAACGCGCCGCATCCTCCCCGAGGGCTGGGTGGACACGGCAACCCGGTCGAACTTCTCCTGGCGTTCCGCCTACGGGTCACTCGATCGATACACGTATGGCCACCTCTGGTGGGTTTCCGAGAGTCAACCGGAGAGCGCGTACCTCGCGTGGGGTTACGGCGGACAATTCGTGTACGTCGTGCCGGACCTCGACCTGGTTGTGGTCGCGACGACAGACTGGGTGCGTCTGAGCGCGGAGGGCGGACCCGTGCCACTGGAACGGGCGGTGCTCGGCGTACTCATCGATGGAGTTCACCCGGCGGCCCGCTAG
>JBGMQU010000012.1:0-44465 GCA_048060725.1 Gemmatimonadota bacterium | reverse complement strand
TGGGCGAAGAGGGATTCGAACCCCCGACTTCCTGCTTGTAAGGCAGGCGCTCTGAACCAGGCTGAGCTATTCGCCCTCGGTAACGGCGGTACGATGCGGTCCCGAGGGTGCGATCGCCAGCCCGTCCGCTGACTCGCTCAGAGCGCCGCGTCCGTCGCCCGACACAGGATATCGAAGGGGATGTCGGCCTCCCGCTTCCAGCGCGCGCTCGCCGTCCATGCGCCCGGATCGATCCCCCGGCGGCGGTTCTCCTCCACGAGCGCTTCGGTGAGGTCTGGCCCCGGCCGTGGAGTCGCGTGCCGGTCGGCAGGCCTTGAGCGCCTCAGACGCGCGACGCGTTCCCAGCCCTGGTCGTAGTGGAGCGATCCTCTCGGGTCGCGGAACGCCGCGCGTCCCTTCCCCCACGACTCGACGCCCCAGCCGCCCTCATGCACCAACCGGTGATGATGCCGGCACAGGAGCACCGTGTTCTCGAGGCTCGTCTCGCCCCCATCTGCCCAGTGAACCATGTGGTGCGCGTCGGTAAACCGCAGCCCGCAGCCCGGGAACCGGCACCCGTGGTCGCGTACCTCGAGCGCGCGTCTCAGCGCCGGCGGGATCGTGCGCCTCCGGCGCCCTACATCAAGCACCTGACCGTCCTGCCCCCGGGTCACGCGGACGAGCCCTGCGTCGCAGGCGACCCGCCGAGACGTTTCCGCGGAAACGCGTGTCCCATCCTCCAGCTCGGAACGACCCGGCTCGCCTTCGGCCGCCAGCGTCTCGGCCTCCACGTGCAGGACGACTTGATAGCGCGCCGCCCTGGTGCCGCTGATCGGTGCGTCCGACTGTGGTCCATCCGCCCCTCCGTCGCTGACCGTGTCGCGACCCTCGCCCCGCGAACCGAACCCCGCGCCCAGCCCGCGCTCGACAAGGAGACCCAGTGCATCGGATCGGCGGCGAGCCGCCTCGCGCTCCGAATCGCGTACCCGGCCGTCGACGATCGGCTTCCGCTCACGGTACAGTGCGTCACTCGCCGCTTCTATCCCCCGCATCGCGAGCGCGCCCACTTCGGGGTCGAGGAGGCCCTTCACCACATACATGCCGTTTTCGTCGGGGAAGATCGACAGCGTGCGCGACTCATGACGTTCGCGCTCGAGTGCCGCCTCGGTGGTCCGGTTCGCCTTCTTGTACCCGCGAATCACGTATTCCAGCTGTGCCGCTGTGCACCCCGCGGCGAGCTCGACCAGGTCTGCCTCTGTGGCGGGCGTCGCCCCACGCGTGAGCGCACGGACCTTCGAGAACGACAGTTCGCCCCGCGACATCGCGGCGGCCGTCTCGGGCAGCCGTCGCAGTGCGCGCGCCACCCGGACGTGCTCGCGGGCCGTGCCTGCATCGAAACCGGCACGGTAGGCGAGCCAGCACGCGCAGTTCCGGTGCCCGCCCCGCTCCCAGCCGCTTACGCGGTCGAACTCCGCGATCATCTCCAGGAACCGGGAGGCACCGGCGTGAAGGTGTCCGGCCATGCTCACGATCGAGTCGCCGAGATCCTCGACGTAGTCGTCGAAGTCGCCCGAGTCCGGCGCCGGCGCGGCTCCCCTGTCCGTGTCCGGCGCACCCGTTCCACCGGCCCCACGACCGTTGGCACTCGGCCCGCGCGAACCGTACTCCTCGCCGGGCGTCTCTCGTACCGTATATCCTGCTCGTACTGCGTATTCTGCTCGAACCGCGTATCCCATCGACCCCTCCCCCAAATCACGTCTCGAAACCGGCAAACCTCATAATACGAGTGGGTCTCAACGAGCTATGAACGCGCGCCCGGCCGCATGCCCCCCCCACGGCGCCCACCGCGCCGGTCTCGGAAAGCCAGGCTCGGAGATGGTCGAACGGGGATCGAAACAGGAGTCTTCGGTCCGATCCCGCCCCCCGGTTCAACGAGGGGCCCCGTAGCCCGATGGGCATCCCCATGACCGACCTCGCCTATCATACCCGAAATCCTGTCACGGGACGACGAGCGGGGCACGACGTCCGGGTTCCGTCGGCCGACACGGGACGTCATGACCCACCCCCGACTCGACACGTCCGTCCTTTCCGGAGACACGATCAACGTAACTGGTTTCTATTCAACCAGTTACGTCACAATGTCGCGGCGACGGTCGCCCCGTAGATCTGGAATGCTCCTCGCTTGTTGAAGCGGTGAGAAGATCGGGGCAGACGTGACAGGGTCTGCCTCCGATCTCGCGCGCTCCCCACAGCGGAGGTGACGACCAATGAGTACACAGGCTCAGCACGCGGAGCGGAGCAGAGCCCTCCCGCGCCCCTTCGGGAGACCCGATCTCCGTGAGCTCCTCGAGGACAGGCCGGGGCCCGCAATCTCCATCTATCTTCGCAGCGAAGGCCCCGCGCCGGACCCGAAGCGCGATCGCCTCGAGCTTCGCGCCGCCTTGAAGCGGGCAGGCGAGCTGTTGGCCGGAAGTTCAGCAGCCGACTCGGCCGACGAGCTCCTGGCACCACTGCACGCGCTGCTTCAAGACACGCGTGGGTGGCCCCCTGGAGAGACGACGGCCGTATTCCGAGCACCCGACTTCCTCCGGCTTTACCAGCTTTCCGGAGACGTGCAGCCGATGGTAGTGGTCGGACCGACGTTCCATACCCGACCGTTGATTCGTCACCTTCAATCCCCCGAGGGATTCTGGGTCCTCGAGCTGGGACAGGGAGCCGTGCGCCTGTGGAGAGGCAGCGCGCGTGGTGTGATCCTGGTCGAGCCGAATCCACTGCCGGCTGACATGGATTCGTCGCTGGGGTACGAGGGCGAGCGCGACGCCCAGTTCCTCCGGCGGACGGCAGGTGGCCGAGGCCGGCGCAGTTCGAGGCTGGCACAAGGCGGAGGCTCGACGGGAGCCTTCTCGGCACATGGCGTCGGAGAGGATGACCGCGACCCGGCCCTTAGGAAGTTCTTCGGAGCCGTCGATATCGCGCTCAGCGCCTACATCGGCCCGGAGCACGATCCCGTCATCCTGGCCGCCGTGGGGGAACACCACCCCCGATATCGGGCGGTCACGACGCTGAGCGGCCTCACGGAACATGGCATCGAGGCGTCGATTCACTCCTGGAGTGCCGATCGCATTCACGAGGCGTCCTGGCCGATTGCTGTTCAGGCCACGAAGCGTCAGCTGGCCGCGAACCTGACGCTGTGGGAGCGAGCCTGCACCCATGGCAAAGGAGAGACCGATCTCGCGAGCCTGGCTGCGCTCGCGGTGGCCGGGCGCATTCGGGTGCTTCTCATCGAGCGCGGGCGCAGGATCTGGGGGACCATCCAGCGCGACACCGGCGAGATCGATGTCCTGCAGCTCGGGGGCGACGACCCTGCGTCGGACGCGGTCGAGCTACTCGACGAGATCTCGGAGATCGTCGTCCTGCACGGCGGGTCCACCTTCGTGCTCGACGGGGAAGAGATGCCCACGCAGACCGGGGTCGCCGGCATTCTGCGATGACTTTGCGATGAATCTGCGATGAACGAAGAAGGGGCGACCCCATCGAATGATGAGATTGCCGTCCGTCTCCTCAGGATCGCGGACTTGCTCGACGCGCAGGAGGCGGAAGGATTCCGCGTGCGGGCCTACCGGAGCGCCGCCAACACCGTCTGGGGGTCCCGGGAGTCCGTCGCGGCGGGTCTCGAAGCGGGGGGACGAAAGGCGCTCGAGCGGCTGCCGGCGATCGGGCGGAGCATCTCGGCCCTGATCGAGGAGTACGTGGAGACCGGGCGTATCGGGCTTCTCGATCGGCTCGAGGGTCACGTTTCGCCGGAGGACGTGTTGTGCCGCGTCCCCGGGATCGGCGAGACCCTGGCGGCGCGGATCCATGAACGACTCGGGGTGGAGACCCTGGAAGAGCTCGAGGCGGCCGCACACGATGGACGCCTCGAGGGGCTTCCCGGTTTCGGAGCCCGTCGAGTCGCGGCGCTGCAAGGAGTGCTGGAAAGCATGCTCCGGCGTCGATCGTACGTCCGGGGCGAGGCCGACGACCCGCACCCGGCCGCGCCTCGGCCGCCGGTCTCCCTGCTGCTCCAGCTGGATGAAGAGTACCGATCGAGAGCCGAGGCCAACGAGTTGCGGACGATCGCGCCGAAGCGGTTCAACCCCGCCGGCAGGGCCTGGTTACCGATCCTGCACCGGTCTCGACGCGAGTGGCACTTCACGGCGCTCTATTCGAACACGGCCCTCGCCCATCACCTCGGGAAGACGCACGATTGGGTGGTGATCTATTACGAAGACCACGGATACGAGGGCCAGTGTACCGTGGTGACGGAGTACGAAGGGCTTCTCGAGACGTGGCGGGTCGTTCGGGGCCGCGAGCGTGAATGTCTTGATTGGTATTCGCATGTGCGCGGGTGGCAACTGGCCGGCGCGGGGGTGTGATGATGTTGTCGGAGCTCATCGAGCAGCTGTCTCGACCCGAAGCGTACGACCACCCGGTCGACCGCGTCACCGTGGTGCAAACCCACATCTCGGTCGTGTTTCTGGCGGGTTCGCTGGTCTACAAGGTGAAGAAACCGGTCGACCTGGGCTTCCTCGATTTCTCGACCCTCGAGCGACGAGAGCACTTCTGTCACGAGGAGGTGCGCCTCAACCGGCGGCTCGCGCCCGACGTCTATCTGGGTGTCAGCCCGATCGTCCCGATCGACGGCGTCCTGCACGTGTTCGAGGACTCCCCGCCCGATGGTGCCCCCGACCCCGTCGAATGGGCCGTTCGAATGGTGCGCCTCGATGACGAACTCAGAATGTCCAACTGGGTCGCCGACGGCACGCTGAGACCCTACCACGTCGCGGTCGTCGCCCGCCGTCTGGCCCGGTTCCACGCAAACGCTGCGCGTGGCCCGGAGATCGCGCGCTGGGGGCGATTCGACGTCGTGGCCGGAAACGCCCGGGAGAACCTCGAGCAGACGCTGCCTCACATCGGCCACACGCTGACGGCGGAACTCCACGAACGCCTGACCGACGCCCTGGATCGGGCACTGGATGGCTTCGCGCCCCTGATCGATCGACGGGCAGCGGCGGGGATCCCCCGGGACACGCACGGCGACCTTCACCTCGATCACATCTACCTGTTCGACGACCGTGCCTCGCCCGGCGACGTCGTGGTCGTCGATTGCATCGAGTTCAACGAGCGGTTTCGGTTTGCCGACCCGGTCGCCGACATCGCGTTCCTCGACATGGATCTTCGCTTCCAGGGACGCGACGACCTCGCCAACACGTTCGCTGATGCCTACTTCGAGACGACGGGGGATGAGGAGGGACGCTCGCTGCTGCGGTTCTATTCCGCGTACCGGGCCGCCGTCCGCGCCAAGGTGCTCGGGATCAGGTCCCTCGAACCGGAGGTGCCGGACGCCGATCGCGGTCTCGCGTCCGAGGAGGCCCGAGCCCACTGGATGCTGGCTCTGCAACTCCTGGAGCCACCCCGGCGGCGGCCCTGCCTCGTCCTGGTCGGTGGACTGCCTGGAACCGGGAAATCGACCCTGTCGGAGTTGTTGGGCGAGTCGGCCGGCCTCCGCGTGATCTCGTCCGATCGCACGCGAAAGCGCCTGGCCGGCCTGGCGCCCGAGACGTCCGCGGCTGCCGCATACGGAGAGGGTCTGTACACGGCCGAGTGGAACGAACGAACGTACGGGGCCCTTCTGGAAGAGGCCGAGCTGGGTCTGCTCGGGGGGGAGCGGTTGATCGTCGACGCCAGCTTCCGGGAGGACGCACGACGGGCCGCGTTCCTGGACATGGCCGAGCGACTGAGGGTGCCAGCCGTCTTTCTTCTGCTCGAGGCTCCCGAGACGCGCGTTCGAGAACGGATCGCGACCCGGCCGCAGGGGCCGTCTGACGCCGATCAGGCCACATACGAGGCGATCGCCGATCGCTGGGAGTCGCCCTCGGCCGACACGGAACAATTCACCCGATCGGTGCATACCGGCCAGACGACGGCATGGTCGCTTGAACAGGCGCTGGCCTGCCTGGAGAGCCTGGGGACCTGCTCGAGCACGCGGCGCGAGAACCACCCGGGCCAGAGCGAGCGAGGACCGCGAGCGAGCGAAACAATGACGCCTGACAATGACGTCTGACGCGAGGGAAGAAACCCCGGGGCCCGTGGACGAGGAAGGGGCCCGCCGGCAGCCGAGCCCGTTGCGCTCCCCTCTGTTCATGTGGATCCTCGTGCTCGCCCTTCCGCTGGCGCTCCTGTGGATCTCCTCCACAAGACCGTCGGACGGGCGCGTCGACATCTCCTACAGCCAGTTTCGGAACGAGATCGATGCGGCGAACGTGCTCGCGGTCACGATCGAAAAGGACCGTATTTCGGGACGGTTCGCCGCAGAGGTGACGGTCTCATCGCAGAGGGGCGGTGGGGAGGCGGAACGGGCGACAGAATTCGTCACGTACCTGCCCTTCTCCGGGGATGAGTCGCTCGTGGCCGACCTGCGGGCTCGGGGGGTCGAGATTCGTACGCTGCCGGCGACGGATGAATCGACCTGGATCGAAATCGTCGTGGGACTCCTGCCGCTCACCTTTCTCATCATCGTCGGCGTCCTGATCATGCGCGGAATGCGTAAACGGGGAGGAGGCCTTCTGTCGTTCGGACGCAGCCGGGCGCGGCTGTACCGAGTGACCGACGAGGCGCTCACGTTCGACGACGTGGCCGGGTCTGAAAACGTGAAGGAGGAACTGCGCGAGGTGATCGACTTTCTCGAGCACCCGGAGACGTTTCACGCCCTGGGCGGAGAGGTGCCAAGGGGTGTGCTGCTCGTGGGTCCGCCCGGCACGGGAAAGACCCTGATGGCACGAGCGGTCGCGGGCGAGGCCGGAGTTCCGTTTTTCAGCATCACCGGGTCGGATTTCATGGAGATGCTCGTGGGGATCGGGGCCGCCCGTGTGCGCGACCTCTTCAAGGAGGCCAAGGAGGCGGCTCCGAGCATCATTTTCATCGATGAGCTCGACTCGATAGGACGAACCCGCGGAGCGGGAATCGGGGGCGGACACGACGAGCGCGAGCAGACGCTCAACCAGCTGCTCTCCGAACTAGACGGATTCGAGCCGAGCGAAAACGTAATCGTGCTGGCGGCGACCAACCGTCCGGACATTCTCGATCCGGCCCTGACCAGGGCCGGCCGCTTCGACCGACACGTCGTCATCGACCTCCCCATCGTCGCCGACCGGGAAGCGATTCTCCAGGTGCACGCACGGTCGAAGCCTCTCGCGGCCGACGTCGACCTCGGTCGACTCGCGAAGGGAACACCGGGACTCAGCGGCGCCGACCTGGAGAACATCCTGAACGAGGCTGCACTGACGGCCGCCAGGAAACGAAAGTCGGCGATCGAGGATGCCGATATCGAGCAGGCTCGAGATCGGGTGTTATTGGGGCTCGCTCGCGAAGGGATGTCGATATCCGACGACGAACGCGATCTGCTGGCCACTCACGAAGCGGGCCATGCGGTCGTCGCCGCTACGCTGCCCACGACCGATCCCGTGCACAAGGTGAGCATCGTACCCAGGGGCATGTCGATGGGAGCGACCCAGCAGTTCCAGGCACGGGAACGCTACATCTATCGCTACTCGGAGCTCCTCGAGCGGATCGCCGTCCTGCTGGCCGGTCGTGCGGCGGAAGACCTCGTGTTCGGGGCGAAATCGACGGGGGCAGCCGACGACCTGAAACAGGCCACGTCGCTCGCCCGTCGGATGGTGCTCCGCTGGGGGATGAGCGAAGGCCTGGGTGCCATGGCCACAGGGCGCGAGGAAGCCGTCTTCCTGGCCGACGAAATGGCCCGGCGCCGCGAGTTCAGCGAGGAAACGGCCAGTCGGATCGACCAGGAGATACGGACGATCCTCGACCAGGCCGGCACCCTCGCTCGTTCCACACTCGAGCGACACCGGAAAGACCTGGACGCAGTCGCACGACGACTCCTGGAGCGCGAGGAGATCTCCGGCGACGAGGTGCTGTCGCTACTGGGGCGTGTCGACCACGCGGTCTCGGCGGCACCCGGCTAGAAGGGTGTCCGTAGAGTCCCTCTCACCCCCGCGCGGCCAGGATCTCCTCCAGCCGCGTCTGCGCCGCCCGGACCCGAGGCTGGAGCACCTCGTCCGCTTCCGCCCAGAGCTCGACGAACATCGCGTAGAACCTGACAGCGTTCTCGAGATCGCCCCGTTCGTCGTACAGCTGGCCCAGTCGCTCGAGCACGGGGCCCCGGTGCCGGTTGCCTCCGAAGCGCACACGGTACAGATACGGCGTGTCCACCAACGTCCGATACGCCACCAGGGCCGAATCCGGCTGACCCGCCGCCTCGAAGGCGCGCCCGATCCCGGGGAGCGCGCACACCGTGCAGTAGCCGCGGTCCGAGCGCCGATGGTGCGCCAGCGCCTGCGCCGCATCGCCGTCCATCAGCGCCACCGTGCCCCGGGCCCGATCGACGAGCGGGCTCGAGTTAATGGAGATGAACTCCCGCGGAAGATCGTCCAGGGTGGCGAGGAGCTCGATCGCCCGGTCCGAACGACCGGCGGTCGCGTAGCCCAGGGCCAGCTCCGCCATCGGTCGATCCGCCGGGTCCAATTCTTCCAGGGGGAAGGCAGAGAGCGCCTCGTCGAGAGTCGCGGCGGCGGTCGCCTGATCGGCCGCCACGAGACTGTGCATCTGTGCTCGGTCTACCGCGTTCATGAGATAGGCGCCCGTCAGGCCCCGCTCGGCCTGAATCGCCATCGCTTCGGCGTGGTATCGATCCGATTCTGCGATCCTGCCGCCGATGGCGGCGAGGTCGGCTCGATCATGCGCCACTCGCCAGCGACCGAACCGACTGCCGCCGGCTAGCTGTTCGTAGCGATCGATAGCGCGTGCCACCGCCTCATAGTCTCCTTCGGCTCCCGCCAGTAGCCCGAACGACTCGATGCTGTGCGCACTGCTCGGGCTGCGGGCGGCGAAGGCCTCAAGTGTGGTCCGGGCGTCCTCCGGTCGACCCTGCTCGACCTGCATCCACGCGGCGTTCCGGTACGCCAGGTTGTTGGCGGAGTCGATCTCGATCGCGCGCCGAAACATCTGCTCGGCCCGCTCGAACCGGCGGAGCCAGATCAGAACGACGCCGAGATTGTTCGCCCCGTAGTCGTCGTCCGGAAAGGCCTCGATCAGGTTCTGATAGCTGTTGACGGCGCGCTCCATATCTCCGCTGACGTAGACTGCGTACATGCCTTCGGCATGATACCGTTCGACATCCGTGAGCCGGTCACGGTTCTCGTACGCCCGGCTCACGGCATCGATGGTCTTCCGGCGCTCCTGGGCCCGGTTGCCGTAGATGGCGCCGAGCTTACGCCACGCCATCGCGAACCCGGAGTCCTCGGCGACCGCTTCCCCGAGCAGCGAGAGCGCGCGATCGTCTTCCAGGGTAAGGGCCTGCGAATACTTGCGAAGCGCACTCAGCGACTGCGTGGTAACCCGGGCCAGCGGAGCCTCGCGGTTCATCAGTCGGAGCGATTCTCCGATCCGGCCGCGCAGGCTGGCCGACAGCGCGTCGATCGCATCGATGATCTCGCTCGAGTCGGCCGCGGTCTCGCGTGCCTGGGCCAGCACCTCGCCGTCCCCGGCCGCAATCAATTCGACCGAAAGCACAAACCCGCCACCGGCCTCGTTGATCTCGCCGGCGACGACGGCCGGGATGCCCTCTCGAATCGCCACCTCGCGGGCGAGCTCCGCGTCCAGAGGACCGTCGGCATCGCGCGACATGCGACCTAGCGCAGCGGTGACGACGGTGGGTCGGACCACCCTGACCAGCTGAGACTGGCCGAAATCGACCCGGAATGCCTCGGTGGCCGTGCGGGCCAGCGACTCGTCGCCATTCTGCGACTCGAAGTCGGCGATCATGATCCTGGCGCGCTCTTCGAGGAGCCCCTTCGCGATCAGCGTCCCCGCCGGGCCGATGCCAGCGCTCCGCATGAAAAGGTAGCCCGCCGTCGCGATCCCGAGGAGCGCAAACGCGGCCCCGCCGCCGACGAGCGCGTTCCGCCATGAGAGGAACCTGCCGCGTCCGGGAGCCTCGGCGCCGGGCGCCGCCGACGCAGGTTCCGTCCGGGCGGGCGACTCTTCGCGAGGCGGCTTCGAAGGGTGGATTCCCTCCTGCACGAACGCCGTCGCGAGCACGACTGGCAGCCCGAGCAGTAGCAACACGAGGGAGGCCGGGGCGACCCAGGCGGGCAGACCGAAATTACTGCTGATGACGTCCACGACCTGGAGGACGACCCAGGAGACGGCCAGATAGACGCCGAGCACCTGCCACAACGATCGGCGGTGGACTTCATGGACCAGGCGTTTCAGCGCGGACATTGCAGCCAACTCCTGCGGAGAAGCGTCACATCACCAATCGGCGCGCCCGTGAAGCTTCTTCGACGGCTCCGCGGATCACCCGTTTGGCCCCTTGCCTGGCCCGTCACGTTTCGGTCCGAGCGCTCGCCAGCCGACCAGGATCCCCGCGGGAAGAAGGATGCCGTATCCGAGCACGAGCAGCAGCGGCGCCGCGGTGATCGACCCGTTGTCGAGTAGCACGTAACCGAAGGCGATCGCGGCCACGCCCGCCGCGAGCACGACGTAGTTCGCGAGTCCGAAGGCGAGACCGCGTGGAGTCTTTTGATCGTTGACCATGCGGAGACCCTAGACGAACGGGGGGTAAAGGTCAACGAAGATCGGGTGCGGGTACCGCGACGCGGACGAGGGAGTCGGCGAGAGCGGCCAGACGGCGGAGGGTCGGGGCGAATGCCGTGTCTTCGCTCAGATCATGAAGCTGTCGGGGATCGACGGCTAGATCGTAAAGCTCCTCTCGGCCACCCTCGTTGCGCACGTACTGGTTCGTGCCCTGGAAAACCGCCACCTCGTGATGACTCCGGCCCGGGAACGGCGAGTTGACCCTGCCACCAATCGTCTCGGTCAAGACGGGGCTGTTCCCCCAACCCGTGTCATGCTCGCGATCCGACCACAGACGCCGAAGAGACTCGCCCCCCAGCCGGGGGTCCGGCGTGCCAAAGGCAACGTCGGTGATGGTCGCGGCAACGTCCCGCAGGCTGACGGGCGCATCGACCGTGACACGTCCGGCCCGCTTCATCGGATCGAAGATCAGCAACGGAACGCGAACGGACGGCTCGTAGAGGCCGTCTCCATGTCCCATGAGGCCGTGCTCGCCGTGGAACTCCCCGTGGTCGGAGGTGATCACAACGAGCGTGTTGTCTCCATACCCCCGGGCCTCGAGAGCGTCGAAGAGCCGCTCGAGCTCATCGTCCAGGTACGCGATCTCCCCATCGTACAATGCGGCGTTCCCCGCCAGTTGTTCCTCGGAGACGGTCTCGTCCCAGACGTCATAGAGCGATACCGCTTCCTTGTCCGAGGGGAAACGGAACCTGTACGGGGGCTCGTAAGGGCCGTGCGCGTCGATGTAGTTGACGAACAGGAAGAACGGGCGGTCTTCGTCGAGTGCGGTGAGCCACCCCACGACATCGTCGGTGTTCTCCTTCGCGCGCTTCTCCCACAGTCGCCAGGATGGGGGAGCCAGTGGGAGTGACAACGCCAGAGTTCGCGAGAGCCACGAGCTGACGAAGAAGCGACCCCAGGTCACCGGGAAATCCTCGTATCGCGCGAAACCGCGCGCGAGACCCGACGCTTCGGTCGTGTTGTAATAGTTGGCCGTAAAGCCCGCGGTATGATAGCCGCGATCCGCGAGGACCTCTGCCAGGGTCGCATACGTCCCATCGAGCGGGACGCCGAGGTCGGTGCTCAGTTCGTGCGGCCAACGCCCCGTAAACAGGCTCGCGTGGGAAGGAAGGGTCCAGGCCGCAGGTGAGATGGCATTATCGAACACGACCGCGTTCTCAGCCCGCGCCTCAAGATTCGGCGTGGTCGGCCGATCATGGCCATAGAGGCTCATGCTGGAGGAGCGGACCGTATCGAGAATGATCAGAACCACGTTCGGGGCCTCCGGCTGGGCGGCGCCCAGTGATCGGAGACGTCTCGCTTCCAGTGGGCCCGGCAAGTACGCGACCCCGACCCCGGCGCCTATGAGGAGCAGCGAGGGCAGGACGAGTCTCGATCTGTGCGGCAGCCGTCCCCAGCCCCCGGGGTGACCGGCGGCGTGCCGCGCCATCATCGTGGCGGCCCCGAGACTGACGAGGCCGAGCGACCACCCGATGAAGGGCAACGCCTGATAAAGCGCGCCCGTGGTCGCGAGTCCGCCCAGTACGAACACCACCGAACGCACCGAGTAGCGGCTCCCTCGAGTCCCCTGAAAGGGCCACAGGAAGAGGAGCATCGCGCCACTCGCCAGAAGCATGGCCAGCGCACCGGCGATCGGCGCCATCCAGATGGACTCCCACTGAAACTCGAGGCTCGCGTCGCGGCCGATCAGATAAACGCTTGTGGCCAGCGCGGACTGTGCGACTCCGCTGATGGCGCCGAACCACATGGCCATCCCGAGAACGCGTGAGGCACTCCAATCGGGGCGCCCCACGAAGACGGCCGCAAGCCGCGAACCGAACCGGCCCCCAGCGACCATCTGCACCACGATGAGGCCGACGGTGACGAGCCCCGCGAAGAGAACGAGTCTCCACCAGGCGGCGAGATAGAAGCCAACGGGGTGAGTATCCTGTCCTGTGATGATCCGGTTGAGGATGCCGATGCTCTCGCCGTCGTACGCGGCGGCGATGACCCGCGGGATGATCCATGCGACCAGCACGATCGCGACAGCCGCGAACACGACAGACACCCGCCGCGACCAGCCGCTCCATGACATGCGTGAGGCTCCAGAAATCGATGAGACAACGGGTTAGCCCGGAGTCACCATGACGTACGGGCGAATCCAACTCCCATGGATCAGGTCGAGGCGAGCCGGAGGCAGCCAGTTGGACGCAAGAGATGCGCCTCAAAGGTCAACGAAGATCTTGCGCCAGATCATCGATTTCGTCCCCCCGGAGGGTCGACGTCTTGCGGGCCCACTCGACCGCACCCGCGAGGTCGGGGGGGAGCGGCGCCGAGAACGAGAGCTGCGCTCCCGTATCCGGGTGCGTGAACGACAGGTGCGCCGCGTGCAGGAAGAGTCGCCCGGCGTGGCGTACCAGTTCGCGAGCCCACCGCGCTCCCGCTCCGGCGAACCCCTTCTCCCAGTTCGGCGAGTAGATCGGGTCGGCGACGACGGGATGCCCGCTGCTCTGCATGTGCACACGCACCTGGTGCGTGCGTCCGGTCTGCAGACGGATGGCGAGCAGATCCGCGGAGATCCAGCGCTCCAGGAGCTTCACGTGAGTGACGGCGCGCCGGCCGCCTTTGACCACGGCCATTCGCTTTCGGTCGCGTGGATCGCGCCCGATCGGCTTGTCGATCGTGGCGCGCTCTTCGTCGACGTGCCCCCACACGGCCGTTACGTACCCCCGGCGGATCTCCCGGGCGGCCAGCTGCTTCGCGAGCGCCCGGTGTGTCTCGTCGCTCTTCGCCACGACCATGAGGCCGCTCGTGTCCTTGTCGAGTCGGTGGACGATGCCGGGCCGCGTGTCGCCACCCACGGTCGACAGGCGATCGAGGTGGAAGAGCAGCGCATTGACGAGCGTTCCCGATTCGTGGCCGGGAGCGGGGTGTACGACGAGACCAGCCGGTTTCTCCACCACGGCGAGATACCGGTCGTCATGTCGCACGACGATGTCGATGTCCTCCGGCTCGAGCGATGTCTCCCGCGGCACGGGGACCCGCACCTCGATCCGGTCCCCCGTTCGTGGGACGTACCGCTTCTTGGCGGGGGCATCGTTGACGAGTACGCGCCCATCGGCGATCAAGGCTGCGGTCGAGGTCCGGCTGAGCGACAGGCGCTCGGCGAGAAAGCGGTCGAGGCGCGCGGTCACCGGCGTCTCGACGTCGAGGCGGTGCAGCGTCTCCTCAGCGGTCACGTCAATCCGGTCTGCTCTGCCGCCGCCCGCTCCGCCTCCTGCTCGCGCCTTCCCTCGATCCAGAAGGAGATCAGCAGCAGCGTGGCGCCGACCGTGACGGCGGAGTCGGCAATATTGAAGATCGCGAAGCGGCTGTCGCCAAACCCGAAGTCGAGGAAATCCACGACCCCGCGTTCGTATCGAATGCGATCGATGATATTCCCTACCGCCCCACCGGCCACGAGCGAAAGGGCGAGGACGCGCAGTCGGTCCCAGGCCGGAGTCGACCGGTAGATGACGAACAACACGCAGAGCGCGATCCCTGAAAGAACGAGGAAGAAGATTCGCGAATGCTCGCCGATGTCGATTCCGAAGGCGGCGCCACGGTTGTGCGTATAGGTGAGGCGAAAAAAGTTGCCCCACACGCTCTTCTGGCTGTACAGCGGCATCGTGTTCACGATCCACTGCTTCGTGACGATGTCGAGTGCGAGGACCAGCGTCACCGCGATGGCGGTGATGGCCACCTTCGATCCGCCGGACCCCTCACGATCGGTGGGCGAGGGGACCGGGGTCACGGGGTCAGCGGGCGGCACCCGTTTCCTCGCGCTCTTTACACTTGATGCAGAGCCGGGCGTGCGGCAGGGCATCGAGGCGTTCGAACGAGATTTTCTCGCCGCACTCCTCGCAGACCCCGAAGTTTGCCGGGACGCGATACAGGCGGCGGAGGGCCTCGTCGATATGGTAGAGCAGCCTCCCCTCTTTCGAAGCGAAGAGGAACTGCTTCTCGCGCTCCATGGCATCCGTGCCCTGGTCAGCCATGTGGAAGCTGTAGGCCGAAAGGGCTCCGTCCGCCCCCTGGAGCGTTTTGGAGAAAGACTCGTCGTAGTGTCCAAGCTCCTTCACAACCCTGGAGCGCTCCTTGAGGAGACGCTTTTCAAGGTGCGTGCGTTCTTTCTTGTTCATACCACACCTGTTAGGAACGGCGGCTAGCCATTCGCCCGCTCAACTCCGATCACCGCTTTCAACCCATCAATCTCCACTTCCGTGATCGGCCCTTCCACCACACCAACTTCGATCGAGACAGCCAGCGTCTCGCCGGCGATGTACTCGGTATGATCACGCGTCGCACGTTCCACCGATTCAGCCCCGGCGAGTCGAAGTCGAATCCGGTCGGCGACTTCGAATCCAGCCTCTCGCCGCAACCGCTGAACCCGATTCACGACCTCGCGAGCCAGTCCTTCAGACCGCAACGCATCGTCGATTTCGGTATCGAGCGCGGCGACATATCCCTGTCCGCTCGACATCGCGAGTTCCGTCTGCGCGTGCTCGAGGATGTCCACATCACCCGGCTCGATTTCGACGGTTCTCCCTTCGACCGCCAGCTCGACCGTTTCGCCCTCCCTGAGTCGAGCCAGCGCATCTTCCGCGAGCCCTCCGACGGCCTTTGCCACCGCGGGTGTTCCGGCCCCGTGCTTCGGACCGAGAACCCCAAAATTGGCTTTTGCGGACAGCCGCAGAAGATCGCCGCTGTCGCTTAGAAACACAACCTTTTTGACGTTGAGTTCCTCCGCCAACAACGCGTTGATCGCGGCGGGAAGACGTCGGCCGTCGGGCAGTACGGCGTGGAGTGCCGCGAGCGGCTGCCTCGTCCGGACGCCGGCTTCCTCCCGGGCGGAACGGCCCAGCGCCGCGAGCTCGCGGGCGTCGTCCATGGCCTGATCGAGGCCGGCGTCGTGGCGCCCCCGCGAGGTGGGAAAATCGGCCCGGTGAGCCGATTCGCCTTCGCCCAGCGCGCGGTGAAGCCAGTCCGAAAGCAACGGGGCGAACGGCGCGAGAAGCAGCGATGTCGTGACCAGGCACTCGTGGAGCGTCGCGAAGGCGACCCCGGTGTCGGCGGGGTCCGCCACGTTTCCCGTGGCCCAGAACCGGTCTCTGCTCCGGCGGACGTACCAGTTGGAGAGATCATCGAGCACGAAGGTCTGCAGCCGTCGCGCGGCGCGGGTGAGGTCGTACGCCTCCAGGTCCGCTCCGACGCGCTCCGCGAGACGGTCCAGCCGCCCGAGGATCCAGCGATCCAGATCGGAGAGCGGGCCACTCGCCGCCGCCTCTTCCTGATGGGACCACCCCTCTTCGTTCGCATACAGCGCGAAGAAGCGGTACGTGTGCCGAAGCGTGGAGAAGAGTTTGCGTTCCGTCTCACGCAACGCGGAAGGATCCCACCGTTTGGGGAGCCACGGGTTGGAGCCCGCAATCAGGTAGTATCGGATGACGTCGGCGCCGTACTCGCCGATCGCATCCCACGGATCGACCAGGTTGCCGCGCGACTTGGACATCTTCTGACCCTCGGCGTCGAGGATCATGTCGTTTACGACGACCGCCCGATACGGCGAAGCCTCGAACAGGATCGTCGAGATCGCGAGAAGCGAATAGAACCACCCGCGAGTCTGGTCGACCCCCTCGGCGATGTAGCTGGCCGGGAAGTGACGCTCGAACTCGCCCGCGTTCTCGAACGGGTAGTGCCACTGGGCGAACGGCATCGCGCCCGAATCGAACCACGCATCGGCCACCTCCGGGATTCGACGCATGCGCCCGCCGCATCCGTTCTCTGAGCAGTCCCATTCGATCTCATCGATGCCCGGCCGATGCGGATCAAAATCGGAGCCGAGCGCGCCGGCGTGCTCGGCGAGCGCGTCGAACGACCCTACCACCGCCCGGTGCGAGTCATCGACAGAGCACAGCCAGATCGGCAGGGGCGTTCCCCAGTACCGCTCTCTCGACAGGGCCCAGTCGACGTTGTTGGCCAGCCACTCTCCCATCCGTCCCGAGCCGATCTCGGGGGGGTGCCACTCGACTCCCGCGCTGTTCTCGAGGAGACGGTCCTTAACTGCGGTGGTCCGGATGTACCACGAGTCCCGGGCCATATACAGAAGCGCGCTCGCGCACCGCCAGCAATGCGGGTAGCTGTGTTCGTACATCTCGCGGTGATACAGCAGGTCGTTCTCGACGAGCCACCCGCGGATCGCTCTCTCGGTCTCCTTCTCCTTCACGTGCGCGCCGACGAGGCCTCCGGGCACGCCCTCGACGAAGCGGCCCTCTTCATCGACGGTGTGCTGTTGCGGGAGACCCACGGCGACACCCAGACGGTAATCATCCTCACCGTACATGACGGCCGTATGGACAACGCCCGTCCCGTCCTCCGTCGTCACGAAATCGGCTGCGAGGACCGTCCACGCTGCGTCCGAATCGCCCCGGTCGACCGCCCCCGGAAACAGCGGCGAGTAGCGCGCGCCCACGAGCTCCGAACCTTTCAGTTCGCCGATCACCTCGTAGGGATGCCTCATGACGGACTCGAGCCGCGCCTTCGCGAGAATCAGGACCTCGCCAGCGCTGGCTCCGCCCGGCCCGGATCGCGTGGGAACGTTCCCATCGTCATCGGGCTCGTCCTGCAGCACGCGCACACGCACGTACTCGATGTCCGACCCTACCGCGAGCGCCAGATTTCCGGGGAGCGTCCAGGGTGTCGTCGTCCAGCTAAGTACGCGCGCCGAGTCGGGGTCGTCGATCAGATGGAACTTCACGAAGACCGCCGGCTCGTTTACGTCCTGGTATCCCTGGGCCACCTCGTGGCTCGACAGTCCCGTCCCGCAACGCGGGCAATACGGCACAATCCGGTGTCCCCGATAGAGCAGCCCTCGCTTATCGATCTCGGACAACGCCCACCACACCGACTCGATGTACTCCGGGGAGCACGTGACGTAAGGGTGGTCGTAGTCGAGCCAGTAGCCGATCCGACGCGACATCTTCTCCCAGTCGTCCTGGTAGGTGAAGATGTTTTTCCGGCACACGTCGTTGAACTCCGCGATTCCGAGTTCCTCGATCTCCTGCTTACCGGAGATCTCGAGCTGCTTCTCCGCCTCGAGTTCGACGGGGAGACCGTGCGTATCCCACCCTGCCTTCCGGGCCACGCGGTGGCCGGTCATCGTGCGGTACCGGGCGATCAGATCCTTGATCGTGCGGGCAAGGATATGGTGTACACCGGGGCGCCCGTTCGCCGTGGGAGGGCCTTCGAAAAAGACGAAGTCCGGTGCGTCCGCCCGGTCGGCGAGACTCAGGCGGAACGTGTCCTCCTCGTCCCAGATGCGCAGAACTTCTTCCTCGAGCCCCGTGACGGACTCGTTCAGTGGCCGATAGGCCATCTCGTACTCCGTTGACTGGTTATCAGGGGGCCGCCGACCGGCAGCCCCCGGCTGAATGCCGCAGCGTCAGTTCGTGGACGGCCCCGGCCCTCCGGCGTCGGTGGGGGTAATCAGGTGAGGGGTCGCGAGGCGCGACCCCGAATCTGCCTCTTCCACGGCATCCGTGACGTGCTGAGCGATATCTTCCGATTGCCCATTGGCGGAGGGATCGGTCAGGGTCTCCGCAAGATGGGTCGGATCGTCCGTCACGTCGTCCGCCGCCACCTCGTCCCCCGTCGCATCCGGCGCGCCATCGGCTCCGCCGGCGCCCACGATCGTGTGCCCGTCGTCTTCGCCCGACGCATCGGCCAGGTCATCGACGTCCGAGACCGTCGGTTCGGAGGCCTGCTCAGGTTCCCCGGCGTCCGCGGCGTGGCTCTCCGGCCTGCCCGCGTCGGCGTCGGACGGGCCGAGGTCCTTGTCCAACCGCTCCAGCAGATCGCCCAGGTCCTCGGGCTCGGTCTCGAGCCGACTTTCTTCAAGCTCGAGGTGGTCCTCGAAGCGATCCAGGACGCTCCGGAGCGACTTCAGGAAATGTCGGCGGCGGGTGCGAAGATCATCGAGCCGCCGGCCCGAATGTCGGATGGCCTGATCTGCATCGAGCAGGATCGCCTCCGCATGGGTCTCTGCCTCACGCAGTCGAACCGCCGCGTCGCGCTCGGACTGGGAGCGTGCCTCTTCCCGTAACTCCTGCGCGGCGAGAAGCGCTTCGTTCAAGGCACGCTCCCGCTCCTGGTAGGTTTCGAGCTGCTTCTGCATATGAGCCGCCTGGTCGGACAGCGTCCCGTGCTCCCGTACCAGTTGTTCGAGTCGGTCCGAAACGATTTCGAGGAAGGCGTCGACCTGTGCCGGATCGTAACCTCGGATCGTGCGCTTGAAGTCGTCCCGTTTCTTTCTGACGTCCAGCGGTGTCAGATCGATCATCGTTCCCCCAGTAGCACCGTGCCCAATCGCACGCGGGTGCTCCCCTCTTCGATCGCGATCTCGAAGTCGTTGCTCATGCCCATCGAGAGCACCCTGCCCTCGAAGTCCGGCACCTCGTCTGCACACCGCTCGGCGAGCTCGCGAACTCTCCGAAACGTCGTGCGCAGGGCCTGCTCATCGGCGGCGAACGGGGCCATCGTCATCAGGCCCGCCACCCGGAGTCCCGGCAGCGCGCAAATCTCATCCAACCCGGCCGCGAGATCCTCGGGCGCCAACCCGGCCTTTGCCTCTTCCCCCGACGCGTTGACCTGGATCAGGATCTCGAAGGAGTCACGATCCTCTTCCTCGATGATACGACTCAACTGGCGCGCGAGCTTCACGCTGTCCACCGACTCGATCGTATCGAAGAGGCTGAGCGCCTTCCGCGCCTTGTTGCGCTGAAGACGCCCGATCATATGCCACGTGACGCCCGCGCGACCTCCCAACCCGGCCTGCTTCGCGTCGGCCTCCGGGACACGGTTCTCACCGATCCGCGGCAGGCCGACGGCGGCGACCGCCTCGATGGCGTCCGCCGGGTGACCCTTCGTGACGGGGAGAAGCTCGACGGACGCCGGGTCGCGATCAACGCGCGCCGCAGCCCGCGCCACCCGCTCCCGAACCTCCGCCAACCGCCCCTCCATCCGCTCCATGATCACCCGGCACAGTCTACCCAAACCCGCGTGTGGACGCGAGCTAGGACCGTACGATCCGTACCGCCACCTGCAGCTAACGGACGCGGAACTTCACCCACTGCTGCACCCGGACTGCGGTTTCCCGGTCTCGGTTCTTCGCCGGCCGAAAGCGCATCCGATCGGCCACCCGCATGGCGGCCTAAAAACAGTTACGCCCGTCATCGCATGACCGCGGAGGCGGGGGGCAACTGATAGACGCCGGACGGCGGATCCGGGGAGTTTTTCTCAGGCTCGGGTCAGGTGACCTCGAACGTGATCCACTGGGACACCCACACGGCCGTGACCTTGTCGCGGTTTTTGGCTGGCGAGAACCGCATGTCGGCCGCCACGCGCTGTGCGGCATCGTCGAGCAACGCGTTGCCGGCGGAGGTCTTCACTTCGCTCTTCTCCACGAGGCCCTGCTCGTTCACGTAGAGCCAGAGTTCGACCCTGCCACCGACGCCCGCATCCTTCAGATTGCGGGGATAGTAACGCTGCAGTAGCGCCTGGATCTGGCTGCGGTTACGCATGGCCGGGGGCGTGTCGTACGGAATGAACGAAGGACGGTCGGACGGGCTTCCGCCGGACGGCGGCGGCGGCAGGTTCTCGACCGGGTTCATCTCGAAGGTGGTCGGAGCGATGGTCACGTCTTCGGCCACGTCGACCGACGCCACTCTCGGCGTGGCCGGGCGAGCGATCTGCTCCGGTGGCGGGGGAATCCTCACCTCGGGCGGCAGCGAGATCGCCGTGAGTTCATCGCTGGCCAGACCGAGATCGGCAGCTTCGAACGGACGAACCAGGACAAAAAGACCGAAATGGAGCAAGACGGCGGTCAGAATGCCGAGCTGCGTCCACATGCTACTCGTCTGTTTGAACTGGTCGTTCGCGTTGAGGCGAGTGCCTTCGTTGTTCTCCATCGTTCGTCCTCCGCTCAGCGCCTGGCGCGTGTAGCGCGTTGCTCCAGCCGGGTCGCGAACGTTACGCGAACTGCACCGGCCTCCTGCAACTCCTCTGTGATCGTATTGATCTGACGGTACGGAACTTCCCGATCGCCACGCAGCGCGACCACGAGTTCACGATTCTCGGCGTACAGCGGTCGGATGATCTCGGAAATATCGGAAAACGGGATCAACTGGTCGTTGATGTGAACCGTGCCGGTCGCATCGAGCCAGATGTGGACAATGTTTTTTCGTTTCTCGTCGATCTTCTCGGTAGCCTTCGCCTCGGTCCACTCGATGTTCACCTTGCGTTCCTTCCGGAACACGGTGGTCACCATGAAGAAGACCAGAAGCAGAAACGCGATGTCCGCCATCGATGACGTGGGAATTTCGCTTCCACTGTCTGATTTGCGGCTGAAGCCACCGCCCTTGATCGCCATTACCTCTCCAGTTCCTGGAGCGAAATACGTTGGGCGCCCGCCGACTTCACCTCATCGAGCACGTTGATCATGTGTCGATACGCCGCGTCGGGGTCTGTCTGCACGGCGGCGATCAGGTTCGGGTTCGCGAGCAACTCCTGCCTCAGAATGCCCTCGACCTCGTTATACGAGATCGTCTGCTCCTGCTCACTCTCGCCGCGGCGCACGACGACGCGTCCGTCGGGCTGAATCATGAAGAAGATGAGGTTCTTGGGAGAGACTTCCTGCTCCTCGGACTGCTCGGGAAGTACGATCGGAAGACCCTTTTCCTCGTTGAACACGGTGGTGGTGAGGAAGAACACGAGCAGCAGAAAGGCGATGTCCGCCATGGAGGCCGTCGGAATCTCATCCGACACCTTCTGCTTTCGTTTCATGATCGCCATTACGTGGTCTCTTTCTCGCTGCCTCGCCGACTTCGCGCGAACAGCGGGTTCGCGCGTGTCCTAGCTGGCTTGCTGGTACCCTTCGCGGTCCTCGATGCTCCAGATGAGGTTCACGACCTCCTGTGCGCCTTCTTCCATGTCCCGAATCAGGCGGTCGATGCGAGTCACGAAGTAGTTGTACCCGATGTTGACGGGGATCGCGATCGTGAGACCCGCGGCAGTCGTGATGAGCGCGACCTTGATCCCGCTCGCGACGAGTTGCGGATCCACCTGGCCGGCGATTTCGATCGCCTCGAAGGCGAGGATCATACCGATCACCGTACCGAGGAAGCCCAGCATCGGCGCCACGTTGGCGATGGTTCCGAGCACCGCGAGTCCCCGTTCGAGGAAGTCGAGCTCGATCATCCCGGTCGTGCTGATCGCTTTCTGGACGTCCTTGCTCGAGCCCTTCCCGCCGGCCTGCCGTTCCTGGACCCGGCGCAGACCGGCGAGGAGAATCGCCGCGACGGGGCCGCGCGTGTTCTCGGCGGCTTCGACGGCATCTTCGAGGCGTCCGCCCGCCGTGAGGTCCTCGATCTGGTCGAGCAACAGCCTGGAATCGCGGTGCGCGATAAAGAGCGTCCACGCCTTGGCTATGACCACGCCGAGCGCCACGAGAGAGCAGAGGACGAGCGGGTACATCATGAATCCGCCGTCGTTGAATAGCGTCATCAACTCGTACTGATTGCTCATGTGCCCTGCCCGCTAGGGTATTAGGCCGTTCTTCAACGGCTCGCCCCGCCCGAAAGCCCCACCACCACGATCCGCAGCCAGCGGATGATTTTAGGGTAGAGAGGATGTACCGTCAAACCGGCTGGGCAACCTCTTCGTCTCCCTCGAACCCCGCCTGGTCCGTGCGCTCCTCCGTGACGGGCTCTCCATCGGCCGAAGTGGCGATCGCCTCCCCTGAAAGCGCATCGCGAACCTGCCCGCTCGTCTCCCCATCGAGCGGTCGGCGCGCGGCGTCAACAGGGTCGGTTTCGACCGCGATTCGGGCCCGAAGCTGCTCTGGCTGCAGACCGCGGCGCAGCACCCCCCGGCGGGCCAGCGAGATCTGACTCGTCTCCTCCGACACCACGATGACGTATGCGTCCGTCTCTTCAGAGAGCCCGAGCGCGGCACTGTGACGCGTCCCCAGCGAACGATCGTTCAGGGGATACTGGCTGAGCGGTAGCGTAACGCCCGCCCCGATGATTTCCCCGCCCCGGATGACCACCGCGCCGTCGTGGAGTGGGGATTTCGGGGTGAACAGCGTGACCAGGAGGTCTGCCGACACGTCGGCCCTCAAGGGGGTGCCGTCCTTCTGCACGTAAAGATCGAGCGCCAGCTCACGCTGTACGGCAATGATCGCCCCGATCCGCTTCCGCGACAGGCGCTCCGCAGCCTTCGCGATTTCCTCGGCCACGTCTTCGCCCCGCGGCTCGAGCCGAGTGAGGAACGTCAGCACCCGGCTCCGTCCCAACTGGGCGAGCGCACTCCGCAGTTCGGGTTGGAATACGACGATCAACGCGAACGCGGCATACGTGAAGACCTCCCGCAGGACCGTCTCGAACATGATCAGATTGAGCAGGTTGGCCATCGCGTAGACGCCCAGCAAAACGACGAGCCCGAAGAGGATCTGGAATGCGCGAGTACCGGCCCACAGGATCAGGATCCGGTAGATGAAAAAGGCCAGCACCACGATCTGGAGAACATCCTTCCAGCCCGGCAGATAGAACCGGACGTAGTCGATGAATCCGCTCATGTGCTTTCGGCCCTTCCCGACTCCGACTCATTTCGTCGCGCGGCTTCGACCGCCCATGCGACACCGAGCGCCCGCGCCACGGGCGCCACGTCGTGCACGCGAAACACCCTCGCTCCTCCGGCCAGTGCGGTCACGCACGCCGCGATCGTGCCCTCCAGACGCTCGTCGGCCGGACTGTCCAGCAGGCTGCCCAGAAACGATTTGCGAGAAGGCCCGATCCAGACCGGCGCGCCGAGGCTGACCAGTTCGTCGAGTCTCGCGATCAATTCCAGGTTGCCCTCCACCGACTTTCCGAACCCCAATCCAGGGTCGAGCGCCACTTGTTCCGACTCGCAGCCCACGGCCACTGCCAGGTCGCGAGCCGTCGAAAGGACATCGCGCACATCCGCGACCACATCGTGGTACCGGGTGTCCTCCTGCATGGTACGAGGGTTCCCTCGCATGTGCATCAACACGAGCCCCGCACCCGTCCGTGCGGCCAGTTCGACGAGGCCGGGCGTCCGACCGCCGGAGACGTCGTTGATCGCCACCGCGCCGGCGTCCAGGGCACGCTCCGCCACCTCGACCCTGGTCGTGTCGACGGAGATGGGCACGGGAAGATCGGTCAGCGCGTCGAATACCGGGCCAAGACGCTGCCACTCGACATCCGCGGGGATGCCCTCGGCCCCCGGCCGCGTGGATTCCGCCCCGATGTCGATAATGCCCGCGCCGTCCTCGACCATCGCGAAGGCGTGCTCCGCTGCGACCTCGGGATCAAGGAACGCCCCTCCGTCGGAAAAAGAGTCCGGCGTCACGTTCAGGATGCCCGCGATGACCGGGCGGTCCAGCGAAAGGTTGCGGTCGACCAGGCGCCACCGGGCGGCGACAGGGCCCAACCTGGCCACGGTCAGCCCCTCACGATCCGAGTCGCAGCTGCCGGGTGGTCGCTGGAGGGCGGCGTCAGGCCGGCGCCGGGGCGGGCTCGCCGCCGGCGCCCTCGATCGGACGCTCGCGGACGGGATCCGGAGCGGGAGCGGGAAGCGCCGGTGCGGCCGGCGGCAGATCCGATACGAACGGCGGCAACGGGAGACCCCTGTTGAGCAGATCGATGTCGTCGGAATCGATGGTCTCGCGCTCCAGAAGCGTCTCGGCCAGCGTCTCGAGAAGCTCCCGATGGGCGGCCACCACCTCTTTCGCCGCGTCGTACGCCGACTGCAGGATCCGCTTGATCTCGACGTCGACGAGTTCGGCCGTCTTCTCGCTGGTTTCCCTCCGGTGAGAGATGTCGCGCCCCAGAAATATCTCGTGCTCACGCTCACCGATGGCCATCGGGCCGAGCGCCGGCGACATGCCGAACTGCGTCACCATCCGGCGGGCCAAATCCGTCGCGCGCTCGATGTCGTTGCCGGCACCGGTGGTGATCTGGCCCTCGCCGAACACCAACTCTTCGGCCACGCGGCCGCCGAACATCATCTTGAGACTGCCCTCGAGTCGATCTTTCGTGGCCATGTGGCGATCCTGCTCCGGCAGCGATACCGCCAGGCCGAGCGCCTGTCCGCGCGGCACGATCGTGACCTTGTGGAGCGGATCCAGACCCGGCACACGCAACGCGATGACCGCGTGCCCGGCCTCGTGATACGCGGTGACCCGACGCTCTTCGTCGGAGATCACCATGCTGCGCCGTTCGGCACCGAGCATCACCTTGTCCTTGGCGCGCTCGAAATCGATCATGTACACGCGGTCCTTGTCGTCGCGCGCCGCCAGGAGCGCGGCTTCGTTCACGATGTTTTCGATGTCCGCGCCGGACATTCCGGGCGTACCCTTGGCGAGCACGGCGACGTCCACGTCCTCGGCGAGCGGAATGTCCTGCACGTGGACGCGGAAAATTCCCTCGCGCCCCCTGACGTCCGGATTGCTGACGACGATCTGGCGATCGAATCGCCCGGGGCGCAGGAGGGCCGGATCGAGCACATCGGGACGGTTCGTGGCGGCGAGAAGAATGACGCCGTCATTCGACTCGAACCCGTCCATTTCGACGAGCAGCTGGTTCAGAGTCTGCTCGCGCTCGTCGTGCCCGCCCCCGAGCCCCGCACCGCGGTGCCGGCCGACAGCGTCGATCTCGTCGATGAAGATGATACACGGCGCATGCGTCTTCCCCTGTTCGAAAAGATCCCGCACGCGCGACGCCCCGACACCGACGAACATTTCCACGAAGTCGGAGCCCGACATCGAGAAGAAGGGCCGATCGGCCTCGCCGGCCACGGCGCGCGCGAGCAAGGTCTTTCCCGTCCCGGGAGGGCCCACGAGCAGGGCGCCTTTGGGCAATCGGCCCCCGAGACGCGAGAACTTCTGAGGATCCTTCAGGAACTCGATGATCTCCTGAAGCTCCTCCTTCGCTTCATCGCAACCGGCCACGTCAGCGAACGTGACCTTCGGAGTGTCACCGCTCATGAGGCGCGCTCGCGACTTGCCGAAGCTGAACGCCTTCGACCCCCCGGCCTGCATCTGCCGGAAAATGAAGAGCCAGAGGCCGATGATCAGCACCCAGGGCAGAAGCTGCACCAGAACGGTGATCCAGCCGTTCCCCGCCGGTCGCGCGGTGATCTGCACGCCTTGCTGCCGCAACTCCGCGTCGAGTTCCTCGCTCAGTTCGGTGGGCAGCAGCGTCTGGAAGTGTTCGATCGCCACTTCGTCGCGTTGGATCGAGCGCTTTAGCTCCCCCTCGATCCGCAGCCCCTCACGAATGTCGATGGATTGGATGTTGCCGCCCGCGAGCTCCGAACGGAACTCGGTATAATCGAGCGTTTGCTGCTGACGCCGGCCGGAGTCCATGAGCTGAAGAATCGCGACGGGGATGAGGATGAGAAGAGCCCAGAAGGACGCCGTCCGCAAAATGCGGGTTGTGCGGCCCGAGCCCTCATCCTTATCCGGGGGCGGTGCCCCATTCTCTCCACGCATGTCCCGTCCGTCCTCTTCTATTTAAGTGGGCAGGCTGGCTATGAACGGCAAATGCCGAAAATCCTCAGCGTGATCCAGCCCGTACCCTACCAGGAATTCGTCCGGCGCGTCGAATCCGACCCATCGCACCTCGTGCTCGAGGTCGCTCGCTACGTGCTTGTGGAGCAACGCGCAGATCTCCAACGACGCAGGTTCCCGTTGCTCCAGATCGCCCATCAACCGGCTCAGCGTTGCACCGCTGTCGATGATGTCCTCCACCACGATGATATGGCGACCCCGCATCGGCGCGCTCGGATCATACAGGAGTCGTACGTCGCCCGAACTCGTCGTTCCCTTCCCATAGCTCGAGGCCACGAGAAAGTCGACGTGGAGCGGGCGTCGGATGCACCGGACCAGATCTCCCAGAAACACGAAGGAGCCCTTCAACAGGCCGAGCAGAAGTATCGGATCGCCCGACCCATAGGCGGCGGCGATCTCCCTGCCCATCTCGTCGACGCGCTCACCGATCTCGCCGGCGGAGTACACGATACGCCGGTACTCGCGTCCCCCCGTGTATTCGGGAAAGGAGCGAGCGGCAGCCTCGTGACCCATGTCGCTGCGCAGCACCATCGTTTCAGTGTCCATCGACGTCCGTGCCCACTACTCCTACCGAGAACAGCTCCGGCGCATCCGCTCGGGAGTGCATGGCCGCGGCCTCATGGCCGGCGACCCACAGAATGCGACCGTCCGCACCTTCCAGAATCGGAGTCCGGTCGCGTCTCCCGCGTGGCACTCGTCTCTCGTTCAACAGTTTTTTCAGTTTCCTCGATCCCACCCGAGCCCGGATTCGATCGCCCGGTCTCGGGCCTCGCAGCCGAAGCGGGAAAACGACCACATCGGTGTCGAGATCGACGACCCACTGCGAGCCCTCGGCCGATTCGGTTCCCCACTCCACCTCGTACACGCAACCACCCAACGTTGCCGTGCCCGTCCCCGCCTCCGCAGACCTGATCGTCAGTTCGCGGTCAGGGGTCGGATCGTGGTCGACCTCGTACAGACGGAACCAATCATACTCGCGGGTCAGACGCAGACCGCCGCCAAGATCGACCGCTTGGCCGCTGGAAGCACATCTGATAAACCCGACCCCGAGCCTGGTTCCGCCCCGAGATAGCCGAAAGCCCCTGTACCGCGCCGCAATCCGCAGGAAGCGTCCCACAACCGCCAGATCATAGTCCGCCAGTTCAAACCGGGCAATTTGCGCGCCGCGCCCGGCCCCATCGCTCGGTTCCGCAAGCACGTGCGCGTCCGGACCCATTTCGCGGACCGCGCGCGCATCGAGGGCGCGATCGCTGCAGTCCGCCCCGTCGCTCAACGCCAGCAGCGATTCGTCCAATCCAGGACCGTTTCGGGGGGAACCCCCTGCCCTCCCTGCAGCTGAACGAAGCATCGGAAGGATGTCGTGCCTCACCCTGGAGCGCGTGTAGCTCGGATCGACGTTCGACTCATCTTCGATCCAATCGCTGCCCTGCGCGGTCAAGTACTTCCTGAGACGATCGCGTCGAATCCCGAGGAGCGGACGCACGAACCTGTCGCGACGCACCGGGATGCCGCGGAGCCCGCGGAGTCCCGTGCCGCGAAGCAGTCTCAGTACGACGGTCTCCACCTGGTCTTCCAACTGGTGCCCGAGGGCGATCCTGTCCGCGCCGACCCTGTCCGCCGTGTCTTCGAGAAACTGCATCCGCGCGCGCCGGTAAGCACCCTGGTTCCGCGGTAGATCGTTCGCCCGACCAACGGTGCACGGGACGCCGAGGCCCTCTGCCATCCGCCGAATCCGGACCGCCTCCGCACGGGACCCTTCGCGGAGGCCGTGATCGAAATGTGCGGCGTGCAACGCGAAACCCTGCGGGCCGGCTTCGCGCACCAGGAGATGAAGAAGCGCGACGGAATCGCCGCCTCCCGAAAGAGCGATGAGAACGCGGGCGCCTGCGGGGATCAAGGTGGGGTCATCGGTGAGCACGGCCCTGAAGTCCGCCTCGAGCGGGCCAGACGCGGCACCGGAGATCGGGTCAGTCGTGGGAGTCGGTCCCGCGCTCGCGGCCAGCCGGCCGCAGGTTTCCGGGTCCCCGGTGAAACTGCAGCGAAGACGCGACCCCGACCCCGAAACGTGGGGCGGCACGCGGAGCGGACCATTCGACGGCGCCGGGCTCCTCGGGAAGCGACTCGCCACGCATCCGGGAGATCTCCCAGACGCGATCGTGTCCCCGGACGTATGCGGCGACGGCGGAGCGGTAGCGGCCGCTCATACTTCCATCACCTCGGCCTCTTTCTTCGCCAGCATTTTGTCGATCTTTTCCGAATGTCCATCGGTAATCTCCTGGACAGTCTCTTCGGCGCGGCGGCAATCGTCTTCACCGATCTCGCCGTCTTTCTGCTTCTGGTGGAGCGTGTCTCGCGCCTCGTGGCGCGCGTGACGGAGCGAGACCTTGCCTTCCTCCGCCATGCGGTGGATCACCTTCGCCAGATCGCGGCGGCGTTCCTCGGTGAGGGGTGGGACGGGCACGCGCACGATGCCACCATCGGCTGCGGGGTTCAGACCCAAATCGGCGTTCTGAATCGCATTCGCGATCACTCCCGCGATGTTCGGGTCGTACGGCTGCACCAGCAGCATCTGAGGCTCGGGGGCCCCGACGTTGGCCACCTGCTTGAGCGCCACGAGGGACCCGTATGCCTCGACCTTGACCGAGTCGAGGATTGCCGGCGAGGCCTTCCCCGTCCTCACCGTCGAGAACTCTCGGCCGACCGCTTCGAGCGTGCGGTCCATCGCGGCCCTGGCGGCCTTGATCGTCTGGTCGGGCATGGTGACCTCCGGGTTTTCGCCGCTTCACCGCGCGTGCTACGCGACGAGCGTGCCGATCCGCTCTCCCTGCAAGGCAGCCAGGATCGATCCCTGGCCCTTGATGTTCAGAACAATCACTGGCAGCCGGTTCTCTTTGCACAGCGAGATGGCCGCCGCATCCATGACGGCGAGTTCACGCGTCATGACCTCGAGATACGAGATTTCCTCGATGAACTCGGCGTCGGGGTCGGATTCGGGGTCCGACGTATAGATGCCGTCCACCCTGGTCGCTTTGAGGATGACGTCCGCCTCCATCTCGATCGCGCGCAGCACCGCCGCGGTGTCGGTCGAAAAATAGGGGTTTCCCGTCCCACCCGCGAAGAGGACGACCCGCCCCTTCTCGAGATGCCGGAGGGCGCGCCGCCGGATATACGGCTCGGCGAGTTGCTCCATCCGAATCGCCGTCATCACTCGCGTGCGAACGCCGTGCCGCTCCAGCATGTCCTGGAGCGCAAGCGCGTTGATCACGGTCGCCAGCATTCCCATGTAGTCCGCGGTGACGCGGTCCATCCCGCGACGGCTCGCCACGGTGCCACGGACGATGTTCCCGCCGCCGACCACGAGCCCGAGCGTCACACCGCTCTCGTGGACGGCCTTGATCTCCTTCGTGAGTTCTTCGATGACCGGCGGGTCGATGCCGAATCCGCGCTCTCCGGCGAGGGACTCGCCGGAGACCTTCACGAGCGCGCGACCATACTTCATCGGCATCGGTTCGCTCTCCCCCGGCGGGCCCGCTAGGCCCCGACCTCGAAACGCACGAAGCGTCGGACGGCCGCATCGTCGCCGGCTTCGGCAACGAGGTCCTTGATCTTTTTGTCGGGGTCGCGGACGAACGGCTGCCAGAGCAGCGCATTCTCCTCGAAGAACTTCCGCATGCGACCCTCGACCATTTTTTCGGCGATCTCGGGGGGCTTGCCCGCGTCCTTCGCCTGCTCGATGAGGACCGCCCGCTCACGCTCCACGACCTCGGACGGAATGTCGTCGGGCGACAAACCCACCGGGTTCGTCGCCGCCGCATGCATGGCGATGCCCCGAGCCGCCTCTTCACCGGCATCTCCCCCGCCGGCAATCTCCACCATCACACCAATGCGGTTCCCGAAATGCAGGTAGCTGCCAACCACGGCGGCCTCGCCGATGTCGTACCGGACGGCTCGCCCGACCTGGACGTTCTCGCCCACCTGCACGCGCAACGCGTCGAGTGCGGCCTCCAACTCGCTGCCACCCTCCGCCGCAAACACGGCCTCGCCTGAAAGGATCTCCCCCTCGACGACCGGCAGGTCGAACAGAGCGTCGGCCGCGGATTTCGCGAAGCTCTCGAACGGGTCGCTTCGGGCCACAAAGTCCGTCTCGGTCAGCACTTCGACCATGGCGACCTTGCCATCGCGCTCGGCGATGTGGACGATCCCTTCCGACGCCGTCTTCGCGGCCCGCTTCGCCGCCTTCGCAGCGCCACTCCGCCGAAGGAGGTCGATGGCGGCCTCTTCCTCGCCACCAGCCTCCTGGAGTGCCTTCTTGCAGTCCATCATCCCCGCGCCGGTCCGGTCGCGGAGAGCTTTCACCGCCGCAGCTGTGATCTCCGCCATCGTATCACTCCGTGTTTCGTTTGATGCCAAAAAAAAGGGCCACCGAAGTGGCCCTCGGTGCTACGAGTCTTTCGGTACTCCGTCGTCGCCACCCTCGTTGCCGTCTGCAGCGTCGACCGCTGCGACCGGCTCGGCGGGCACCGCGACGGCTGCTTCAGGAACGGCGTCGTCTTCCGAGGCCGACTCCGCGGCTATTGCGGGCGCCTTAGTCTCCGCCGGCTGCTTCCGCTGCGCGATCGCCTCGGGTGACGGACGTCGACGAGGCCGCTTCCGAGCGGGTGCACCGCGATCCTTCACGTCACCGGCATCGCTCGAGTACGTGTACGCCTCGCCCGTCTCCTCGTCCTTCTTCAGGTCGGGCATCTCGTTTCTGGCCGACTCGACGACGTCCGCGATCGCGCCGGTGATCAGCGAAACAGAGCGGATCGCATCGTCGTTTCCGGCGATCGCGATCGTGAGAAGGTCCGGGTCGGCGTTCGTGTCGGCGATGGCGACGACGGGAATGCCGAGTCGATTCGCCTCCTTGACCGCGATCTCTTCCTTCTTCGCGTCGACCACGAAAACAAGGCCGGGGAGCTTGGTCATATCCTTGATGCCAGACAGGTAGCGATGGAGCTTTTTCTGCTCACGCGAGAGGAGCAGTTGCTCCTTCTTCGTATAAAACTCGAACGCGCCTTCTTCGACACCCCGCTCCAGTTCCTTCAGTCGGCGAATGTTCTTCTTCATCGTCTGGAAGTTCGTGAGCATGCCGCCCAGCCACCGCTCGGTCACATAGTACGACCCGCTGCGCTCGGCCTGTTCGCGAACGACGGAGGCGAGCTGGGTTTTCGTGCAGACGAACAGCACCGATTTTCCTTCGACGACAGTCTTCCGGACGAGTTCCTGGGCCCGCTCGAGATCGCGAAGCGTCTTCTTGAGGTCGATAAGGTAGATCCCACCGCGTTCGGCGAAGATATATTTGCGCATTTTGGGGTTCCACCGGTGCGTCTGGTGGCCAAAATGCACTCCGGCCCTCAAGAGGTCCTTCAAACCGACATCCATGCGTGTCCTGGTCCGCCTTCCTGCGTCTATCGTTTCGAGAACTGGAATCGTTTGCGCGCCTTCGGTCGACCCGGCTTCTTGCGCTCGACGATTCGAGCATCACGGGTGAGGAGGCCCTCCGCCCTCAACGCCGAACGCCGGTCTTCGTCGAACGCCAGCAGGGCACGCGCGACGCCAAGCTGCGTCGCCTCCGCCTGCCCGGTTACCCCACCGCCGCGGACCCGGACCATGATGTCGTAGACACCCTCGGTCTCCGTCGCCTTGAGCGGCTCTTCGATCGACGACCGGTGCCGCGAGATCGGAAAGTAGTCGTCGAAGTCGCGGCCGTTCACCAGAAGCTTACCGCTCCCGGGCCGCATCGTGATGCGGGCAACGGACTTTTTCCGACGTCCCACTGATTGTACCTGATCGCTTCCAGTCACCTGTTCGTCCTCTTGCTTCTGATCCGGTTAGCTCGGAACCGCGTCGAACGGCTGTGGAGCCTGCGGAGCGTGCGGATGCTCAGGTCCTGCGTAGACCTTGAGCTTCTTCAGCATATGTCGACCGAGCGTGTTCTTCGGGAGCATCCCCTTCACGGCGAGTTGGATGACTCGCTCGGGGTGGCGCTCCTGCATGCGACGGAATGGAATCATCCGCTCGCCACCCATGTACCCCGAGTGGCGGAAGTACTCCTTCTGATCCGCTTTCTTGCCGGTCAGTCGAACCCGTTCCGCGTTCACGACCACGACATAGTCGCCGGTATCGAGGTGCGGGCTGTAGATCGGCTTGTGCTTGCCGCGAAGAACACGCGCAATCTCGGTGGAGAGACGACCGAGAACCTGGTCCGCGGCATCGACCACGTACCAACTCCGCTCGATCTCTCCTGCTTTCACCGAGTAGGTTTTCATTCAACACATCCAATAGGAAAAAAAACCGCCCGAGAGGGCGGCACCCAAGCGTGCGACAGCCGGTCAAGCTATTCGCGATGTATGGGAATGTCAATCAGTCGTTTGCCCGCGCCGGACGGCCCCAAACCGGGGTTCGGCGGGCCGTCGAAACGCACGCAGGTCATGCCGTCCCGCGTGCGACCGCAACCGGGCCAGCCCACGGTCTCGAAGCTGGCGCGCACGCTCTCGACTCACGCCGAGCGAACGTCCGATCTGGCCGAGGTCTTCATCATGACCGGGCCCGAGTCCGAAGTACCGCCGCACCACGGCGGCTTCTCGCAGTGGGAGATCCGCGAGACTGGCTTCGATCGCCGTGCGGAGTGACTCCCGGGCCATGCGTCGGTCGGGTTCGACCGCGTGCGGGTCCGGCAGGACATCCTGGAGGGTTCCATCGGTATGGGGTCCGAGTGGTTCGTCCAGCGACAGGGTCGCGCAATCCGGCGCCGCGTGCCGACCCCAACCCCGGTGCCGGTCGATACTCTCGACGATGGCCCGCCGCACCCACCAGTGGGCGTAACTGACGAACCGGACGCCCCGTGTCTCATCGAACCGCTCGACGGCCCTCAGCAGTCCCAGGTTCCCCTCGTTCACGAGATCGGAGAGCGGGACGCCGTTTCCGCTGTATCTCCTGGCGACCGACACCACGAAACGGAGGTTGGCGGTCGCCAGTCGCTCTCGTGCCTGGCGATCGCCCGAACGTGCCTGCGCCGCGAGTCGAACCTCCTCCTCGGGCGTGAGTAGCGGCTCTCGACCTATTTCGTCGAGATAGTGTTTGAAGATTCTCACGATCTAATGGATGCCGTGCAGGATTCGCTCCCAGCGGATCTCCGTGATCCACGGCATCGTCGTGCTGCCCTCGTCGCGCTCGTAGGAGTAGTAGACGATCATTGGACGGCCCCGAAGGGCGTCACGCGGAACGAATCCCCAGTACCGCGAATCCTCGGAGTTGGAGCGGTTGTCGCCGAGTACGAAGTAGTAGCCCTCGGGCACCTTGATCGGACCCCAGTTGTCGCGTGTGGGATGATAGGGACGGCGCCTCGCGCGGTCGACGAGATACTCACGCTGCCACTCGAAGCTCGAGTGCGGGACATCGCCGAGCCGGCGAGTGGACTGGGCGTACGGCTCCTCGATTTCGACGCCGTCGACGAAGAGTCGGCCCTGACGCATCGAAAGCTCATCCCCGCCCACTCCGACGATCCGCTTCACGTAGTTTGTTCGTGGGGGCTGGCCGGCCGACGGAGGCGGCTCGAACACGATGACCTCTCCGCGCGACGGCTCGTCGAATGCCGGAAACTGCAGATCCGTGCCGGGAATCTCTGCGCCGTAGACCATCTTGTTCACGAGCAGAAAATCTCCAACGAGCAGCGTGTTCTCCATCGACGACGTCGGGATCTGAAACGCCTCGATCATGAACGTGCGCACGAAGAGGAACAGAAGCAGTGCGATGAAGATCGACTTCGTCCACTCCCACATCCACCGGCCGACAGACTGACGCTGCCGGCCGGTCATTGGGGTTGGAGACGGCGGGGTGCCTCTAGAGGCTGCCGTCTCTTCGGTCGTCATCCCCGCCTGGTCCGCGCCCGGCGCCTGTTCGTCCATTCAACTTCCTCGAGTAGAATCCGTACTGCTTACAACGATGTGCTCGTCACGGGGTTTCATGCCAGCCCATGATACCGTCACGTATCAACGTGCCGTCACCAGTCCACGTCGATCTGCGCCCGCTGCAGTTTTCCGCTGAAATCGACGTACGCGACCTTGGTCTCGCTGTAGAATTCATATACCTCCCACCCCCCTTCCCGGTGCCCGTTGCCCGTCCCCTTTACCCCCCCGAACGGCAGATGGGCCTCGGCTCCGATCGTCGGTGCGTTCACGTACGTGATCCCGTTGTCCAGTTCCTGTATCGCCCGGAACGCGACGTTGACGTCGCGCGTGTAGATCGACGACGAGAGCCCGTACGCCACCTCGTTGTTGATCGCGAACGCCTCGTCCAGATCGTCGAACGCCATCACCGACAGGACGGGACCGAAAATCTCCTCGCAGGCCGTCCGGTGCTCGCGGGTGACGCCCGTCAGCACGGTCGGTTCGAAGAACCAGCCGTCGTCCAGGTCGGGCCCGGTGGCGCGCGCACCGCCGCAGGCCACCGTGGCGCCCTGCTCCCGTGCGATCTCGACATAGCGTTCGCATTTTCGAAGCGCGTCTTCGTGGATCAGCGGGCCGACGTCCTTCCGCTCGTCGAGACCGTCGCCCAGTTCGAGAGCCTTCGCTTCGTAGACGAGTCGTTCGACGAATTCGTCATGGATCTCTCGGTGGAGGAGGAGCCTGCTCGTCGCCGTGCAGCGTTGCCCGGTCGTCCCGAACGCACCCCACAGAACGCCTTCGATGGCCAGATCCACGTCGGCATCGGGCATCACGATCTGGGCGTTCTTCCCTCCCATCTCGAGGGAAAGCCGCTTGTGCATTCGCCCGGCGACCTCGCCGATCAGGCTGCCGGTCTCGGTCGACCCGGTGAACGAAAGCCCCGGGACTCCCGGGTGTTCGACGATCGCCTTCCCGATCGTCTCGCCCCGACCATGGATGAGCTGGATACAATCGGGGGGGAGACCCGCTTCGAGGAGAATCTCCACGAAGCGGTGTCCGGCGTGGGGGACATCCTCCGACGGCTTGTAGATGACGCTGTTCCCACACACCAGCGCGGGAAAGATCTTCCAGCTGGGGACCGCGACCGGGAAGTTGAACGGCGTGATGATCCCGAACACGCCGATCGGTCGACGAAACGACATGGCCCACTTGTTCCTCAGCTCCGAGGGCACCGTGTGACCGAACAGGCGGCGCCCCTCGACCGCGGCGTAGTACGCCGTGTCGATCGCCTCCTGCACGTCGCCGCGTGTCTCCTCCAGCACCTTCCCCATCTCGCGCGTCATGATCCGCGAGAGCTCTTCCTTGTGCTCGGTCATGATGTCGCCGGCCTTCTTGAGCACGAGACCGCGCTCAGGGGCGGGCGTGGCCGACCAGGCTTCGAATCCGCGTTGGGCCGACTCGACGGCGGCGTCCAGTTCGTCGGCCCCGGTGTCGGGGAAGAGTCCGATCACCTCCGACGTGCGCGCGGGATTGCGGTTCTCGATGTACTCACCGCTCGCCGGCGCGACCCACTCGCC
This sequence comes from Gemmatimonadota bacterium, assembly GCA_048060725.1. GTDB lineage: Bacteria > Gemmatimonadota > Gemmatimonadetes > Palauibacterales > Palauibacteraceae > Palauibacter. The sequence goes on along the minus strand of JBGMQU010000012.1, from coordinate 8,607 downwards.
CGCGATGTAGTTGGAAAAGCGTTCAGCCATTCGGGGGAATCTCCGTACGGTTTGTTGGCGGGCGTTCAGCGGTCGCGGATGAGGACCAGTTCCTCGTTCTCGATTCGCAACTCGATCACGTCGACCGGGATGTCCAGCAGAAGCGCCGATCCGTCGTTCGGCAGACCCATCTGTTGGATCGCGGTACCGATCAGCATCGGCGGAATCGGAAACAGGCCGGCCTGAAGGCTGAGGATGTCGATCCGACCTCGTCCGGGCCCGGTGACCCGCGGGTAGATTTCGCTGGAAACGAGCGCCGAGTCTCCGATGACCCGCCGCAGCATCTCCACTTCATCCGCCCCACCGATGTCGAGCACAGTCAGATCCAGCCCGGCGCTGACGGCGAGGGTGGAGTCCTGAATGTCGACGGCCGGATTGTTCACTCCCGCCGGGAGGAGATCGGCGCTTCGATACTTCAAGTAGCTCTGGAGTTCGGCCTCGGTCAGACGGGTCTCGCGAGGACCCTCGCCATCCAGAATCGCCTGGATTTTCTCCTCCGCCGCGACGGCGAGCTCTTCGCTCGGTTCGGTCATGACGACTTCGTTTTTTTCGTTCACCCACGTCTTGATCTCGTCCCGGAAGATCCAGGCCCCGAGCCCCAGAACCAACACGACGGTGAAGAATCCGATTGTCGCGAACGCGTTTTTCACCAGCGCCATCTCATCTCCCCTGCCCCGGCCTCCTTACTCGACGGCAAGGTAGCACGTCGTGGCGGACTCCACATGCGGGTGTCTCGCCCCTGGCCTAACGGGTCGCGGGAGGCGGCTAAATGCGCGACAGCGGGCACGTCAGGATCGGATCGTGTCGGGCCCCTGCCGTCGACAGCGTACTCTCGATGAGCGTGACGGACCACACGCGGACCGTCGCGTCGATTGGAGAATCGGCGAGCCACTCCCCCACCCGCGTCGGCACGTGGCGACCGCGACGGACGCGCCCGATCGTGACATGGGGCCGGAACGGTCGCTCCGTACGATCGAATCCGGCCGCCGAGACCGCGTCCTCGACCGCAGCGTGGGCCTCGCCCAGAGCGGGTCCGGGCTGGACGCCGACCCAGAGCACCCGGGGGTTTCGGGGGTTCGGAAAGCATCCTCCGCCTCGGAGCCGAAGGTCGAACGCCGCGCACCTCGCCGCCTCTACGCGCAGGCTCGACTCCAGCCGCTCGATCGCATCCCTCGGGATCGATCCGAGAAACCGAAGCGTCAGGTGCAGTTGCGGCTCGGGGACCCAGCGGAGGGCCCGCCCTCCGTCTCTGATCGGCGCCGTGGCGCGTACCAGGCCGGCCTTTACGTCGTCGGGCAAGGTGATCGCGACGAAAACCCTCGCCGATCCCCTCACCACGCACCGAAGTCGCGGGGGCCGGAGCCGTCGAGTATCCTCACGATGACCATGAAACGCCCAATGCCTCCGGCGGCAGTCCCTTGATTCTTCTCATCGACAATTACGACTCGTTCGTCTTCAACCTCGCTCGGTATTTCAACGAGTTGGGAGAGACGGTGCGGGTCGCCAGGAACGACGGAATCACGCTCGATGAAATCCGCGCGCTCGACCCGACGCACGTCGTCTTGTCTCCTGGCCCGTGCACCCCGTCCGAGGCCGGCGTCTCCTGCACGATCATTGAAGAGTTGAGCGAAACCGTTCCGCTCCTCGGCGTGTGTCTCGGTCATCAATGTATCGCAGCGGCGTTCGGGGGACGGGTCGAGCGTGCCGCGCGTCCGATGCACGGCATCGTCTCGGACATCGAGCACGACGGCGAAGGGCTGTTCAGTGGACTCCCCTCCCCGCTTGCCGTGACCCGATACCACTCCTTGATCGTCCCGGAGACCGCGTGTGGCGAGGGCGTTGTCGTCACCGCGAGGAGCCGCAGCGGCGAGGTCATGGCCCTGGCCCATTCGACCCGGCCGCTCTGGGGCGTACAGTTCCATCCCGAGGCGGTCATGACCTGGGGCGGACACCGGCTACTGGCCAACTTCCTTGCGCTCGGGCGAGGCCAGGATAGCGTTGATGTGACGGTCGAAGTCGGCCGGTGCGGCGAGATTCGCGCGACCCGCCAGGGCGGTTCAGCGGTCCCGGGTTCTGCAGTCTTGTCGCGTCGTCACGCACGGGAGGCGGCCCGGTAGCCGATCGCCTCCGCAACGAACGCCTCCTCGATCGCATCGCGGCCCTCCAGATCGGCGATCGTACGCGCCGTTCTGATCGCACGATGGACGCCACGCGCAGAGAGCCCCAGCCGCTCGATTGCGGTGCGAAGGAGCGCGCGCCCTCCGCGAGTGAGGCCCGCATCGCGTAGCGGATCCTCCGGCCCCGTTCCTCTACCGTCTCCTCGCGCGGTCGCCATCTGCCGTGCGGCGACGGCTCGGGCGCGGACAGCGGCGCTGGTCTCCGAGCCGGGCGTGACGAGCTCGCGCCATGTGACCGGGGGCACGTCCACGTGCAGGTCGATCCGGTCGAGCAACGGCCCGCTCACCCGGCGCTGATACGACCGGATCCGGGGGTCGGTGCACGCGCAGCGGCCATCAGGATCGTCGAGGTGTCCGCACGGACAGGGGTTCATCGCGGCCACCAGCGTGAACCGGGCGGGGAACGTGACCGACGCACGGGCACGGACGATGTGGACGACCCCCTCCTCGAGCGGCTGCCGCAGCGAATCGAGCGGCCCCCGTCCGAACTCCGGAAGCTCATCGAGAAACAGGACTCCCCGGTGCGCCAGCGAGACCTCGCCCGGGCGGGGGATGCCACCTCCGCCGATGAGTCCTGCCTGGCTGGTCGAATGGTGGGGTGCGCGGAACGGTCGGCGTCGGATCAATCCCGACCCGGGCCCGAGCACGCCCGCCACGCTGTGGACGGCAGTGACCTCCACGGATTCGCGACGCTCGAGGGGCGGGAGCAATCCGGCGAGACACCGGGCGAGGCTGGTCTTACCGGCTCCCGGCGACCCGCACATCAGCACGTTGTGACCGCCGGCCGCCGCGATCTCGAGGGCACGCTTCGCCGGGGCCTGGCCACGAACGGCGGAGAGATCGAACGCGGCGGAGAGGTCGTCGGGACCGTCGACACCGCCGACTTCGCGTACGGGTGGCCGCGTTCCGTCCCTCAGATACCGGATCACCGCCTCGAGCGATGACGCACCGAGAACGTCGAGGCCCGGCGCGGCTTTCGCTTCACGTACGTTTTCGTCGGGCACGATCAGCTGCCCGGTATCGGTGGAGTCGGCGACGTGAAGCGCGATGGGGAGGACGCCGCGCGTCGCGCGCAGGCGACCGTCGAGGCCCAGTTCGCCCACGATCACGGTACCGCGCAGACGATCGGTGGGAATCTCGCCCGCGGCGGCGAGAATACCGAGCGTGATCGGCAGGTCGAACGCAGCCCCCTCCTTCGGGATGTCGGCGGGCGCGAGGTTGACGGTGATGCGAAGCCCCGGAACGTGAAGCCCGAGTTGGGACACCGCCGCCCGAATCCGCTCGCGTCCTTCTCGCACGGCGCTTTGGGCGAGGCCCACGATTTGAATCATCGGCGTGCCGCGAGTGATCGACACCTCCACCCGCACCCTGCGGACCTCGAGGCCGGTCACGGTCGCCGTGTCGACGGACTGGATCATCGTCGGCTCCGTTCGTACGAGTATGGCGTCGGTCGGTGACGCACACGGACAGCCTCGGCCGGTTGGTCACCCGGGTCTCAAACCGGGCGCCCGGAGGTTGCCCGGTCTTGCCCCTTCCGGCGCCCCACGACACCGTGGGCCGAGCCTGAGAGTCACCATGGGAGGCGACAGGGGGGGCATGGACAATCGGCGTGAGGTGCCGCGACTGGCGGAGTTGACCTGGCCGGAAGCGGCCGCGTGGTTCCGCAACGACCCGAGACTCATCTGGCCCATCGGCTCGTTGATGCAGCACGGTCCGCACCTGCCCCTCGACACCGACACCCGGATCACGTGCGCCCTCGCGGAAGGGATCGGCCAGCGGTACGGCGTCCTCGTCGCTCCGACGCTGCCGTTCGGTGCGGGCTCCGATATCGACCGCACGTATGCCGGGACGGGTGTCGTGGGGCACAAGACGCTCCACCACGCGTTGAACGACGTCGTCGGCAGCTGGGTCGATCAGGGCCTGCGGGACCTCGTGCTCCTCACGTCCAACGGATTCGGGCCGCACTACCGGGCGCTCGTCAGCGTCATGGCGGGCGACCTGCGGATTCGGGCGGTCGACGCGAATGTCGTGGACATCACCCCGGCGCTCCGGAGCCCGCGTCTCCCCGAACGCGCGGGAGAGATGGAAACGGCGTTGATGATGTATCTTTTTCCGAAAGCGGTTCGTCATCAGGCCATCGAGGATGCGGAGGATGCCGATGTGGATCGCGCCTCCCGGTTCTCGCGTCTGGATGGCACGGAGCCCGTGCCACTTCCGGGCTCGAACGGGGTACTTGGCCGACCGAAAGCCGCCACGGCGGCGAAGGGCCGGCGGGTCTTCGAGTACCTCGTGGACTACATCGGGGAACGCCTGTTCGGACAGGAGGCGTCGGATGAGCGAGAATAGCCACGATAGACGGAACGGGTGGAGCCCCGCCCTGCCGGCGCGGGCAGGCGCCCTCCTGGTGGCGGCAGCACTGGGGGCATGGTTCCCCTCTCCGGCCTCGCCTCAACAGATAGATGCGGGACGGCTGGCGCTGCGGGACGGCGGGCAGCGCGTCGGCGTCGAAAGCTTCCGCGTGTGGGAGGCCGGAGCGAACCTGAACTCGGTCGCCAACGTCGAGCCCTCGGCAGGCCGCGGCGGCGAGTTCCAGGTCGGCCTCGAACTGGACGGCCAGTTCCGACCCGTCCGGTACCGGCTACTCGGGCCCGACGGGCGCGTGGTCGAAGGCATATGGTCCGTCGATCGCGTGCAGGTCCACACGGTCACGAGCGAGGGAGAACGCTGGCGTGAGATCGCGTCCCGCGGACCGAGCACCGTGCTCGAGGTGGGCGTCGCACACCATTATCTCGTGCTCGCCCACCTCCTGCGTGAGACCGGCGGTCGAGCTACCGTCGTGGTGCCTCTTCTGGGCGAGAGCTTCGCCGCCGAGTTGGTCGGGGAGCAGCCCTCCGAGGTGGAGGTCGACCGTCGGCCGATCGCGGCGACGAGGTACGACATCGAAGTCGACGGGCAACTACGGCAGGTGTGGGTCGACGCGGAAGGCCGTCTCCTGCGTGTGCTCGACACGGTTACCGGCCGGGAGGCCGTGCGACTGCCACCCAGGTAGGCAGGCAGGATCGCTCCCCGGCCGGCACCGGAGTCGGCCGGATCGGCCGGGGGTGGACTTCGGCGCTCGATGACGGTTGTTTCGAGCCACGCTGCTCAGCCAGACGCGGAGACAGATAATGCACACGCCGAACCAGCCGCCGGACCCCACACGCGGTGTTGGGGCTGACGTTCCCGGTGGAGCCGCCCTTCACGCCGAACCAGACATCCCGAAGGGCCCCAACCTCTTCGTCCGCATCGGTCAGGTGTTCTTCTCACCCGGCGAGCTGTTCAACGCCCTCAAGGCGCGTCCCGTATGGATCGACGTGATGATTGTGTTGGTCGTCCTGTCGGTCGCGTCGCAGATGCTCATCCCGGAGGCGCGGTTCCGCGAGATCTTCATGACTCAGTTGCCACCAGGGACGGAACTGGAAGATGCCGAGCGGATCATGGAGTTCACCCGCAAGTTCGGCACGGCCGTCGCGGCGATCTCGCTGTTCCTGGCGTCGCTCGTGATCGCTGGCCTCATCATCCTGCAGTACAACGTGATCCTCGGTGGCGAAGCGCGGTTCAAACAGCTGTTCAGCGCCGTCACCCACTCGCTCCTGATTCTGACGGCCGGCGGGTTCCTGACTCTCGCCCTCATTCTGGCGGGCGGCGACCAGGTGGTGCTTTCCCCGGCGCTCCTCCTTCCCGATCTCGGCGATGGGTTTCTGGCGAGAGTCGCGTATCGCATAAACATCTTCGCGATCTGGACATCCGTCGTGCTCGGGATTGCCGTAAGCAAGATGTACCCCAAACGGTCGGCGTTCGGGGGAACGATGTTTCTGCTGGTCTGGTACACCATCCTGATCTCCCTGTCTTCGATCCCCGGAGGCTGATCGGCAAGTAGCGGTTGCGTACGTGTCGCGACGTCGACGGCCTGAGAACGCCGCTGAAACCGACCGAATAGGTGGTGGGGCGAGGGGTATCCAATTCCGTTAACCACCGCGAGTTTTCGATCGGGTCGGCACGTGCGTTCTCATGAAACCGAGGGCGGTGCGACGACGTACCAGACCTCGACACAAACGCGTGCTGCCCCGGCAATGTCCGGGTCACTGATAAAGGTTCGTGCGGAAGATGAAAAAGGTCTTGATCGCGATCGTGATCGTGGGCGGTATTGCCGCGATCGCCGCCGGGGCATTGCGACGTGAGGGCGGAGACACCGTCGAGGTGCGGACCGAGGCGGTCTCGATCCGAGACCTGGTCGCCAAGGTCTCGGCCACCGGTCACATCGAACCCGAGACGCAAGTCGACATCACGACGGACGTAGCGGGCCGCATCATTCGGCTTCCGGTCAAGGAAGGGCAGGATGTATCGGAAGGAGATCTGCTGCTGCAGATCGACCCCGCCCAGTTCCAGGCATCGGTCAACCGAAGCCGCGCCGCGCTCTCGCAGTCTCGGGCTGCCGAGGCACAGCAACAGGCGGCGTGGGGACAAGCCGACCGCGACGCGGAGCGTTTCCTGGCCCTTCAGGCGCGAGGCACCGACTTCGTCACGGAAGCGGAAGTCGAGCAGGCGGTCACGCAGGCCCAGGTGCAGCTCCGTCTTCTCGAGGCGACCCGATTCCAGGTCGCCCAGGCGGAAGCCAACCTCGAGCAAGCCCTCGACCAGCTCGGCAAGACGACGATCCGGGCCCCGATGGCCGGCAGGATCACGCGCCTCAACGTGGAACGCGGGGAGACGGCCGTCGTCGGGACTATGAACAATCCGGGGAGCCTTCTGCTGACCGTCGCGGACCTATCGGTGATGGAGGCCGTGATCGAAGTCGACGAAACCGACATCCCTCAGATCTCGATCGGAGACTCGGCGTCGGTGGAAATCGATGCGTTCGGGGACACCCGGCGGTTCAGCGGAGTCGTGACCGAGATCGGCAACAGCTCGATCGTTCCCCTCAACCCGGCGGCCGGAAGCTCGAGCAATCAGGCGATCGACTTCGAGGTTCGGATCAAGCTCGACGAACCGCCGACCGGCATTCGGCCGGACCTCTCGGCCACCGCGGAGGTAATCACGGAGACTCGGACGCAGGTCGCCGCGGTACCGATCACCGGGTTGACCCTCATGGACGCCGACGAGATCGAGAACATTCCGAACGAGAACGTATCCGCGACCGAGTCCGGACTACGCGGACGGGACATCGAAGGTGTCTTTGTCGTCGAGGGGAACATCGTGCGGTTCGTTCCCGTGGAAATCGGGATCGCGGGCGACAACTACTTCGAGGTGATCTCGGGGGTGGAGCCCGGAACCGAAGTCGTTTCGGGGTCGTTCCAGGCGATCAGATCGCTTGAGGACGGCTCCCGAATCAAGATTGAGAACACACAGGGAGACGGCACGTCCGGCTCGGGGGCCAGTCGATGATGATAGAAGGACAGAACCAGAACGAGGCGATTATCTCGACGTCGAACCTCCACAAGCACTACCTGATGGGGGCCGAGACGGTGAAGGCGCTCAACGGAGTGGATGTGCAGATTCGGCGAAACGAGTACGTGGCCATCATGGGGCCCTCCGGCTCCGGAAAGTCCACGCTCATGAATCTGATCGGGTGTCTGGATAGCCCGACGGAGGGCGAGTACATCCTTAACGGCCAAGCGGTCCAGCTGCTCGACGACGACGAGCTCGCCCGGATCCGGAACCGTGAGATCGGGTTCGTCTTCCAGACCTTCAACCTGCTGCCGAGGGCAACCGCGCTACACAACGTGGAGTTGCCGTTGATCTATGCGGGCGTGGGCTCGAAGGAGCGGCAGCGTAGGGCCGCCGGAGCACTGGAGAAGGTCGCACTGGGCGACCGGATGGATCACCGCCCCAACGAGCTCTCGGGCGGTCAGCGACAACGCGTCGCAATCGCGCGTGCGCTCGTCAACGATCCATCGATCGTGCTGGCTGACGAGCCCACCGGCAACCTGGACTCCTCGACATCGGAGGAAATCATGGAGGTGTTCGAAGGCCTCCATGCCGCCGGCCAGACGATCATCATGGTCACACACGAGTTCGATATCGCCTCGCACGCGCAGCGCGTGATCACTCTGGTCGACGGGAAGATCTTGTCGCACAATGCTGAGATTCCCTCCTTCGTCGGCGCGGAGGGACACAGCTTCCAAACCCCTGAATGACTTGATCCGATGCGTTTTTGGGAGGGAATCCGACTCGCGCTCCAGCAGATATGGGCGCAGAAGCTAAAATCGTTCTTCTCGCTGGTCGGCGTGATCATCGGCATCACGTTCCTCATCGCCGTGATCACGATCGTCGAGGGGATGAACACCTACGTCCGCGAGGACTTCGCGGGATCGCTGTTCGGCGTGAACACCTTCACCGTCGTGCGCCGACC
>JBGMQU010000011.1:0-45260 GCA_048060725.1 Gemmatimonadota bacterium | reverse complement strand
AACGGATAACGGCAATTAAAAAATCGTGACCGCGCTTGTTCCCTGAACAGCGCACCGTCAGTTTCGGGGCCCGGCGTTCGCGCCGGCCCCTTTTTTCTTGTCCCTCAGGGAAGTGTTTGCTCTTGTTCAGGTCTCTGAAGCTCACTACGGCCGGCGAGTCGCACGGTCCCGCGATCGTCGCGATTCTTGAAGGCGTGCCCGCGGGCCTGCGTCTGGATCCCGCCGACGTCACCGCCGAATTGTCGCGCCGTCAGGGAGGGCACGGTCGAGGCGGTCGGATGATGATCGAAAGAGATGTCGGCGAGATCTTCGCTGGGGTCCGTCTGGGGGAATCGATCGGCGCCCCGATCGCGATCAGGATCCCGAACCGCGATTCCAAGAACTGGGTCGCGGCGATGGCGGTCGAGGCACCCGACGTGGACGATCCGGAGACGCTGCGACGAGTGTTCCTGCCCAGACCGGGACATGCGGATCTTGCAGGCATGATCAAGTATGATCGGACAGACGCCCGCGATATTCTCGAGCGTGCGAGCGCGCGGGAGACCGCGGCGCGGGTGGCGGCCGGCGCGATCGTGAAGCGACTGCTCGCTGAGTTTGGCGTGACGGTGGCGAGCCACGTCGTCCGAATCGGCTCCGTGAAGGCTGAAGTGCCGGACGAGCTGCCTGACGACGTGAACGCGGTGGCGGACGCGTCGCCCGTGCGGTGCCTCGACGGCCTGGCCGGCGAGGGAATGGTCGCGGCGATCGATGAGGCTCGACGGGCCGGGGACTCCCTGGGCGGAATCTTCGAGGTCGTGGCCCGAGGGCTCCCCGTTGGCCTGGGCAGTCATTCGACGTGGGAAACGCGCCTGGGAGGCCGGTTGGGGGGTGCGCTCATGTCGATCCACGCGATGAAAGGGGTGGAGATCGGGCTGGGGTTCGGTGTCGCGGAAGCTCGGGGTTCGGACGTTCACGATGAGATCGATCGCGACGATGGCCGTACGGCGACGGGCGGCTTCGCGCGCCGGCGGAACAACGCCGGCGGGCTCGAGGGAGGCATGACGACGGGTGAGCCCGTCGTGTGTCGGGTCGCCATGAAGCCGCTGAGCTCGCTGCGTCGACCCCTCGACAGCGTGAACACGGCGACGGGCGAGCCCGCGAAGGCGATCCGGGAGCGCAGCGACGTGTGCGCGGTACCGGCGGCCGGCGTCGTCGGCGAGGCGATGGTGGCCCTGGTGCTCGCTGACGCCTGGATCGAAAAGTTCGGTGGCGACGCGATGAGCGATGTGCGAAGAAACGTAGGATCGTATCTGGAACGGATCGGCGCGCCGCGCTGGACGGCGAGCGGTCCGTCAACGAGTGTCAGAGCGGATGGGTAGCGTCTGGTTGGTCGGATTGCCGGCGGCGGGGAAGAGCACGGTCGGCCCGTTGCTCGCCGAACGCATGGGGTACGAGTTCGTTGACCTCGACGCTCTGGTGGAGGATGTGGCGCAGATGGCGATCGCCGACATCTTCCGCGAGGGTGGGGAGAAAGGGTTCCGCGAGGCGGAGGCGCTCGCGAGTGATTCGCTCCTCGCACGGCGTCGGATCGTGGTCGCCACCGGAGGCGGATGGATGGCTCGCGACGACATCGAACGCGGTCCCGCCGGTTGCGTACGCGTCTGGTTGCGAGTAAGCCCTGTTGCGGGGATGGAGCGGCTCGGAAGTCAGCGCGACAGCCGCCCGCTCCTGGGGGGCGAGGCCGGGGGTTCCGTTCTCGCCGAGTTGCTCGCGGGTCGCGAGCAGGCGTATGGAGAGGCGGAACTCGTAGTAGATACCGCGGGGAGAACGCCGGCCGAGGTGGCCGAGCTCGTCGCCGCGCAGGTGTCTGAGATGGCGGGCACAGGGCGCTCGGCACGTAGGTAGCCGCGGTGCGCCCGGGGGACGCGGTGCACCCAATACGAATGGAGCTCGGAGACCGACTTGAAGAACCTCGTGATCGTGGAGTCACCGGCCAAGGCAAAGACCCTCGAGGCGTATCTGGGGGAGGGATATCGTGTCGAAGCCTCCGTGGGACATGTCCGTGATTTGCCTCGCAGCGGGCTCGGTGTGGACGTGGAAGCCGGTTTCGAGCCGGAATACGTCACGATCGAGGGCAAGGGCCCCATCCTGAAGAAGCTGAAGAGCGCGGCCAGGGATGCGGACGCTGTGCTGCTCGCGACGGACCCGGACCGGGAGGGGGAAGCGATTGCGTACCACATTGCCCACGTTCTGGGGTTCGAGAAGGCGCCAGCCGAGCGATTCCGGCGAATCACGTTCAACGAAATCACCAAATCGGCCGTTCAGGAGGCGATCCGAACGCCTGGCGACCTCGACCTCAAACGCGTCGAGGCTCAGCAGGCCCGCCGAATCCTCGATCGCCTGGTCGGATACAAACTCTCTCCTCTGCTCTGGAAGAAGATCAAGCCGGGGCTGTCCGCCGGCCGCGTTCAATCGGTCGCGGTTCGGTTGCTCGTCGAGCGCGAGCGGGAGCGCCGAGTATTCCGGCGTGCCCAGTACTGGGACCTCCGGGCCCACCTCGAAGCAGAGGGGCACGCGTTCAAAGCGGATCTCACGACCCTCGGCGGCGTACCGGTCGCCTCGGGCCGTGACTTCGACGAAAACACGGGGGCACTCAAGGCCGGCCGAGACGTCGTGCACCTGGACGAGTCCGCGGCGGTCGCTCTCCGCGATCGGCTCACGGACGAGGACTTCCGCGTCCGCTCCCTCGAGGAGCGCCGGTCGACCCGAAGCCCATACCCACCGTTTACCACCGCCACCCTTCAGCAGGAAGCCAACCGCAAGCTGAATCTCGGTGCACGCGAGACGATGAGGATCGCTCAGGGTCTCTACGAAGACGGCCTGATCACGTATATGCGAACCGATTCGGTGCGACTGTCCGAACTGGCGATCGAGTCGATCCGGCACCGGGTCGAGACGCGGTACGGCAAGGAGTACCTCAGCGGCGAGCCCAGGCGGTATCGCACCAAGTCCAAGGGGGCACAGGAGGCGCACGAGGCCATCCGGCCGGCCGGGACCGAGATGCCCACCGCAAACGAGCTCAATCTCGGCGGCAAGCGAAAGTCGATCTACGAGTTGATCTGGAAGCGGACGGTGGCGACGCAGATGGCCGACGTGCGCCAGCGGCACCTGACGATTCAAGTCGAGGCGGACGACGCGCTGTTCCGGGCCACCGGAAAGGTCATCGAGTTCGCCGGATTCTTCCGGGCCTACGTCGAGGGGTCGGACGATCCCGATGCGGCGCTGGAGGATCAGGAGGTCGTGCTTCCCGCACTGACCGAAGGGCAGGAACTGGACTGTCAGCGGCTCCAGAGCCTCGATCACGAAACGAAACCGCCGGCGCGCTACACCGACGCGACACTGGTGAAGGAACTGGAGAGCGATGGCATCGGGCGCCCGTCCACCTATGCGTCCATCATCTCCACCATCCTCGACCGGGGGTATGCCGAGCGACTCAACAAACAGTTGATTCCGACTTTCATCGCGTTTGCCGTAACGGGGCTCCTGGAGAAGCACTTCCCCGATCTCGTGGACACCGGATTCACGGCCCAGATGGAGGGGTCCCTGGATGACGTTGCCGCCGGAACCGTCGACTGGCGCGAGTATCTCGAAGGCTTTTATTCCGGCGAGAACGGCTTTGCGGAGCGTCTTCAGAACCGGGAAGAGAAGATCGACCCGCGCCAGGCCTCCACGGTAAGGCTCGCGGATCTGGCTCCGAGTATCCGCATCGGGCGGTATGGACCGTTCCTCGAACTGGAGCGGGACGGCCAGCGGATGACTGCCCCGCTACCGGAGGGCGTGGCACCGGCGGATCTGCTCGAAACGGATGCCATCGAGTTGCTCGAGCGGCGCGCCGAGGGGCCAGACGAACTCGGCAAGGATCCGGAGACCGGGGAGTCGATCTTCCTCATGACCGGTCGCTTCGGCCCCTACGTGCAGCTCGGCGAGCATGTAAAAGACGGACCGAAGCCGAAACGGTCTTCGTTGCCCGAAACGGTCTCCTACGAACACGTCACCCTCGCGATCGCCCTGAAACTCCTGTCGATGCCGGCCGAGCTCGGGAAGCACCCGGAGTCGGGCGACCCCGTCAGGGTCGGCATCGGTCGATACGGCCCTTACGTCGTGCACGAGGGTGACTACCGCTCACTCACCCCCGACGATGATCCGATGACCGTCGAACTGCCTCGGGCCCTGGAGTTGTTGGCGCAGCCCAAACGGGGGCGCGGACGCGGCGCCGCCGCGAAGCCGCTCCGTGAGGTCGGAAAGCACCCTGACGATGACCAGCAGGTGGCCATCTTCAGCGGGCGTTACGGACCATACGTGAAGCACGGAAAGATCAACGCATCGTTGCCCAAGGGCGTCGATCCCGAAGATGTCACGATGCCGATGGCGATCGAGCTGCTTCAGAAGCGAATCGAACGGATGGCCGCGAAGAAGAAAGCGCCCGCGAAGAAGAAGGCACCCGCGAAGAAGAAGGCACCCGCCAGGAAGAAAGCGTCCGCGAAGAAGAAGGCGAACGACGGAAAGGACGCGTAGGAGGCTGCTGAAGCACCCCGGCGGGTCACCGGGCGTTGCTTGCGGTCTCCAGACGGCGACCCCGCGCCCGCGGGGCGGCGCTCCACGATAGATTCCCGGCATGACGAATCGCATCGCCTGGGTGGAGGACTTTCTCCGCTATGCCGGTAGGGAACGACGGTTCTCGGCCAATACCATCGACGGGTATCGGCGAGACCTGAAGCAATTCGCGGCTTTTCTCGACGGCTATCTCGACGTGGCCGACTGGACGTGGCGAGGCATCGAGCGAGGCTCCATCCGGTCGTTCCTCGGGTTCCTCGAGTCTCGGGGGATGAAGCGCTCCTCCATACAGCGAAAACTGGCGGCAGTTCGAGCCTTCTACGCTTTTCTTCACCGCAGCGGTCGGGTCGAGATAAACCCGGCCCGTCTGGTGCGGGCGCCGAGGCGGGAGCGTCCGCTTCCCGGCTTTCTCACGGAGGAGAGCGCCGCGGCGTTGTTCGAGACGATCGGTCGCCAGGCCGAAACCGATGGAGGGGCTCTGCCCCTGCGTCGACGCGCGCTCCTCGAACTCCTCTATTCGTGCGGGCTGCGGCTGGCGGAGACGCAGGGACTGGATCGCTCGGACGTCGACCTCGAGACCGGGCAGGTGCGGGTACTGGGGAAGGGGAATGTCGAACGGATTGTACCCGTGGGCAGACGCGCATGCTACGCCGTCTCCGCGTACCTCCTTCGACGGCCCGAAACCGGCACCGACGCGCTGTTCGTGTCGACGCGCGGGACCAGGCTCTCCAGACGACAGATCCAGCGCGACGTGACCGGGGCGCTGAACAGCGTCGCGGATGGGGAGCGGCTGTCGACGCACTCGTTGCGTCATACCTTTGCCACCCACTTGCTCGACCGCGGTGCCGATCTGGTCTCCGTCAAGGAACTACTCGGGCATGCCAGTCTGACCACGACCAGAATCTACACACATACGTCCGTCGATCGCCTGAAGCGTGTGCACGCCGAGGCGCATCCGCGCGGGGGAGGGTAGATGCCGAAAATCAGAGCCACCACGATCCTGTGTGTCCGCCTCGGTGGTGAGGTCGCCATGGCCGGTGATGGCCAGGTAACCATGGGCGACACGGTGGTGAAGTCAAAGGCGACGAAACTGCGCCACCTGCGGAACGGCCGCATCCTTTCGGGGTTCGCAGGCAGCGTGGCCGACGCGCTGACGCTGTTCGAGAAGTTCGAGGCCCAGCTGGAGCGTCACCCGAGGAATATCACGCGGGCCGCCGTAGAGCTCGCGAAGGAATGGCGAAGCGACAGGTATCTGCGCCGGCTCGAGGCGTTGCTGGCCGTGGCTGATCAAGAGACGAGCCTTCTTATCGCCGGAACGGGCGAGGTCATCGAGCCCGATGATGGGATTCTGGCGTTGGGTTCCGGTGGGCCGTACGCTCTCGCCGCTGCCCGGGCGCTGTCGCGGCACTCGGATCTGTCGGCGCCTGAGATCGCACGCCGGGGGCTGGAGATCGCCGCCGAGATCTGCGTATACACGAACGACCACATTACGGTGCTCGAGCTCGAGGACTGAGCCGGAGTCCACCACCGGGGAATAGATCAGATGAGCACAGATCCCACTGGCGAGGACCTGCTGGATCGGCGCGGCCACACACCGCTTACGCCGCGGGAGATCGTCGCCGAACTCGATCAGTACATCATCGGGCAAGACGACGCGAAGAAGGCCGTCGCGGTCGCGCTGCGCAACCGGTGGCGGCGCCGCAACGTCAGCGAAGAGATGCAGGAGGAGATCCTCCCGAACAACATCATCCTCATCGGTCCCACCGGGGTCGGAAAGACGGAGATCGCGCGGCGGCTCGCCCGTTTGTCGGGAGCGCCCTTCGTGAAGGTCGAGGCATCGAAATTCACGGAAGTCGGCTACGTCGGAAGAGACGTGGAGTCGATGATCCGGGATCTCGTCGAGGTCGCCATCGGCATCGTGAGGGAGGAGCTGGAGGCCGAACACCGGGAGGCGGCGGAGCGCCGCGTGGAGGAGCGTCTGCTCGACTTGCTTTTGCCGCCCGTCGCGCTCGAGCCCGACGAGAAGCCGGTGCAGGATCGGACGTTCGTCGTATCGATTTCGGGGGAGGCCGAGGAGGAGGGCCTCTCGACCGACCGGAAGCTTCGAACGCGAGACAAGCTCCGTGGATTGCTCCGGGACGGTAAGCTCGATAAGCGCGAGGTGGAAGTCGAGGTGACGGAGAGTTCGATTCCGCTGCTCGACTCTCCAGGCGGGATCGAGGGCCTCGATGTCCAGATGGGGGAGATCCTCCAGGGCATACTGCCGAAGAAGAAGAAGCGGCGGCAGGCCACGATCGCAGACGCACGGAAGCTGTTGTTGGCGGAGGAGCTCGACCTTCTGGTGGACATGGACGAGGTCCACCGGGTCGCGCTCGACCGCACGGAGAACATGGGGATCGTGTTTCTCGACGAGATCGATAAGGTCGCGGGAGGGCGATCGACGGGCGGTCCGGACGTGTCGCGCGAAGGCGTGCAGCGCGACCTGCTACCGATCGTGGAGGGATCGACCGTCCAGACGCGCTACGGGATGGTCCGAACAGACCATGTCCTGTTCATCGCGGCCGGCGCCTTTCACATGACAAAACCGTCGGACCTCATCCCGGAGCTGCAGGGGAGATTCCCGATCCGTGTCGAGCTGGAGACGCTCGACGCCGAGGCCTTCGCGCGCATTCTGCTGGAGCCGCGGTTCGCGTTGCTTTCGCAGTATGAAGCCCTCGTCGCCACGGAGGGCGCGACCCTGGAGTTTACGAAAGAGGCGGTTCACGAGATCGCGCGGATCGCGAGTCACGTGAACGAGCGGACGGAGAACATCGGAGCCCGCCGTCTGCACACCGTGTTGAGCACTCTCCTCGAGCACATCATGTTCGATCTTCCGGATGTGGGGGTGGGCGAGAAGATCGTGGTAGACGAGGCCTTCGTCATCGAGCGTCTCGCGAAGATTGCCGAAGACGAAGATCTGCGGCGCTACATTCTCTAGAAGGGTGCCGAAACCCCCGGGTGGGAGGTTAGGGATTGGATCGTAACGAACACTTTCTCTCGATCGCCGACTGGTCGCCAGAACGGCTGCGCGAGGCGTTGACTCTGGCCGCCGCGCTCAAGGCGGATCCGGAACATCTGGGTCAGCCCCTGGCGGGCAAGACGCTGGCGATGATTTTTGCGAAAAGCTCGACGCGGACGCGGGTCTCGTTCGAGGTGGGCGCGCACCAGCTGGGTGCCCAGGCACTCTTCCTGTCGTCCCGCGACATCCAGTTGGGGAGGGGAGAACCGATCTCGGACACGGCGCAGGTGCTGTCGCGCTACGTGCACGGGATCATGATCCGGACGTTCGCACAGACGGACGTGGAGGACCTCGCTCGACACGGGTCGGTCCCGGTGATCAACGGGCTCACCGATCTCCTTCACCCGTGCCAGATCATGGCGGATCTTCAGACGGTTCAGGCGGAGTTCGGCGAGGCGCTGGAGTCGTTGGTGGTGGCGTGGGTCGGCGATGGCAACAACATGGCGAACTCGTGGATCAACGCTGCCGGCCGCCTCGGTTTCGGTCTGCGACTGGCCTGTCCCGAGGGGTATGACCCCGACCCCGACATCTTGGCCGCGGGCCGCGCCCGCACCTCCGTAGACGTGTTCCGCGACCCGAAGGAGGCCGTGGAGGGAGCACATGTCGTGACGACCGACGTCTGGGCGTCGATGGGCCAGGAGGACGAAGTCGCGGCGCGGGTCCTCGCATTCGAGGGCTACCACGTCGACCGAGAGCTGATGGATCGAGCGCGGCAGGGGGCGATCTTTCTCCACTGTCTGCCTGCGCACCGTGGCGAGGAGGTCGCGGCCGAAGTGATCGACGGCCCGGCCTCGAGAGTGTGGGACGAAGCCGAGAACCGGCTGCACGCGCAGAAGGCGATCCTCGCCCTGCTGATGACTGGCTAGCGCGGCGTCTCGAAAGTAGCGTGCGGACGGTCTCGTATGTTCGGGACGCCACGACAGGAGAACCCCGTTGGATCAAGACCTGAAGAAGACGCCGCTGTTCGGTGAGCACGTCCGGCTGGGCGGAAAAATCGTCCCGTTCGCGGGTTACGCCATGCCGGTGCAGTACCCGACCGGGATTCGAGCCGAGCATGCTGCGGTTCGAGAAGGCGTCGGCATGTTCGATGTGTCGCACATGGGGGAGTTTCGGGTTCGGGGCCCCGACACTCTGGCCTTCGTGTCGTATGCGACGACCAACGATCCGGGGACGCTGGTAGACGGAGACGCTCAGTATTCCGCCATGTGCCACCCGAACGGTGGCGTCGTGGATGACCTGCTGGTGTACCGGTTCGGCGCCGAGGATCTGCGGCTGGTCGTGAATGCCGCCAACATGGTCAAGGACCGGGCGCATCTCGAGGGTCTGACAGGCGGTCTGGATGTCGAGATACACGATGAAAGCGACGACGTCGGCCTGATCGCGGTGCAGGGCCCCGGGTCGTCCGCTCTCCTCTCGCGTCACACCGAAACGGACGTCGAGTCGATCGGATACTACGCGTTCACCGACGGGCACATCGATGGCGTCCCCTGTACGATCAGCCGGACCGGATACACGGGAGAGGACGGGTTCGAACTCTATCTTCCGGCGGACGGTACGGCGGCGGTCTGGCGCGCCCTGGAGGACGCCGGCGCGGTCCCGGCGGGGCTGGGTTCGCGGGACTCCCTCAGACTCGAGATGGGATACGCCCTGTACGGCAGCGACATCGATGACGAGACGACCGCGCTCGAGGCGGGGCTCGGTTGGCTCGTCAAGTTCGACAAGGGGGACTTCGTGGGCCGCGCGGCGCTCGAGAGCCAGAAGGAAGCCGGCGTCGCCCGACGACTCAGGGGGATTCGGCTCGTGGAGCGAGGGTTCCCCCGGCCAGGGTACGACGTACGCTTCGAGGGAGAGAGCGTGGGCGTCGTGAGAAGTGGAACGCTCAGCCCGAGCCTCGGCTTCGGGATCGCCACTTCGTATCTCCCCTCCGCGGCCGGCTTCGGGGCGTCCGTCGAGATCATGATTCGAGACAAGGCCATCGCCGGAGAGGTCGTCCGTCCTCCCTTCTACACGAAGGGTTCGATCAGGCGATGACCGCGATTCGCATCGGCGTTCTGACTGTGTCGGACGGCGTGTACGCGGGTGTGCGCGAGGACACATCGGGGGCGAGAATCGCGGCCTGGGCCGATGAACGCGGGTACGAGGTGGCGGCCGCTGCGGTCGTTCCCGACGAGACGGCGTCGATCGCCCCGTGGCTGGCCGAGCGGTCGGATTCAGGCGAGGTCGAGGTCCTGCTCACGACGGGCGGTACGGGGCTGGCACTCCGTGACGTAACGCCCGAGGCGACGCGAGCCGTCATCGAACGTGAGGCGCCGGGCATAGCCGAGGCCATCCGGACGCTGGGGCGCGACGCCACCCCGTTCGCGTCCCTGGCCCGTGGCATCGCGGGGGTCCGCGGCCGTACGCTGATCGTCAATCTCCCCGGCAGCCCCTCGGGCGTCACGGACGGACTGGAGGTCCTCGGTCCGATCGTTGAGCATGCGGTGCAGTTGCTGCGCGGCGACACGGAGCACGAAACACCGTCGGGGGATATCCCCGCCGGACGGGGCGAGTAGTCACATGGCGCGTGTCTTTGTTGACGGCCGGGCGGCCGAAACTGCGGTACTGGTGCGGGAGGCGATCGCCCTGGACGGGCACGAGGCCGAACTGATCGAATCCGCCCGCGGTCTGGCCGGAGGCCTGGTGAGCGGCGAGAGCGTGGCGTTGGTTCTCACCGATGCGGTCGACGATCGGGTGGCGAGGGCTCTCCGGGCGGCATTCGAGGCCGAGATTCCGCGC
Organism: Gemmatimonadota bacterium; assembly: GCA_048060725.1. GTDB lineage: Bacteria > Gemmatimonadota > Gemmatimonadetes > Palauibacterales > Palauibacteraceae > Palauibacter. The sequence continues at coordinate 34,834 of JBGMQU010000011.1, read as the reverse complement.
CCCCCCGTGATCGCGTTCACGCCCGACGGGACCCCGGAAGCGAGGCGGGCCCTGATCGCCGACTTTGCCGTGGACGAGGCCCTCACGCTCCCTGTCGACGCGCAGGAGGTCAGGGTCGTTCTCGCCAAATTGCTCGAGCGCTACCGCATCCAGAGAGAAGCCGGAATCATCGGAAGGACCGAGCCGGTCTATGAGATCCTCGAGAGGATCCGCCTGATCGCTCCGGTGAAAAGCACCGTGCTCCTCACGGGAGAGAGCGGAACCGGGAAGGAACTCGTGGCCCGGGCGATCCACCGATTGTCGCCGAGACGGGGGAAGCCGTTCATCCCTGTGAACTGTGCGGCCCTCCCGGAGTCATTGCTGGAGTCGGAGTTGTTCGGGCACGAGAAGGGCGCGTTCACCGGTGCGACCTCGCTGCGTCGTGGGATGTTCGAGCTGGCCGACGGGGGGACGCTGTTCCTCGATGAGATCGCCGAGATGCCGCTCCAGACTCAGACGCGGCTTCTGAGGATTCTCGAGAGCCGGAAGTTCATGCGGGTCGGCGGCGATCGAGAGATCGGAGTGAACGTCCGCGTCGTTGCGGCGACCAACCGTGATCTCAGGGCCGCCGCGGAACGTGGTCAGTTTCGCCGCGATCTCTACTATCGCCTCAACGTCCTGCATATCGCCCTCCCGCCGCTCCGCGAACGACGGGACGACATCCCGGTGCTCATCCGTAGTTTCGTCGCCGAGTTCAGCAGAGCGCACGAGCGGGATTTTCTCGGTCTGACTCCGGAGACGACGGACATCCTGCTCGCGTACGAGTGGCCGGGCAACGTCCGAGAACTGCGGAACCTGATCGAATCGATGGTGGTGCTGGCCCCGGGATCGGTGATTCGACCCGAGGACATCCCGGCCGAGATCCGCGCCGGGCGCGGCACGAGCCTCCTGCCAACCACTGAGGTGTTGGGCGGGCCGTCGGACGTGACGTCCAGCGAGCTCCCGGCTGCCCCGCAACTCGAGTTCATCTTCCGGACCCTCGTCGCACTGAAGGTCGACGTCGAGGATCTGAAGCACGAATTCGAGATCTATAAACGCCGGCCGCCGCAGCTTTCGGCGGCGTCCGACGAATGGCTCGGCACGGCGATCGAGGTCGCGGAACCGATCGACCTGGTCGGGGTTAGCGCCGGCGACGGGATGACAGAGCGACCCGACGACGAGGGGAGTGACGGCATCGCTTTTTCTTCCGGCATGACGATGGCGGATCTCGAGGAGGCGGCCATCGTGGCCACGTTGCGCGAGGTTGGAGGGAATCGGCGCAAAGCAGCCGAGCGCCTACAGATCGGAGAGCGGACGCTCTACCGGAAGATCAAGCAGTACGGCATCGACCTCTGAGGTGTCCGCCTCGGGCTCCCGGATCATCGTGAACAGGAACCCGACGTAGACGACATACGCCGCGATCAGCGCCGCCCCTGCGCGACGTCCCAACCGCCGCCCGAACAGCACGAACCCACCGATGGCCAGCGCCGAACCCACCATGATGGGGAAGTCCACCGGAAAGAACTGAGGGGGAACGTCCAGCGCGACCGGAGCTACGACGGCGGCGGTGCCCATAATCGCCAGGATGTTGAGGATGTTGCTCCCGATCACGTTTCCGAGCGCGACGTCGAGTTGCCGCCGTGCCGCGGCGATGACGACCGTGGCCAGTTCGGGCAGCGATGTCCCCAGTGCCACGAGCGACAGCCCGATAACAGCTTCCGAGACCCCGTAATGGCTCGCGATCTCCGCGGCCGACTCGACGAGTAGCCGGGCTCCGATCGGGAGCCAGATTGCCCCGACGGCGATCAGCAGGACGATCATCCACGTGCGGCTGGGGAGCCCGAGCACCCAGTCCAGTTCGCCCTCACGCCGGGGCGGCCGCCCGCCGATCCGCCTGCCGACCCGTACCTGCCGATACAGGAACGCGACGAGCCCGATCAGGAGAACCGTCCCCTCGCCGGCGCCGATCCGGTGATCCCAAGCGAGAATCACGAGGCCGACGCTGACGGCCATCATCACGACCGCGTCGAAGCGGCTGCGCTCAGGTCCCGCCACGATCGGCAGGAGCAGGGCCAGAGTACCGGTCACGAGCAACGAGTTCGCGATGTTGCTGCCGACGATGTTCCCCAGAGCGATCCCGGGGTGCCCGGTCAACGCGGCTTCGATCGACACGAACAACTCCGGCGCCGACGTGCCGAGCGCGACCACGGTCACCCCCACCACCATTGGGGACAATCGCCACCGACGTGACAGCGCCACCGCGCCCCGCACGAGCAGATCTCCTCCCATGAGGAGATAGACGATTCCGCCGAAAAGGTAGAGGTAGGTCAGCTCCACGGCGGGCCCCGCTCAGTCATCAGCGGCCTCCTCCGCCTCACGGGCGAGCCGGTCGCGGGCCGCGGCGACGCTCGTCGCGAGGTCGTCGTCGCTTATCGAGACGTCCCGGGCGGTGAGGGCGTCGGCCATGCGGTTGAACACGCGGGCGAGCAATCCTACCTCGTCCTGGGTCCGAACGTCGGCTCTCGCGTCCGTCTCGCCGCCCAGGATGCGGTTCGCGACCTCCACGAGCTCCTGTATGGGCCGCGTCAACTGGAGCCCCAGGAGGATCCCCACGAGAATCGCGAATGCCGAGAGCGAGAACGCAAGCCGGACCAGGCGGCGGCGGAGCTCGACGATGGGTTCGCGCTCCTCCCGCGCGTCGACCTTTACCACGATCCCCCATCCCGAGCTCGCCAGGAAGCGCGTAGCGGCCCACACGGGCTCGTTGCGGTAGTCGGTCACGCCGGTAGCCAGCGTGGTGTCCTTCCCACCCGCCGCGACGACAGCAGGATCGAGCGCCTCGCCGCGCACCGGGATCCACGATCCACCCACGAGCCCCGGGTGCCGAACGGGGTGGAGTACGCGAACGCCTTCGGGCTCCTCGGCGACCACCATCGTCTCGCCGGTCTGGCCGAGCCCGGTGTAATCCTGGCTGATGGTGAGCAGCTCGGCGGCGCCCAGCCGCACACTCAGCCACCCGATGAGCGTCGCCTCGCTATCGACGAGCTGGCTAAGATACCGCACGTGCCGTCGCCCGTCGTCCTGAATATCGAGGCCAAGGAACGCAGGATCTGTGGGGGAGCCCGCGAGCCCGATATCCTCCGACGCCAGCTCGAGACCGGATTCCTCCGTCGGGTCTGTCCAGCTGGCCGCCACGAGCTGCCCCGTGTCGTCGAATACGGCCAGAACTTCGACGGACGCCACGGACACTCGAGCGTCATCCAGAATTCGAGTGATCGTCCGTCGAGCGCTCTCGCTCCCCGTCTCGTTGTACGACGCCAGACTTAGACGCAACTGGGTTCGACTGCCGATCAGGCGAACCCGGTCGGCCCACCCGATCATGACGTTCTCGAGATCCTGCTGTCGGCTTTCCGCGACCGCGTCCAGCTTCTGCATCGCAGACCGCTCGAGGATCACCCGCCCCTCCTGGTATCCGAAGAAACCGAGAGGCATCATCGATCCGAGCGAGACGCCCACCAACGCGAAAACGAGTTTGGTGCGAAGATCCATGGCTACAACATGTCAGGGTGTCGGGTTCCCGTCAGCAGCCTCCAGCAACTCCAGCAGGCTGTCCCAGAGCGTGTCGACTCCCTCCCCTGTTCGGCCACTTGTGGGAAGCAGTTGGTCCTCATCGATCTCGAGGGTCTCACGGAGTTTTTGCGCCGCCTTCCGTTGGCCGGCGCGGTTCAGCTTGTCCATTTTCGTGAGGGCGAACAGGGTAGGCGTTTCGGTGCGGGCGAGGTACTCGATCATCCGCTCGTCGTCAGGGGTGAGCCCGTGCCGCGCATCGATCAACAGGACGATGCCCAGGAGCGCCTCGGCCGTCGACAGATACGATTCGATGAGGAGACCCCAACGTTCGCGGACGGCCCGGGGGGCTTTCGCGAATCCGTACCCGGGCAGATCGACGAGAAGAAACCGGTCGTCGATCCGGAAAAAGTTGATCTGCTGCGTACGTCCCGGCTGTTTCGATGTCCGGGCCAGGCTCTTGCGGCCCACCAGTTTGTTCAGCAGGGTCGATTTTCCGACGTTCGACCGTCCGGCGATGGCGATTTGCGGGAGCCGCTCCGGGACGGACTGGCCGGGTTTTCCGATCGCGCCGACGAACTTCGCGGTGCCGACGGACTGGCGAGGTGGCATGGGCGTATGATCGCAGACAGGCTCGAGAGTGACCCGTGTAAGGTGCTCCGGGGTCAGGCTTCTTTGCGCTCGGCCTCGGGTTCGAGGATGAGCAAGGGCTGGTTCTGCTCCTCGACGGTGTCTTTCGTGATGACCACCTCCCGAATGTCCATCCGACCTGGCAAATCGAACATGACATCGAGCATGATCATCTCGAGTACCGCGCGAAGACCACGGGCGCCCGTCCCGCGCCGAATGCTTTTCTTCGCGACTGCACGCAGGGCCTCGGGGTCGAACGTGAGGCCCACTCCCTCGAGTTCGAACATCTTCGCGTACTGCTTGACGAGCGCGTTCTTCGGCCGATGGAGAATCTCGACCAGCGCATCCTCGTCGAGGTCGTGCAGCGCGACGAGAACGGGGAGTCGACCGACGAGTTCCGGGATGAGCCCGTAGCGGAGCATGTCCTCCGGTTCCACGCACGAGAGAACGTTCTCTTCATCGGTGATTCCGGCCGGACGCTCTTCCGTTCCGCCCTGGAAACCGATCTGTCGGCGTCCCTGCCGCTCCTCGATGATCCCTTCGAGTCCGTCGAAGGCGCCGCCGCAGATAAAGAGAATGTTCTTCGTGTCGATCTGGATGTACTCTTGCTGCGGATGCTTCCGTCCGCCTTGTGGCGGAACGGACGCCACTGTCCCCTCCAGAATCTTCAGCAGCGCCTGCTGGACGCCTTCACCGGAAACGTCGCGAGTGATGGACGGGTTGTCGGACTTTCGGGCAATCTTATCGATCTCGTCGATGTACACGATGCCGCGTTCGCACTCGGCAACGTTGTACTCGCCTGCCTGGAGCAGCCGCACCAGGATGTTCTCGACGTCCTCCCCGACGTATCCGGCCTCGGTGAGGGTGGTGGCGTCGGCGATCGTGAACGGTACCTGGAGAATCCGGGCGAGTGTCTGAGCCAGCAGCGTCTTGCCGACGCCCGTCGGCCCCAGCAGCATGATGTTCGACTTCTCGATCTCTACGTCGTCGACCAGATTGCGGTGATTGATCCGCTTGTAATGGTTGTACACGGCGACGGACAACGTCTTCTTCGCCAGTTCCTGGCCGATAACGTACTCGTCGAGCGTTTCCTTGATGTCTGCCGGGGTGGGGACCTCGGTAAACCGGCCGGCGGCTTCGCGTTCTTCTTCTTCCGCCAAGATTTCGTTGCAGAGCGCGATGCACTCATTGCAGATGTAGACGTTCGGTCCAGAGATGAACTTCTTGACCGCGTCCTTGGATTTTCCGCAGAACGAGCAGCGCAGGTGCTTGTCGCTAGGCATCTTCGCTCTTCAATCTCCCGCTCGGTTCCCGTGGTTCGCAGTATCCGGCCGTGAGGTGCGAGAACCGGGCCCGAACGCCCGACCCTCGCTTACCATCACTGTGTACACCGAATCCTACCCTATTCCTCCGCAGAAGGTCGTCCGTTCTCGTCCCCGACCTCCGTCTGCCGCTCGACCACGTGATCGATGATCCCGTAGTCGCGCGCCTCCTCCGGCGACATGAACCTGTCGCGGTCCACGTCGTCGGCGATCGTCTCGACCGGCTGACCGGTGTGCTTCGCCAGTAGAGCGTTGAGTCGTTCGCGCGCGTGCAGAATCTCCTTCGCCTGGATCTCGATGTCTGCCGCCGTACCGTACGACCCGCCCGATGGCTGGTGGATCATGATCCGTGCGTTGGGCAACGCGCGCCGCTTGCCCTCGGTGCCCGCGGCCAGCAGGAACGCGCCCATCGACGCGGCCATGCCCATGCAAATCGTCGCGACCGGCGCGTTCAGGAACTGGATCGTATCGTAGATCGCGAGTCCCGCCTGAACGCTCCCGCCCGGCGAATTGATATAGATGTTGATATCGCGCTCGGGGTTGTCAGCCTCGAGAAACAGCAGCTGCGCGATGACGACGTTTGCGACCTCATCGTTGATCCCCGATCCGAGGAAAACGATGCGGTCCATGAGGAGTCTGGAAAAAATGTCGTACGTCCGCTCTCCGCGGCTCGATCGCTCGATCACGTACGGCGCGTAAATCGGCATGTACCCTCTCTGGTTGTCCGGCTCTTCGTCCGTTCCCGTCCCGGTCCCCGCCCGCGGATCTCGTTCCGCTGGCGACCGGCGCCTACTCCACCTCTGATTGCTCCAGCAGCATGTCGAAAATCGTGTTCACCGCCATGTCGCGGCGCAGCGCATCCAGCCGCTTCTCCTTCGCGAGACGCTGTCGGACCTCGCTGACGCTGAGGTCGCTTTCCTTCCCGATCTCGCGGAGTCGCTCGGCCACCTCTTCGCTCGTCGGCTCCGCGTCGTGGTCAGCGATCAACCGCTCGATGACCAGATCTCGCTTGATCTGACGCTCGACCGCGGGACGCACCGAGTCCCGCGCCTGCTGGAGACGCTCAGGATCGGCGTCTTCCGGCGCATCGAGCACCCGGTCAAGATAACTCGACACGAGACCGGGGGGCACCTCGAACCCGTTCGCGTCGAGAACCGCGTCGAGCACCTGTTCGCGGACGGCCCCATCCGCCTCACCTTCGCGGTGTCGGACAAGATCGTTCCGTACTGCTTCACGAAGCTCGGCGATCGTCTCGAAGTCTCCCACTTCGCGGGCGAAATCATCGTCGAGCTCGGGGAGCCGCTTCGCCTTCACGTCGACCAGCTCGATCTCGAGCGGTCGAGTCGAACCGGCAAGCGCCTCGTTTCCGAAGTCGTCCGGGTACGCTACGTCGAAGACGCCGCTCGTACCGGGCTCGAGCCCGAGGATCGCCGCTTCCACATCGGGGATGGCATATCCGGCCCCGAGCTCGAAGCGATACGGTTTCTGCCCCTCGCCCTCTTCGCTTTCGGGGTCCGGGTCGACGGGCCGAATCTGCACCGAGACCACGTCGCCCGTTTCGGGCGACCGATCCACGGGCTCCAGAACGGCGTGGTCGCCCGCCATCCCTTCCATCAACTCATCGATGTCGGCTTCCTCGACGCGAACCTCGGGCCGCTTGATCCGAAACCCGCCCAACCGTTCGAGTGTGAACTCGGGCATCACCTCGACGTCAACGCTGAAGCTCAGACTCTCGCCCGGCTTGTACTCGACGTCATCCACCGCGGGATCGCCGACCGTGTGGAGGTCGTGGTCTCGCACCGCCTCGCGAAACCCCTCGTTGACGAGGGCCGTGATCGTCCGCTCATCGATGGCCGGGCCGTACCGCTCCTCGATGACGCGAGGCGGCACCTTGCCCTTGCGAAATCCCTTGATGCGGACCGACTTCCCGAGCTTCTTGCCCTCCTTCCGCCTCGTCGCCGCCACGTGGTTGGGCTCGACCGTGATCGTCACGCGCCGTACGCACGGGGCTTCGGTGGAAACTTCGAATGCGAAACGCTGGACGCGGTCGTTTTTGGTATCTGGTTGACTCACCTGGATCGACTTCTTCTCGGTTCGTGACTCGCGCGTAAGGAGGAGCGCCGGGTGCGCATCGATGCGAAAGGGGGGACTCGAACCCCCACGGCCAAAGGCCACCAGCTCCTAAAGCTGGCGCGTCTGCCAATTCCGCCACTTTCGCCCGTCGACGAATCTCTCTCTCGTCGATCGGCCCGGCAAGCTCGATTCGGAGTCTACCGGGTCCGGGTTGATGCCTACCGCTCCGGCAGCACCAGGCTGACGATTTGCGCCGACGTGTAGTCTCCCTGCCCCGTGACATCGATCCGCAGAATGAAGCTGGCGGCACCCCCCGATTCGAGCGTCTCGGCGGCGCGGTCATAATCTGCCGCCGTCCGGATCGGAATCCCGTTGAGATCCGTGATCACGATGCCGTCGGGGACGACGCCGCCAAACAGCTTTCCGAAGGGTCCGCGTGCCTCGCCATCGACGATCACTACTCCATCGCCGATCTTTTCGGGGATCATGTACTCGCGCCGCAGCGCCGACGAGATCCCCGACACGTCGATCTCCAACGGATTGTCGGCGTTCCATATTTCGGTCGGGCGAACGGTCCGGGTCGCCACACGGGTCTCCGGCTCGTCCACCCCGATCAGCGTAATCTGCGCCACCTCGCGCTCCCGCGTGGCCCGCCTGACGATGTCGAGTCCGACCGTCTCGCCCGGACCGTAGGCCCGGATGCGACGCTGCAGGTCGGAGACGCCTCTGACCGGTCGACCTTCGACTCCGACGATGACGTCACCGATCTGGAGTCCCGCCTGGAACGCGGGACTGTCGTCGATCTCGCCGTCCTTGTCGATGTCCGAGAACGTCCCGACCTTGGCACCCGCCACCTCATCCAGACCGTAAAACTTCGCGTCCGCCGAGTTCACGTCGCTGATCCCGACACCGATCAGGGCACGTCGGACCTCGCCGTAGTCGATCAGGTCGTCCAGCACCTCCCGGGCGAGCTCGATCGGGACTGCAAACCCGTACCCCTGATACGTCCCGCTGGTGCTGGCGATCGCCGTGTTGATCCCGATGGCCTCGCCGGCCGCGTTAACGAGCGGCCCGCCCGAATTGCCGCGGTTGATCACCGCATCGGTCTGAATGAAGTCCTCGATCGCGAGCGGTACCTGACCGCCCTGGTCGAGGATCCGGATATTGCGGCCCTTCGCCGAAACGATCCCCGCCGTGACGGTGGTCTCGAGGGGGCCGCCGGCGCCGCCTCCGACGCCCGGGCTGCCGATCGCGAGCACCCACTCCCCGACGCGGGTGTCTTCGCTCGCGCCCAGCGGCATCACGGGAAGGTCGTTTGCGTCGATCTTGAGAAGCGCCACGTCGGTCTGCGGGTCGCGCCCGACGACCTCGACGTTCTCGAACCGGCGCTGGTCGGCCAGTTCGATGTCTACGTACGTGGCTCCCTGCACGACGTGGTTGTTCGTCAGAACGTACCCGTCGGCCGAGATCACGAACCCTGATCCGCTCCACGCCTCGAGACCCTGTTCAACCTCGGGATCGGGAGGAGGACTGCGGCGCCACGCGGGACCCTCGTCCTCGCCGGAGTCTCCCTCTTCCCCCTCCTGTGAATCGTCGAACCCCTCGGGAAGCTCGAACCCTTCGGGAAGCTCGAGGTCTGGCGGACGCCGCGCGAACCGCCGGGCCCGGCGCTCGCCCTGCGCCCAAACGGTCACGACCGCCGGCTTCACTCCCTCGAGCATGTCGGCGAACCCGCCGTTCAGGGTGACGTCGGGAGCATTCGGCGCTCCGATCACCAGCGTCGGAGTCGGCCGCTCGTCGGCGGCGATCGAAAGCGGTGTGAGATCGAGCGCGGAAGCCAGACCCAGACCGAACGCGAACGCCACGGCTGTCGCGACAAGGAGGTTGAGGCGGGCTCGGACAGAATCGCTCATGTTCTTCGTGCTCCTCTATGTCTCTTTGAGGTCGAGGCGGGCCATCCGATGGACCGTCCCGTACCACGGCATTACAAACGTAACGCATCGTCACGCCAGGGGGTTCACGCGAGCGAGTGATCTCGCGAACGAGCCCGACGTTAGACGGTTCTCGCCGAGGCTCGGTTGCCCCGTCTGTTCGCACCACGGTTGACCAGACGCAAGGAAAACGCCCGCCCCGCGGCTGCGAGACGGGCGCCGTGACGCTCGAACCCCAAAAACCTGGAGCGAAGAGGCGTTACGCTTCTTCTTCGACGATCTCGTAGTCCGCCTCTACCACGTCCTCCTCTTCGTCCTCGGCCTCTGCCTCCTCGTCACCCGCGGCCCCCTCCATGTCGGGTTCCCCGGCTGCGCCTTCGCCCATCCCCGCCGCCGCGTACATCTGCTGAGCGGCCGCGCCGACCGCGTCCTGAATCGCCTGCGTGGCGTCGGTGACTTCGGTCGTATCGTCTTGCTTGAGGGCCTGCCGACCGCGCTCCAACACTTCCTCGATCGAAGCCTTCGCGTCGTCGTCCAGGCTCTCCGACCAGTCCTCGAGGTTCTTCTCGGTCTGGTAGACGAGGGAATCGAGCCGATTTCTCGACTCGACCGTCTCCCGACGTTCCTGGTCCTCCGCCGCGTGCTCCTCGGCTTCCTCAACCATCGAGTCGATCTCGCTGTCCGACAGGCCGGAAGAAGCTTCGATCCGGATCTTCTGCTCCTTATTCGTCGCCTTGTCTTTGGCGCTCACGTGCAGAATCCCGTTGGCATCGATGTCGAAGGTCACCTCGACCTGCGGCACGCCGCGTGGCGCAGGCGGAATCCCGGTGAGTTGAAAGCGACCGATGGTCTTGTTGTCCTGCGCCATCTTTCGCTCTCCCTGGAGCACGTGGATGTCGACCGTGCCCTGGTTGTCCTCCGCCGTCGAGAACACCTCGGTCTTCTTCGTCGGGATGGTCGTGTTTCGTTCGATCAGCGACGTCATCACCCCGCCGAGGGTCTCGATGCCCAGCGAGAGAGGCGTGACGTCGAGCAGGAGCACGTCCTTCACATCGCCGCCCAACACGCCGCCCTGAATCGAGGCGCCGATGCCGACGACCTCATCGGGGTTCACGCCCCTGTGGGGGTCCTTCTTGAAGAACTCCTTCACGACCTCCTGGATCTTCGGAATCCGTGTGGAGCCGCCGACCAGGATGACCTCATCGATCTCGTCGACCGAGAGACCGGCGTCCTTGAGCGCCATCTTCATCGGCGCGATCGTGCGCTGGATCAGGTCGTCGACGAGTTGCTCGAACTTCGCCCGGGTCAACGTGAGGTTCAGATGCTTCGGGCCCGACGCATCCGCCGTGATGAACGGAAGATTGATGTCCGTCTGCATGGTCGAGCTGAGTTCGATCTTCGCCTTCTCGGAGGCCTCCTTGAGGCGCTGGAGCGCCATCGGATCGCTCGAAAGGTCGATGCCCTGATCCTTCTTGAACTCGTCCACGAGCCAGCTGATGACGCGCTGATCGAAGTCGTCGCCGCCCAGGTGCGTATCGCCGTTCGTGGCCTTGACCTCGAACACTCCGTCCCCGAGTTCGAGAACCGAAATGTCATACGTCCCACCACCGAGATCGAAGACGGCGATCTTCTCGTCGGCCTTCTTGTCGAGACCGTAGGCGAGCGCCGCGGCCGTCGGTTCGTTGATGATCCGCAGGACTTCGAGACCCGCGATCTTCCCGGCGTCCTTGGTCGCCTGTCGCTGCGCATCGTTGAAGTACGCCGGCACCGTGATGACGGCCTGCGTCACTTCCTGACCGAGATAGTCTTCCGCCGTCTGCTTCATCTTCTGAAGCACCATGGCGGAGATCTCAGGCGGCGTGAACGTCTTGCCCGCGTGGGGGATCTTCACCTGCACGCGGTCTTGCGAGTCGCCCTCGATCTCGTACGGGACGAGCGTCATTTCCTCCTCGACTTCGGACCGCTTACGGCCCATGAAGCGCTTGATGGAGGCAACGGTGTTGATCGGGTTCGTGACGGCCTGCCGCTTCGCGACCTGGCCGACGAGTCGTTCGCCCTCTTTCGTAAACGCGACGACCGACGGGGTCGTGCGCGCGCCTTCTGAACTCGGAATCACGACGGGGTCTCCGCCTTCCATGACCGCGACGACGGAGTTGGTGGTCCCGAGATCGATGCCGATGATCTTGCCCATTTGGTGTCCTTTTCAGCGTCAGTTGTGCTCGGGGGCTGCTGCGTGTCGCCCGCGAATGGGCGTGAGGGGTGCAATCGACATGCCGCGCAAAACCTCGAAAACGACCGGGTTTAGCGACAAAATGGCACTTCAGCGAGCGAGCCGAACTGCCGTAGTGTCAGATCGGCAGGTCCGCGGCCGCCGTCGCAGATTCGATGTAGGCCGTACACTCCGCGACGGGCAGCGGTCGCGAGAAGAAGAATCCCTGTACCTCGGTCGCTCCGAGCCTCAGGAGTGTTCGGAGTTGCGCTTCGGTCTCCACCCCTTCGACGACGGTGTGGAGTCGCAGCGCGCGGCACATGGCGAGCACCGACGCCGTGAGGGCCGCCGCATCTTCGTCCTCCGCGATGTCCCGGATGAATCCCCGGTCGACCTTCACCGTGTCGATCGGAAGCCCCTGCAGATACGAGAGAGAGGAATACCCGGTCCCGAAGTCGTCCAGCGCGATGCGGAACCCGTGACCTCGAAGCGACGTCAGCGTCTCGATCGCCGCATCGCCTTCCGTGATCAGTGCCGACTCGGTCACCTCGAGCTCGAAGAGCGATCGGTCGAGCCCTTCCGTCGCCGACGTCAGCACCTCGACCAGGCCCGGCTCGAGCTGGTGCTGCGACAGGTTCACCGAGACCGACAGCCAGTCGTGTCCGGCCTCGTGCCACGCCTTCATCTGGCGGGCCGCCTGGTGGATGGCCCAGGTGCCGAGCGCGTGGATGCTGCCGGTGGCCTCGGCGATCGGGATGAACTCCGCCGGCGATACGGGACCCAGTTCCGGGTCGGTCCACCGGGCCAGCGCCTCCACTCCGACGAGAGCGCCGTCCTCGGGCCGGACGCGCGGCTGATAGTGGAGGTCGAGAGAACCTTCCTCGATGGCTCGCCGGAGGAGGTTCGCGATCCGGAGTCTGCGACTCGCGTCCTCGTGCATGGAGCCGTGGAAGAACCGAATGTCGCCGGGGTCTTCTCTGAGGGCCTGGCCGAGCGCCGTCTCCGCGTTTCGCACCAGCGTATCCGCGTTGTCCGCGTCCTCCGGCCATGTCGCGATGCCGAAGGTCGGCGTCAGCACCACCTCGTCATCGCCGATCGGGAAGGGACGCCGAAGAAGTGCCAGGAGGCGCTCGGCGGCCGCACTCGCCATGTCGGACGAGGACACCCCATCAAACAGCACGAGGAACCGGTCATCTCCGAGTTTGGCGACGAGATCCCGTCCGACATCCGGTCCTCGCGCATCCTCGCGAACTCCCCCGACGAGTCTCCGCGCGACGTCCATCAAGACGCGGTCGCCGCTCGCGTGCCCGAAGGTGTCGATCACGCTCCGCAGGTCACCAATCCCGATGACGGCGGCCGTGACGCCGGGGGCGCCGTCCCGGTTCGTGATGCGGTCGCGCAGCTCCCCAAGCGCGAATTCGCGGTTGCCGAGCCCGGTCAGCGCATCGTGCATCGACAGATAACGGATCTGCTCTTCCGCCTCCCGGGCCTGCGTGACGTCCTGGATCGAGCCTTCGAGTCGCGACTCCGCCGATCCACGAGCGTGCCCCCGGAAGTGGATGATGCGATCGCTCCCATCGGTGGCCGGAACCCGGACATCGATCTGGAACGGCCGTTGCCTACGGACGGACTCCTCGAGGGCAGCGCGCAGCCCGGCCCGGTCCTCGGGTACGACGCGCGCGAGAAGCCCGTCCACGGCGATCGCCCCGACCTCCGGCAGCCTCATGAGGCTGCGGAATTCCGTGGTCCCCTCGAAGGCGTTCCGGTCCAGATCCAGGTACCAGTTGCCGAATCGGGCGAGCTTCTGCGCGCGCCGCACGCGCTCCTGGCTATCGGTGAGCCTCGATGCCAGTTCGTTGAAGGCGAGACCGAGTTCACCGAGTTCGTCGTCGCGCTTCACCTCCACCCGATGCTCGAGATCGCCCTCGCTGAGCCGTTCCGTCGCCTCCCTCATCCTCAGGATGGGACGCGTGACCGCCCTCGCGAGAAGGAAGCTCGCCGCCATCGCCAGCAGGAGGGCGAGAAGCCCCGAGATCATCAGATTGTTCCTCGAACGATCGAGGATCTGCTGTTCGACGTCGAAACCGGTCGACACCCGGAGTTCGATTCCCGGCAACGAGCGGACCGGGGCGTCGAGCACCCCGGCGGCGACGGGACCGGAACGGAGGTCCGCGCCGGCCAGGTCGGACCACTCGGCCAGCAGTGCCGAATCGACGGCTTCCACTGCGAGCAGTCCACCGTCGAGCCGGTCCTCCGTGCGGAGCGGCACCATGGCCAGCGCATACAGGTCACCATCCGATTCGAACAGCGTTCCCTCGCCCCGCGTTTCCGGGAACGCGCAGGGAACCCAATCCAGACCGCCGACGCCGCGCGACGTGGCCGACCCCGCAGACACACAGGTGGGCAACGATCCCGCCCGGTCGAGGCTCCTCGCATGCGCCTTGGCGACCAACCGGGGATCGCCCGCGTTGGCCAGCAGCTCGCCGTCCGCGCCCACGAAGGCGATCAGCGTCGCCCCCTGGTCGCGAAGCAGCCTGCTGGCGTAAAAATTCAGCGTCTCCGCGTGTCCGCTGCTCAGGTTCGCCCGGAGTTCGGGTGTCCGGCTGATCGCGGCGTAGCGCGTCGCCAGCGCACGCACGTGATCGGCGACCAGCCGGTCAGCCACCGAGGCGCTATTCGCCAGCCTGGCTACCGCGGCCTCGCGCAGGTCCCGATCGAGCGCCCGGTCCTGCAACGCCAGCGCGAGAATGGTGGACAGGGCGGCGAGCCCGCCGAGCAGCAGGGCGAGGCGGCCGGCCACACCGAGCGAACCACGTCCGGGTCTCACCGTGACCCCCGGGAGACCGCGGGGGGGCGAAGAAGGTCGGGGTCGATCCAGACGGGCTCGATGGAGCGCGTGTACCCGTCAGCGATCACGTCGCGGACGGGTCCCTCGACGCGAGGCGACCAGATCGTGAGCGTGTACCGGCCCGATTCCACACCATCGAACTCGTAGGTCTCTCCGGCTTCGACCACCGCGACATGGCGAACGGGGCTGCCGAAGATGACGAACGTCTCGTCGGCATGCAGGGCGCAGTAGAACCGAATCGGCCCACGGGGCGGAACCGAGAACGGGGCCGACCGCGTCCCGGGGGGTAAGTCGAAACGCACACCCTCGATCTCCGCGGAGAAGAGCCCGTGAGTGAGTGGGCCCTCGTTCGCGAGCACGAGCTTCTGGCCCCGGGCTACCGCGACCAGGGGTGGCGAAAACGCCTCGGTCCTCGACGTGAGGACGAGGTCGGGGAGACTGTCGGCGGGGGCTCGGTCTCGTTCTCCGGTCCGCGGGACCAGGTAGACGACGATGGGTCCCAGGTCCCGATCCTCGTTCGAACCATCGAGGAACCGGATGTCGCCGGTGATCGCGGATACGGACCGGTGCGCGACCGTGCGAGCGGGCTCGGCCGTCAGCGTCTCCGGCTGTTCGAGGGGTCGGCGGGGGCTCGGCGTGGGGAAGTTCGGTTTGGGCGGTACGCACGCGGTCAGGACCGCCGCGCCCGCGATGAGACCCGGGAGGATGCGTGCGCGCGCCGGGATCCCGGCGTTTCGCCTGATCTCCCGGTGTTTTGTTCCCGCAATGCAACCGATCTCGCGCACGGACCCGCCTTTCTTCGCGAAATCGCGCCGGTCTCCCCGACGCGAGCCCGGATTCGTGCAAGTGACGTGCCTTCAACAGGGTAGGCCCGAACACGGCGTCCCATCGGGTACACGAGGGCGGGCGTCCGAATCGACCCGGAAGGTGAGGCGAGACTATGTTGGCGGGCCCATGTTTCCGTTACGCGACGAAAACCCGACCGAACTGACGCCGTACGTGACGATGGCCATCATCGCCATCAATGTCGTCGTGTGGCTGACGGTAGAGGGGATGGGGGCGAGCGGCGCGTTCGTGGAGTCGCTGTGCGCCTACGGGGCGATACCGGGTGAGCTGACCGGCGCCATCGCGGAGGGGACGCGCATCGATCTCGGTGGCTACGCGTGCAGGGTCGGGGGCCTCGGATGGCAGACGGTCGCGACGTCGATGTTCATGCACGGCGGCTGGTTTCATCTGATCGGCAACATGTGGTTTCTGTGGGTCTTCGGGAACAACATCGAGGATTCCATGGGGCACGGACGCTTCGCGCTGTTCTACGTGCTGACAGGCGCGATTGCGGCGGCCGCGCACGTAGTGAGCGACCCGTCCAGCGCGATCCCGGTCGTGGGCGCCTCGGGAGCGATCAGCGGGATCATGGGAGCCTACCTCGTGCTGTACCCGCGCGTTCGTGTGCAGACGTTGATCATCCTCATCGTGTTCATTCGGGTGATTCGTGTGCCTGCCTGGGTCATGCTCGGGTACTGGTTCTTCCTCCAGGTCCTTTCCGGGGCGGCGACGCTGGGAGCGGGCGGCGGCGTCGCGTTCTGGGCCCACGTCGGAGGTTTCGTTGCGGGATTGGTGCTGATCAAGCCCTTTGAGCGGCGCCCGCCCGTCGAGGCGAAGGTCGCCGGACGGACGCTGTCTTGAAGCCTGTTGCAGCCTTCTCATGAGGAGGTACGCGATCGTGGCCGGTTCTGAACGGTTGTTCCGTCGACGTCTTCCCATCGCCCTGGGCATCGTCCTCGCCGTCGTGGCGGTCGCGGCGCTCCCGGCCGTCGGTCAGGGGCTGGACGGTGTCGGGGGGAAGATCGACGAGCCCTTCTTCAGCCGTTTTCTGCGTGGCCTGATCGGTTTCGCGTTTCTGCTCTCGATGGCCTGGGTGTTTTCCGCCCGGAGGAAGGCGATCGATTGGAGCCTGGTGGCGAAAGGCGTCGGGCTGCAGATCCTCTTCGCGCTACTGGTGCTTCGGACAGGCCTCGGGCGCGGTTTTTTCGCCGCCGTCAACGACATTTTCGTGGCGATCATCGGATACACGAACGCGGGTGCCGCCTTTCTGTTCGGGTCGCTCGTCAGCCCCACGACGCCCGTGCTCGGGTCTGACGGCATCCCCCTCGACGGCTCGATGGTCCATCTCGGCGCCAACTTCGCGTTCAGCGTGCTGCCCACGATCATCTTCTTCTCGTCGCTCATGGCGCTCGCGTATCACGTCGGCCTCATGCAGCACGTCGTGAAAGGTGTCGCGTGGCTCATGCAGAGAACGCTCAAGACGAGCGGGGCCGAGACGACGTCGGCGGCCGGGAACATCTTCGTGGGGCAGACGGAGGCGCCGCTCCTGATCCGGCCTTTCGTGAGCGACATGACCCGGTCGGAGCTGACGACGGTGATGACCGGCGGCTTCGCGACCGTGGCGGGTGGCGCGCTCGCGGCCTACGTGGCGCTGCTCGCCGGCGTTTTCCCCGACATCGCCGGCCACCTGCTGGCGGCCAGCATCATGGCCGCGCCCGCCGGAATCGTGATGAGCAAGATGCTCATGCCAGAGACTGAGGAGCCGGTGACCAGGGATTCGATCGACATCGAGCTGCCCGAGTCCCACGTCAACATCATCGACGCGGCGGCGGGGGGGGCGGCTGACGGTCTCAAGCTGGCGCTGAACGTCGGGGCGATGCTCCTGGCCTTTCTGGCCCTCATCGCCATGGCGAACGGTCTGCTGGGGTGGGCCACCGGCCTCTTCGGCTTCGAAGGCCTCACGCTGGAGAAAATCTTCGGGTGGGTCTTCGCGCCTGTCGCCTGGCTGATCGGCGTGCCGTGGGCGGACGCCGTGGATGTTGGAAGCCTCTTCGGGGTGAAGATGGTGGCGAACGAGTTCGTCGCGTTTACCAACCTCGCTTCGGGGCTCGCCGGCGATCTGGAACTGTCGAACAAGGCGCTGATCATAAGCACGTATGCGCTGACCGGGTTCGCCAACTTCAGTTCGATCGCGATCCAGATCGCCGGGATCGGGGGCATCGCGCCCGACCGGCGGCAGGATCTCTCGAAGCTCGGGATGCGCGCCATGCTCGGCGGGACCGCCGCCACATGGATGACCGCGACGTTGGCAGGGGTGCTCGTGTGACGGCTGCCGGCGATACGGACGGGATGGTTCAGGCCGTGGCGCGGGCGAGCTCGGCCTTGCGCACGCGGGTGCGGGAGCGGTTCGGTGAGGAGCATCCGGTTGCGGCCGTGACGATGGGATCGGGCCTGGGCGGGCTCGCCGAGGAGTTCGATGATCCCATTGAAGTGTCCTACGACGAACTCCCCGGGTGGCCCTCTACCTCCGTGGTCGGCCACGCCGGCCGCGCGGTCCTCGGGACGCTGGACGGCGCCCCCGCCATCGGGTTGAGCGGACGTGTCCACCTCTACGAGGGCGGAGACCCGGGACGCACCGTCTTCTACGTGCGGGTCCTCGCCTCTCTCGGCGTGCCCATCCTCTTTCTCAGCAACGCGTCGGGCGCTCTCCGCGATGGGTTCCACCCCGGCGAACTGATGATGATCACCGACCACATCAATCTGACCGGACGGAGCCCCCTGACCGGGCCGGTGTTCGGTGGCGAGACGCGGTTTCCGGACATGACGATGGCCTACGACAGGGATCTCGGGGCGATCGTCCGTCGGACGGCGGCCGACCTGGGGGTGCGGCTACACGAGGGGGTGTACGTCGCCGTTCACGGCCCGTCGTATGAAACACCGGCAGAGATTCGGATGCTGACGGCGATGGGAGCGGACGCCGTCGGAATGTCGACGGTACCCGAGGTGATCGCGGCCCGCGCAACTGGAATCCGCTGCGTCGCCGTGTCTTGCCTGACGAACTATGCCGCCGGCGTGCTCGACGAGCCGCTCGCCCATGAAGAGGTTCTCCGGACCACCCGGTTGGTACAGGCTGATTTTCAACGGTTGGTCGCGGTGTCTGTCGCGGCGTTCACGTGAGCTTGCCCGACGTACCCTGACGAGAGCGGAGATGTCCGAAGCGACGCATTCGAGAAACGCCGGAATGGCGCTGGACCAGGATCTCGTACGGAATCTACGGGCGAATCGAAGCGCCATCGAGCGTCGCGCGGCCACCTTGGGCACGCGCCGTAGCGTCAAGAAGGAATGGCAGACCGCGTGGCTTCTGCGCGCGGTCACGATGATCGATCTCACCACGCTGGCCGGCGACGACACCCCCGGTCGCGTGGCCCGGCTCGCCGCCAAGGCACGGCGTCCCGTCCGACAGGACGTCCTCGAGGCACTCGGCGCGGGCGATCTCGGGGTGCGGGTCGCCTCGGTCTGCGTCTATCCGACTATGGTCCCCCCGGCCGTAGATGCGCTCGAGGGCTCCGGCATCCCCGTGTGCTCCGTCGCGGCGGGCTTCCCGGCAGGACTCACGCCGCTCGATCAACGGGTCGAGGAGATCCGGCGCGCCGTCGAGGCAGGAGCCGGGGAGATCGACATCGTCATTACGAGGGGTCATGTGCTGACGGGGGACTGGCCCGCGTTGTACGACGAGGTACGCCTGTTCCGCGAAACCTGTGGTGACGCACGCCTGAAGACGATCATGGCCACCGGGGAACTGGGCACGCTCCGCAACGTGGCTCGCGCCAGCTGGGTGTGCATGATGGCCGGCGCCGACTTCATCAAGACGTCCACGGGCAAGGAAAAGGTCAATGCCTCGCTCCCGGTGGGGCTGGTCATGGCCCGCGCGATTCGGGGCTATTTGGCACACACCGGGTTTCGTGTGGGGATGAAACCGGCCGGTGGCGTGGGAAAGGCGAAGCAATCGCTCGAGTGGCTCACCCTGGTCAAGGAGGAACTCGGGTCGGAGTGGCTCGACCGATCGCTGTTCCGGTTCGGCGCGAGTTCACTGCTCGGCGACATAGAGCGCCAGCTCGAGCATCAGGCGACCGGACGGTACTCGGCGCAGCATCGACACCCGATGGGCTAGCGAAACGACGAATAGACATGCCAAAGATCGCAACGTTTTTCGAGACGATGGAGTACGGGCCGGCGCCGGAGTCCGCGGGTCCGGCACGGGAGTGGATCCTTGCCCACGACGGGCGGTTCGGCCACTTCATCGGTGGAAACTGGACCGAGGCGGCGGACACCTTCGCCACGGTCAACCCGTCGAACGAGGAGACGCTCGCGGACGTCGGGCAGGGGACGCCGGCGGATGTCGATGCGGCGGTTGCCGCCGCGCGCGCGGCGCAACCCGCATGGTGGGCCCTCGGTGGGCACGGCCGGGCCCGGCACCTGTATGCGATCGCGCGACACATCCAGAAACACTCGCGCCTGTTCTCCACGCTGGAGACGCTCGACAACGGGAAACCGATCCGCGAATCGCGCGACATCGACATCCCGTTGGTCGCCCGGCATTTTTACCACCATGCCGGGTGGGCTCAACTGATGAGCGAGGAACTCCCGGGCTACGAGCCGCTCGGCGTCGTGGGCCAGATCATTCCGTGGAACTTCCCGATGCTCATGCTCGCGTGGAAGGTCGCCCCGGCCATCGCCATGGGGAACACGGTCGTGCTCAAACCTGCCGAGTTCACCTCGCTCACAGCGCTTCGGTTCGCGGAGCTCTGCCAGGAGGTGGGCTTGCCGGCCGGTGTCGTAAACATCGTGACGGGGGACGGGGACACTGGAGCGGCCATCGTCGCCCACCCGGATGTGGACAAGATCGCGTTCACGGGTTCGACCGAAGTCGGTCGGATCATCCGACGCGCGACGGCGGGCAGCGGAAAGAGGCTTTCGCTGGAGCTGGGGGGCAAATCGCCGTTCGTCGTGTTCGACGATGCAGATCTCGACAGCGTGGTCGAAGGCGTGGTAGACGCCATCTGGTTCAACCAGGGAGAGGTGTGCTGCGCGGGATCGCGGATCCTGGCCCAGGAGGGCATCGCGGAGGAGCTTGCCGAGCGCCTGCGCGTCCGGATGGAGACCCTTCGAATGGGAGATCCTCTCGACAAGGGAATCGATATCGGGGCGATCATCGCGCCGGTGCAACTGGAGAAGATCCGCGCGTTGGTAGACGAGGGTCGGGACGACGGGGCCACGGTCTGGCAGCCGTCCTGGAGCGTCCCCCGAGGCGGGTGGTTCTATCCCCCGACGCTCTGCACCGACGTCTCTCCGGCAGCCAGGATCGCCCAGGTCGAAATCTTCGGCCCGGTCGTGGTGCAGATGACCTTCCGCACGCCGGCCGAAGCGCTCGCTCTAGCCAACAACACCCGATACGGGCTCGCCGCGAGCGTATGGACGGAGAACGTGAACCTCGCGCTCGACATCGCCTCGCGCATCGTGGCGGGAACCGTGTGGGTGAATTGCACGAATCTCTTCGACGCCTCGTCGGGGTTCGGCGGATATCGGGAGAGTGGGTTCGGTCGTGAAGGCGGACGAGAGGGTCTGTGGGAGTACGTCCACCGGATCCGCGTGTCGGAAGGTGCCGACGCGGGGTACGGGGCCCCGGGGGCTCGGACGGAAGCCGATGCGGAGTCCTCCGCCGACCCCGCCCCCGGGATCCCCGCAGTCGACCGGACGGCGAAGCACTATTACGGCGGTGCGCAGAAACGGCCGAACGGTGGCTACAGCCTGACGGTGACTGACTACGTCGGAAACCACGTCGACGAGGTCGCGCGCGGAAACCGGAAGGACGTGCGGAACGCCGTCGAGGCGGCGCACGCCACGACTTGGTCGAAGGCGACCGCCCATCTGCGGGCTCAGATCCTCTTCTATCTGGCGGAGAACCTGGCCGTCCGCAGGGAGGACTTCGAGCGGCGGCTGCAGACGTTCGCCGGGGCCTCGCCGGCGACCGCGGCCCGCGAGGTGGAGGCGGCGATCTCGCGGGTGTTTGCGTACGCGTCATGGGCGGACAAATGGGACGGGGCCGTCCACCGTACGCCGTTTCGCAACGTGACGCTCGCCATGCCCGAACCCCTGGGCGTCGTGGCGGTGGTGTGCCCGGAAGAGCCGGCGCTACTCGGGTTCGTCTCGACCGTCCTGGCTCCCGTCGCGGTCGGCAACTCGGTCGTGGCGGTGGCATCGGAGCGCTGGCCGCTCCTGGCGACCGATCTCTATCAGGTGCTGGAAACATCCGATGTGCCACCCGGCGTGATCAACATCCTCACGGGCCTCAATGACGAGTTGGCGCCGGTGCTCGCCAGCCATGACGACGTCGATGGGATGTGGTACTTCGGGTCGGCGGACGGGTCCGCCGAGGTCGAACGGTTGTCGGCGGAGAACCTCAAGCGAACCTGGGTGAGCTACGGAGTCGGACGCGATTGGTACGAGCCGGCGGACTCCGAGGGGCGCGAGTTCCTGAGACACGCGTCGCAAATCAAGAACATCTGGGTGCCCTATGGCGAGTAGTGCCCGCCGCGCCACGATGGTCCAGCGGACCCGGTCCCTGCCCCAGGCCTGGGGCCGAGGCGATCGCCCGGCGGGTATACGCGATCGCCTCGGAGATCGCCGGGATCAGCGCGCTGCCCGCCGCGAGCCCCGCGGTGATCGCTGCCGATAGTGTGCATCCTGTACCGTGCGTGTTCCCCCCGGGAAGCCGTCGGGCTTCCCACACGGTCTCCGACTCCCCGTCCCACAGCACATCTACGATCTCATCCCCGGCCAGGTGCCCTCCCTTAACCAGAGCGGCCGAGGCCCCGGCTTCCACGAGGCATCGCGCCGCCTTCGACATCTGCCGTCTGTCTCGTACGTCCAGACCCGTCAACAGGCCGGCTTCGGCCAGATTCGGGGTAACCAGAGTAGCGACCGGAAGGAGGCGTGAGCGGATCACATCCAGCGCATCCTCATCGAGCAGGCGGTCGCCGCCGGTAGAGACCATTACCGGATCGACCACTACGGGTGAGATGTCGAGGTCCGAGATCGCGGCCGCGACCGTCGCCGCGATGTCGGCCGTCGCCAGCATGCCCGTCTTGACCGCGGAGGGCGCGAGGTCGGTCACCACGGCGAGGATCTGAGCGGTCACGAGGTCGCCCGTCATCGGGAGCACCGAGTGCACGCCGACGGTGTTCTGGGCCGTCACCGCAGTGATCGCGCTCGTGCCGAACACCCCGAACGCCTCGAACGTCTTGAGGTCGGCCTGCACTCCCGCCCCACCGCCGGAGTCGCTGCCGGCGATCGTCAATGCCACGGGGGGGACGGTCACTGCGCTGGATGTCAGGTTCATTCACTCGCGGGGTATGCGTGCTCGGCGATACACTTTGCCGATGCCGACTCGGTCCGAGAGGAAGGTCTGGCGCTCGCTGCGCCAGCGGAAGGGGAGAGACGCCGCGGGGTGGTTCATGGCCGAGGGGCCTCGGCTACTCCTCGAACTCCTCCAGGCCGACGCGTCCGTCGAGGTCGTCCTCGCCGAGCAGGGGGCGGAAGACGATCCCACGGTACGGGATCTGCTGACACGGTCCCGCGGCGCCGGCTGGCGGGTCGACGTCGTCGAACGTCGAGTCGTCGAGGAGATTGCCGATACGCAGAATCCGCAGTCGGTGCTCGCGATCGCCGAAATCCCGGGGTGGACCTGGGACGACATGGCACCCGGTCTTATCGTGATTCTGGACGGGGTACAGGATCCCGGCAACGTCGGGGCGCTCATCCGGACGGCGGTATCGCTGGGCGCCTCTGGCGCCGTCGCACTGGAGCACACGGCCGATCCGTGGGGCCCGAAGGCGGTTCGTGCCTCTGCGGGCGCCGGCCTGCGGCGACCCTTGTTTCGTGCGGATCGCGCGTCGACCATCGACGAACTGGCCCGCCGGAAGGTGCCGCTCTGGATCGCGACCGCGGATGGGGAGCCGATCGGCCACGCGCCGATAGCGGGACCTCGGCTGGCGCTGGCGCTCGGTGGCGAGACCAGTGGCACGTCGCCTGAACTGGACAGTGCGGCGACGCGGCGGGTCGCGGTCGAGATGAGCGCCGGAATGGAGTCACTCAACGTGGCTGCCGCGGGCGCCATTCTGTTGGACCGGATCATGGGAGCGGGGCAGAGCTGAACGAGCACGTACCGGGGAGGGGAAATTGAACGATCCGATGTTCCTGGCGTGGGCGGCCTTCCTGGGGGTTGTAATCGGGTCGTTTCTCAACGTGTGCATCTCGCGAATGCCGGTTGGCGAGAGTGTGGTGAAGCCGCGAAGCCGATGCCCGAAATGCAGCGAACCCGTTCGCTGGTACGACAATATCCCCATCGTCTCGTGGTTCGTCCTCCGGGGGAAGTGTCGGTTCTGCAAGGAATCGATTTCCTGGCAATATCCGGCTGTAGAGGCCGCGACCGTCGTCATCTGGACCGTGATGGCCCTCGTGTACGGGCCGACAGCTCATGGGCTCGTCGGTGCGATCCTTCTGACGATCCTGCTCGCGATCGCTCTGACCGACGCGCAGCACTACCTCATTCCGGATCAGCTTTCGATCGGCGGTCTGGCGGCCGGTCTCGCCCTGTCGTTCTTCCCGGGTCCGCCCACGCCTCTCCTGTCGCTCGCCGGCGCCGCCCTCGGGTTCTCGGTGTTGTTCGCGGTCGGGTGGTTGGGTGAGCTGGTGTTCAAGAAGCCCGCGATGGGTGGCGGGGACATGAAGATGATGGCGATGGTGGGAGCGTTTCTGGGCCCGCTGGGTTCGATGTTGACGATCTTCCTCGGTGCTCTGGCCGGGTCGGTAATCTTCGGACCCATCTCGCTCAAGACCGGGAAGCTCGTGCCGTTCGGGGTTTTTCTGGCGGTGGGGGCCGCCGCGACCTTCCTGTTCGGGGATTGGCTGATCGACTGGTACACCGGATTTCTCGGCGCCGGCGGGACCCTGTAGCGACTGCCGCCGCGGTCTCCAGGGGGACGACTCAGCCCGTCACTCCCTCGTCGCGCTCGTCGCGCACCGTCGCGACAACCCGTCGAAGCCGCACGCGCGTGACCTGCGTCCCCGTCGCCTTGAGGATCTCGATCCGAACGCCGATACGCTCGATGGAGTCGCCCGCTTCCGGCACCCGGCCCATCTCTTCCAGCAGATAGCCGTTGAGCGATCGGTGTTCGAGAATCGGAAAGGCGGTGTTGAAGAAGTGATTGATCTCCCTCAGATCAGCCGTTCCGCGTACCAGCACCTCGTTGCGGTTGATGCGGACGATCGGCTCTTCCGGCTCGTCGGTCTCGTCGACGATCTCTCCGACGAGCTCCTCGAGGATGTCTTCGAGTGTGACGATCCCGTCGATTCCGCCGTGCTCATCGACGACGACGCCGAGGTGGATTCGCCGGGATCGAAACTGTTCGAGCAACTCGATCAGTGCGACGGACTCGGGAACGAACAGCGGCTCGCGCGCGAGGGTCTTCAGTCGCACGTCCCGTTGCCCCGTCAACAGAGCCTGGTAGGCATCGCGTAGATAGAGGACCCCTGTCACGTGGTCCAGCGAACCGTGGTAGACGGGAATGCGGGTGTAGTGCACGTCCGGGAGTTCCGGCGCGACCTCCGCGAGCGTTCGATCGTCGGGCCAGGCGAACACCTCGACACGCGGAGTCATGATCTCCCATGCCTTGCGTCGATCGAGCGTAAACGCGCCCTCGATCAACTGCCGCTCGTGTTCTTCGATCTGCCCGGACTGGTGACCCATCCGCGTCATGGTGCGGATCTCGAGTTCCGTAATTTCCGTCACGGATGACGCTTGCTCGGGCAGAAAGAGCCGCAGCAGTCGGTCGAACGGGTAGATCAGTGGCGAAAGCGCACGGCGGAGGATACGCAGCGGTGGCGCGGCGAGCAGAGACAGCCGCACCGCGTTTCTGGACGCGAAACTCTTGGGCACGATCTCGCCGAAGAACAGCACCAGCAGGGTCATGACGCCCGTGGCGAGCCCGACCCCGGCCGAACCGAATGCCTGCGTCGCGGCGTATGTGGCGACGGAGGCCGCTCCGATGTTCGCGACGTTGTTGCCGATGAGGATCGTGATGAGGAGAGACTCAGCGTCCTCCTTCAGATCGACGAGGGCCCGGGCGCCGGCCCGCTTCTCCGCCACCAGCGAACGCACCCGGGCTTCACTGAGAGAGAACAACGCGATCTCCGCGCCCGAGAAGAGACCGGACAGCACGAGCAATACGACGAGCACCACGATCGTGCCGATCATGATCTACTGTCTGGTCCGTCCATGTCTTGCCCGCCGTTTACCAGGAGCGGCTGTGCTCGATGAGATCGGCGACCAGGTCGTCGGCCGTCCGACCGTCGGCCTCCGCCTCGAATCCGGGTACGATTCGGTGACGGAGCACGTCGGACGCCACGTCCCGCACATCGTCGAAATTCGGGACGGGTCGCCCATGCAGGGCAGCGCGCGCCTTCGCTCCCAGCACCATGTGTTGAGATGCTCGCGGCCCGGCGCCCCAGCTGATCATTCGCTTCACGAAGTCCGGGGCCGCCTCATCGGCCGGTCTCGTCGCCCGGGCCAGGCGAACCGCGTACTCGACCATCGACGGTGGGGCGGGTATGCGCCGCACCAGGGCCTGGAAATCGAGGAGTTCATCGCCGGAGACGATCGAGGCCAACGAGGCCCTGGGTCCTGACGACGTCATGTCCGCGACCCTGACCTCCTCCTCCGCGCTCGGATAGGTGATCCGCAGTTCGAACATGAACCGATCGAGCTGAGCCTCGGGGAGAGGGTAGGTCCCCTCCTGTTCGATCGGGTTCTGCGTCGCGAGAACGAAAAACGGACGACCCAGCGGAAACGTCTCCGTGCCGACGGTGACCTCGCCCTCCTGCATCGCCTGGAGGAGGGCCGCCTGGGTCTTCGGGGGCGTGCGGTTGATCTCGTCGGCCAGGATGATGTCGGCGAAGATCGGGCCGCGCACGAACTGGAATCGTCTCGCGCCGCCCTGGTGATCCTCCTGGAGCACCTCCGTTCCGGTGATGTCCGAAGGCATGAGGTCGGGGGTGAACTGGATCCGACTGAACTTCAGATCGAGTACCTCCGCAAGCGTCGAGATGATCAAGGTCTTTGCCAGGCCGGGGACGCCGACCAGAAGAGCGTGGCCGTCCGCAAGCAGAGTGATGAGCAGTCGCTCGATGATGCCATGCTGGCCTACGATGCGGCGCGCGATCTCGGCCTCGGTCCGGATCCGCAGGTCGCCAAGACGCTCGAGCATTTCGACGTCGGATATCTCGACTTTTCTGCCGGCTTCCATCTCAGTTGCCCCTGCGGGAAACTATGGCACGTCGGCGGGAGGAGAACGGCATGGTCTGGACCGGGGCCCGTGGCCTGTCAAAAGTCATCTGTAAGGCCGCTCTGCCCTCTCGTCGTGCGGAGCGGACCCGTCTTGTCGACGCCTTCACGGCTTCCAAACTTAATGAACACCACACTAGGGGTTTTCTGTTTAGCGTCAAGGAAAAACACGCTTGCGTAATTTTTCACAAGCAACCCTCCAGGGCTTGCGTAATTTTTCACAAGCCGGTATCATCGCCTTCCAAAATGCTGTCTGGAGGGCCAATCCTGATGCGTGGATCAGCCGGGGATTCCGACGGCCCGGGGCGCGCCCCGGGGCGGACTGCGGGACCGACCAGGAGTCCCACCGCGACGGCAGCTACTCATTCGGAGTTGGCCGGTCTGGGAATGACGCTGGGTCTCGCCGTGGCCCTGTTCGCCTGGGCGGGAAACTGGCTGGACAGCCGACTCGGAACGTCGCCCCTTTTCGTCCTGCTTGGAGTTTTCGGGGGGTTCGGCGGTGGGTTCTGGAGTATGTATTCACGGCTCGTTCTCAGGGGACGAGAGAGCGAGTCGGACCAGGATGCGGAGCCCGATGACTGATGCGGGGGATCGAGGAGGACGAGGGTTCATCGCATACGCGATCTCGACCCTGGCTCTCGTCGGTGCGGCGACGGTGATCGTCGGAGGCACGCGAGAGGTCGGCCTCGGGATGTTCACCGCATGGGTGATTCAACTGGTCGCGTTTCGGCCGCTGGCCAGGGCTCTCTCGGAGCAGCGCGATGCGAGGTCGGCCTGGCTGGGAGGATTGGCGATACGGGGAGCCGGATTGATCGGGACGGGCGGTCTCGCAGTCGCCGGGCGATTCGAGTCTGATCTGCCGGTTTCGTACGGCACGACAATGATGGTGTTGTTGTTGGCGGAGGCGGGGTGGTTGTTTCGCCGTTTGCCGCGGGCCGGGGGGTTCGCGACGGGCGCGGCGGGAACCGACGACGGAATCGAACGGACGACGACCCGATGAACCCGTCAGCATATAGATCCCTGGCGGCACCTTTCAGCGGGCTGCTGTCCAGGGTGCAGGAACACGCAGCGGAGGCTGCCGACGTCGTGCAGGAACATGGCGCGGAGGAGTGGGGCACGGAGACGATGATCCACCATATCGTCGACGCCCCCGAGTGGGATCTCGAGCCCTTCACGACGATTCATCTTCCAGAGTTCCCGGCGTTCAACATCGGGGGGCTCGAGGTCGATCTCTCGATCACGAAGCACGTGCTCTTCCTGATGATCGCGACCGTACTCACGATCGTTACAATGTTTGCGGCCGCCCGCGCGGCAAGTCGGCTCGATCACGGCGTGCGAGCCCCGAAGGGTCTCCTCAACACGATCGAGGTCTTCTTCCTCTATCTGAGGGATGAGGTCGTGATGGCGAACATCGGGCGCGGCGGAGAGAAGTTCGTGCCCCTGGTGCTCACGCTCTTCTTCTTCATCCTGTATGCCAACCTCCTCGGTCTCGTGCCCTGGGGCTCGACGCCGACGAGCAACATCATGGTTACCTCGGCGCTGGCGATCATCGCGCTGATCGTGATTGAAACGGCGGGATTCGTGGCGCTCGGTCCGGCGGGGTACGCCAGGACGATCTTCTTCCTTCCGCCGGGTCTGCCCGGTTGGCTGAAGCCCGTGGTCCTCTTGATCATGACTCCGGTCGAGCTTATCGGGAAGTTCTCGAAGATCGTGGCGCTGGCGATTCGACTCTTCGCTAACATGATCGCGGGACACTTCGTGCTCCTGGCTCTGCTCGGGCTGATCCTTACATACGGCGCGCTGACGCCGGTCGGCGTCATCGCGACGACCGGAGCGTTGTCGCTCGGTCTGTTCGTGATGTTTCTGGAAATCTTCGTGGCGTTCGTGCAGGCGTTCATCTTCGCCATGCTCGTATCGGTCTTTGTCGGGCTGATTCGTCACGCGCACTGATCCGCCGAGACCCGGCGGCAGGTCCTCGCGGGCGCGAGGAATAACAAACAACGCAAGGGAGCGAACCCCATGCTGAACATGTTGGCGGTATTGCTGCAGGCTGGCGGTCTGGGCGGAGACCTGGGCGCGGGCATTGCGGTCTTCGGGGCTGTCCTCGGGGCCGGAATCGGCATCGGGAAGATCGGTGGGCACATGACCGAGGCGATGGCGCGCCAGCCGGAAGCCGGGGCGAGCATTCAGACCGCTGCGATCATCCTGGCGGTGTTCATCGAAGGCGCCGCGCTGTTCGGGCTCGTGATTGCCGGCTTCATCAAATAGCCATGCTTCGATCACGATGGGCCTGGCTGATGTTCGGCATCGTCGCGGTGGCCTCGTCTCCGACGATCGCACTGGCGCAGGAGCGCGCCGAGGAAGCGGCCGGAAGCCCGATCCTGGCTGTGAACCCGGGTCTGATCATCTGGACGTGGGTGCTCTTCCTCCTCACGCTCGGCGTCCTCGCATGGAAGGTGTTTCCGGCGATTTCGGGGGGGCTGGAGGCGCGTCACGAAAAGATCCAGGCGTCGATCGACGAGGCACACCAGGCGCGCGACGACGCGAAGGCCATGATGGAGCAGCAGCGGAGCGCGCTCGACGAGGCCCGGCGTGAGGCGCAGGAGATGATCGAGACGGCCCGGGCGGCGGCGGAAGGGACGAGGAAGGAGATCCTGGCCGAGGCAAAGGTGCAGCAGGAGGCTCTGCTTGCCGACGCACGGAGTGAGTTGGATCAGGAACGGGATCGGCTCCGTGAGGATCTGAGACGGGAAACCGTCGAGATAGCTCTCGCGGCCGCTGAACGGCTGATCCGGGTGAAGCTGGACTTCGAGGAGAACCGTCGGCTCGTTGAAGAGCTGGTGGCGGATCTGTAGGCGAGGGAAGAGATGAGAACATCCGCCGTATCGAGGAACTATGCCGAGACGCTGCTGGAGCTCGCGCGCCGGGATGGCAGTGAGGAGGAATTCGGGGATCTGATTGCCACGCTCGGCGAGCTGTACGAGGCCGACACGGCGTTCAAGCGGTTCCTGAACGCGCCGAGCATTGCTCTCGAAGACAAGAAGGCCGCGGTCCGCTCGGCTCTCGGACAGGACGCGCCGGAGATGTTCGTCCGCTTCCTCATGGTGGTTTTCGATCGGAGGCGTCATTCGTCGCTTCCCGGGATCGCCGCGGGATACCGGGCGCTGCTCGATCTGGAGGCAGGTCGCCTGCGTCCTACGGTGACGCTGGCGTACGCGCCGGACGCGGAACTCGAGAGGGTGATCGTGACGGCGCTCGAGAAGAGGTTCGATCGAAAGATGATTCCGGAATTTCGCACGGACGGTGCGATCCTGGGTGGCATGATCGTGCGGGCGGGAGACCGAATGTTGGACGCGTCGGTTCGCAAAGGGCTCAAAGATCTGAGGCGTGAGTTGATCTGAGTCCGACCATAGCGGAATCGAGCATGACCGATTCCGGTGGACCGTGTCGATAGAGGGCCGGCAACGGCCGAGAACGGGACAACGATGACGAGTTCTGAAAAGGCCCTTCGCGCGAGCGAAATAAAAAAGGCCCTTCTCCAGCAGATCGACCGCTACGAGGAGGATCTACAGGTTGAAGAGGTCGGCGAGGTCCTCGAAGTAAAGGATGGCGTGGCGCGCATCTGGGGCCTGTCCTCCGCCGTCGCCAACGAGATGCTCGAGAT
Source organism: Gemmatimonadota bacterium (assembly GCA_048060725.1). Classification (GTDB taxonomy): domain Bacteria; phylum Gemmatimonadota; class Gemmatimonadetes; order Palauibacterales; family Palauibacteraceae; genus Palauibacter. Next base: position 4,346 of record JBGMQU010000011.1, on the reverse strand, counting down.
CACCTCGTCAGGCACGGGAGAGAAGGTCGTCGCCCTGGCGTCGAACCTGGAAGAAGACAACATCGGCGCGGTCATCCTCGGAGACTACCTCCAGTTGAAGGAGGGCGATCCGGTATCCCGCACCGGCCGCGTGCTTGCGGTACCGGTGGGGCCCGCCATTCTCGGCCGCGTGGTGGACTCGCTCGGACAGCCCAAGGATGGGCGGGGGCCGATCGAGTCGAAGAAGTACATGAAGGTCGACCGCAAGGCACCCGGTATCGTCTATCGGCAGCCAGTCGATCAGCCCATGCAGACGGGCGTGAAGGCGATCGATGCGATGATCCCGATCGGCCGTGGCCAGCGCGAGTTGATCATCGGCGACCGCGGCACCGGCAAAACCGCCCTCGCGATCGACGCGATCATCAACCAGAAGGGCAAGGACGTGATCTGCGTGTACAACGCGATCGGTCAGAAGGGCTCGACCGTCGCGAGCATCGCTGCCAAACTCCGTGAGGAGGGGGCGATGGAGTACACGGTCATCGTGGCCGCGAACGCATCCGAACCGGCACCGATGCAGTTCATGTCGCCCTATGGAGCGACCGCGATCGGCGAGTACTTCATGTATGAAGAAGGGAAGGACGTTCTCGTCATCTACGACGATCTCTCCAAACAGGCGGATGCGTACCGCGAGGCGTCGTTGATCCTTCGTCGGCCGCCCGGGCGTGAGGCGTATCCGGGCGACGTCTTCTACCTGCACAGCCGTTTGCTGGAGCGGGCGGCGAAGATCAGCGACGACCCGGAAGTCGTCGCGTCGCACCCCGATATCAAGATGGCAGGCGGGTCGCTGACCGCGCTCCCGATCATCCAGACGGCGGCGGGCGACGTCTCGGCCTATATCCCGACCAACGTCATCTCGATTACGGACGGACAGATCTTCCTGGAGACCGATCTTTTCTATTCGGGGATCCGCCCGGCCGTAAACGTCGGGTTGTCCGTGTCCCGAGTCGGCGGGAACGCGCAGATCAAGGCCATGAAGAAGGTGGCCGGCCGTCTCCGCCTCGATCTCGCGCAATTCCGTGCCCTCGAGGCGTTTGCCCAGTTCGGAACCGAGCTCGACTCCGCGACCCAGCGACAGCTCGATCGGGGCCAGCGAATCGTCGAGATTCTCAAGCAGGGTCAGTATGCGCCGGTCGACGTCGAGAACCAGGTCATCGTGATTTTCGCCGCGACCCAGGGCTACCTGGACGGGCTGGACGTGGCGGATATCCGGGGATGGGAAGAGGGGTTCGTGGACTACATGGCGGCGCAGGAACCACAGGTGGGCCAGGCGATCGCCAGCGATGGCGTCCTGTCGGAGGAGAATGAAGCCGTGCTTCGCAAGGCGCTCGATTTCTATGCGGGGGTGTTTCGAAGCGGTGACTCCTCGAGCGCCGTGGACGCCGATGCCAGCTCCGCGGAGGTGGTGACCGCGTGATCACCGGGATCTCCTGCGGGTCCATTCGGACGCGGGCCTGACACATGGCCAAGTCGAGAGACGTCCATCGACGGATGAAGTCCGTCGACAACACGAGAAAGATCACTCGTACGATGGAGATGGTCTCGACCGCGAAGCTGCGGCAGGCCCAGACTCGCGTGATCGCGGCGCGTCCCTATTCGGCGCAGTTGAACGATGTAATCGCCCGTCTCGCCACGCCGGCCCTGGCCGAAGTCGAACCGCTGTTGCGACAGCCCGAAAAGATCGGGAAGGCTGCGGTCGTCTTGCTGACCAGCAACAGGGGCCTCTGCGGCGCGTTCAACGCGAACCTGATCCGAACGGCCCAAACGCTCATGGGGGAGCTCGAGGCCGCGGGGACCGAGGTCGAGTTCCACGTTTACGGAAACAAGGGCATCTCCTATTTCCGGTTTCGCGGCGTCGACATGACGTCGTCACGAAACGACCTTTCCGATCGTCCCGAGACGGACGACGCGCGGTCGGTGATCGACGAGTTCGCGAGGCGTTTCGTTCGCGGAGACCTCGACGCCGTATACCTGATCCACGCCGAGTTCCGCAACATGGTCAGCACGCCGCCGGCGGTTCGGCAGGTGCTGCCGGTCACGGTCGAGGAAAAGACGGGGCCGCAGCCGTTCTACATCCTCGACCCATCGGCCGAGGACATACTCATGAAGCTCCTCCCGCTCTATGTCAGAAACACGACGTTCAGCGCGATGCTCGAGACCGCGGCCGCCGAGCAGGCCGCTCGCCGCACGGCGATGAAGAGTGCGACGGACAACGCCGAGGACTTCCTGAACGACCTGCGACGTACGTACAATCGCGCGCGTCAGGCGGAGATTACGAATCAGATCGCCGAGATTATCGGCGGAGCCGACGCGCTCGACGGATAACCGGAGGGCGGGCGCGGCGGACGAGTCCGCGCGCCCGGCGAGCGTGGCAGCCAGAACGGCACTGAAGCCATAACGAGGGAACATATGTCGGAGTCGTCGAACGAAAACGTCGGAAAAGTCGTCCAGGTGATCGGGCCGGTCATCGATGCCGAGTTCGCGCCGGGACATCTGCCCGAGATCTACAACGCGCTCGAACTCTCGTGGACCGATGACGAGGGTGAGCACCGCCTCGTCTGCGAAGTCGCGCAGCATATCGGCCGCAATCAGGTGCGAGCCGTGGCGATGGACGCCACCGACGGCGTCACTCGCGGGATGGACGTCGTCAACACCGGCCAGGCGATTAGCACGCCGGTCGGCGACGCCGTGCTCGGGCGCATTCTGAACGTGCTCGGCGAGCCGGTCGATGAGATGGGTCCCGTGGACGCGAAAGAGCGCTGGCCGATCCACCGCCATGCCCCGACGTTCGAACACCTGGAGCCGAAGACGGAGATCTTCGAGACGGGGATCAAGGTCATCGATCTGATCGCGCCGTACGTGAAGGGCGGGAAAACCGGGCTGTTCGGCGGCGCCGGCGTCGGCAAGACCGTCATCATCATGGAACTCATCAACAACATCGCGCAGGAGCACGGCGGGAAGTCGGTGTTCTGCGGTGTGGGCGAGCGGACGCGCGAGGGCAACGACCTCTGGCTCGAGATGAAGGAATCGGGCGTCCTCGCGTCGACGGCCCTGGTCTACGGTCAGATGAACGAGCCGCCGGGTGCGCGCCTTCGGGTCGGGCTCACCGGTCTGACGGTCGCGGAGTACTTCCGCGACGTGGAGGGCCAGGACGTGCTCATGTTCGTCGACAACATCTTCCGGTTCAGCCAGGCGGGCGCCGAAGTGTCGGCGCTCCTCGGGCGGATGCCGAGCGCCGTCGGATACCAGCCGACGCTCGCGACAGAGATGGGGAATCTCCAGGAGCGGATCACGTCGACGGACAAGGGGTCGATCACGTCGGTCCAGGCCATCTACGTCCCCGCTGACGACCTCACCGACCCGGCTCCGGCCGCGGCATTCACCCACCTCGACGCGAGCACCGTTCTTTCGCGTCAGATCGCGGAGCTGGGGATCTACCCGGCCGTGGATCCCCTCGACTCGACGAGCCGGATCCTCGACGCACAGTATCTCGGCGACCGTCACTACGAGGTGGCGACCCGAGTCCAGGAGACGTTGCAGCGGTACAAAGATCTCCAGGACATCATCGCGATTCTCGGGATGGACGAGCTGTCCGAAGACGACAAGGTCATCGTGAACCGTGCGCGGCGGATCCAGAACTTCCTGTCGCAGCCGTTCCACGTGGCCGAGCAGTTTACGGGAATTCCGGGGCGCTACGTTTCGCTCGAGACAACCATCGAGTCGTTCGAGCGCGTCGCAGACGGTGAGTTCGATCATCTGCCCGAGCAGGCCTTCTATATGGTCGGCGGGATCGATGAGGTGATCGAGGCGGCCGAGAAGCTCGAAGAGGAGGCGGCGTAGCCCGGATTCGGGACGCCGAACTTCTGCAACAGCCCTTAGGGAGAGACGACGATGGCTGACAAATCGCTTCCAATGGACCTGGACGGCCCGTGGAACGACATGCCTTCGCCCGGCGATCTGAGCTCGCGGCGCTGGTTGCGGGTGTCGGTGATCTCCCCGTCCGAGGCCGCGTTTCAGGGGACCGCGAGCGCAGTGATCGCGCCGGCCCATGACGGCGAGGTGGGGATCCTTTTCGGGCACGCTCCGATGGTCGTTCTGTTGGGTACCGGCGAGCTGCGAATTCGCTCGGCCGACGGCGACACCAGGTTCCGGGTTTCACGCGGATTTCTCCAGGTTGTCGACAACGAGGTGTCGGTCCTCGCGGAGGAAGTCGAAGCGCTATAGGAGGCTGCTGAAGAACCCTGGTGGGTCACGCGCAGGGGTCTCTCGGGGTTCAGGCAAGGAGAGAGGACGAGTCGTAGCCCAGTGGA
>JBGMQU010000010.1:25705-45322 GCA_048060725.1 Gemmatimonadota bacterium | reverse complement strand
AACACGTCGCGCAGCGATTGCTTGTACTCCTCGCCCCACTGCGGGCCATCCGAGGGGCCGCACCAGGCGGCCGAGGCCAACGGCGTGCCGTCGGCGGCGCAGCGCGCATCGATGCCGCCACCGCCGTAGTGACCCAGTGCCGGGTCGAGGCTATAGAAGTCGTGGATCACGCGGGTCGTGGGGATGCTTCTGAATGCGTTGACGGGGTTCTCGAACCTCCCGACCGTCCACGACCAGCCGTTGAACATCAGGTTCTTGCCCACCATACCGCTGCGGTTGGCCAGCCCGTCGGGGAATCGGCTCGACTCCGACAGCAACAACAGGCGGGGAGTCTCCGCGCCGTTGGCGCACAGGACCACGGCGTTAGCTTCCTGAACGTGCTCGACGCCGTCCGCGTCCCAGTACGCGACCCCGGTGGCCCGTCCCGCGCTGTTCGTCTCGATGCGCGCGGCGGTGCAGAGTGGTCGAATCTCACAGCGGCCGGTGGCCTCGGCCTGCGGAATCATCGCCACGAGCGATGACGATTTGGCCGCCACCTCACACGCGAACCCCCAGCAAAACCCGCAGTGAATACAGCCCGGCCGTCCGTTATGCGGCTGCGAGAGGATCGCGACCGGTGCGGGATACGCTTGATACCCCAGCTTATTCCCGGCTCGTTCGAGCAGCACACCGGGAGATTTGACGGGCATCGGCGGGCAGGGATAGGGCCTCGATCGCGGGGGATCGGAAGGCCCCTCGATGCCCGATACCCCGATCTCCCAGTCGACCCGGGTATAGTAGGGCTCCAGTTCCTCGTAACTGATCGGCCAGTCGGCGAAATTGGTGCCGGAAATCGGGCCGAGCAGACTGCGCTCCATGAAGTCGACCTCGCGAAAACGCCAGTAGTTGGCCGCGAAGTGGACGCTGCTGCCGCCGACGGTGTGGGCGTAACTCAGCACCGCCCTGTCGGACAGTTCCGCCGTTTCATCTTCGGAAGCTCGAAACGTCTGGGGATGTCCCTGGCGTCTTCCCCAGGTCAGTTCTTCGTTGTGCTTGTAGGCGTATTCGTCGTGCCGGAACTCCCCGAACGCGAGATACGGGCCCTGCTCCAGGACGACGACCGTGAAGCCCGCCTCGGACAATTCCCTCGCCATCACGCCGCCGGCCGCCCCTGAGCCGACGATGACGAAATCGACGGGTTCGCCGGCCTGGAAGACGACGCCCGCCATCGCCTATTCTCCCTTCTCGGCGTAGTCCGCGTCGTAGTAGCCAAACGGTGGCCGCGTGGGTCGCTGCCCGTCGAATCCGATCAGTTTCCAGCCTGTCTCGTCCCTGTTCCCGCCGTACGACGGGTGGGAAAACATGCCCGCCAGCGTGAGGAACCTGACGGAGCCGAAAAAGTCGGTGTCCTCGATGGCATGCAATGCCGTCAGTTGCTGATCGTGGTCGAGGCCGGCAAAGGATTCGGCGTCGTACGTCTCACGAACATCTGCGCGCAACTCGGCCAGGCCCTCACGCATGGGCTCGAGCGCGTCGGCACGCGCGTCGGCCAGGGCAGCGTCCATGAAATAGATGACCCCGGCCTCCCGGGCTCCAGGCGAGTCGCCGGATGGGATGATTTGCGCGGCCATGGCTTCAAGCTCGACCGCTTCGGAAGGTGTCAGCACCCTGAAGGCACTGCCTTCCTCCCTCGCTTTGCAGGCGACGCTCGCCGTGGCGACGATGGTGGGCAGGCTCATCGCGACCCAGGAGCCGCCGATCGCACCGCCCGAACGGGCGAGGAACGCTCTTCTCTTCATGCCGGAACCTACCGGGCTTCGCCTCCCCGGTGTAGTCCCGTCCAGTGCAGGATGTCCTCCATCAGGCACCACTTCGTGAACGCCGATTGGAGCAGGTTCGCGCCCACAAAGACCGTGAACAGGTACCAGTACGGGCTCACCCACCACCCGAGCGCCAGGCTCGCGAGGACGAATGCTCCCGCGATCGCACGGATCTTCCGGTCCATCGTCATGATATCTTCTCTCCTTCTGGGGAAGTGTGTGCGGGCCGATCCCGACCCCTCGTCGCGAGCGACGAGTCCCTGGCCGCACGTGCGGAGCCCGTATCGGCGCCCGTCTGCCCGGGTCTCTGGCCGGCTCGAAGGATCCAGCGCTCGGGATCGACGTCCACCTCGTCGTCGACGCGCAGGGGAAGACTCCCTACCCCACCGGGCATCGCGATCCGCTCCACCGAATCGTTCACGCGAACCTCCACGGGAAGCTCGAACGGGCCGCCATCCGGCGCCGTCCAGCGCAGGTCGAGGCGGTCGTCCACGCGGGTGACGGTCAACTCCGGGAGCGCCGCGCTACGCAGATAGACGTCGAGCAAACGACCCACGTCGGTGCCGGTGACTTCCTCGACGGTCCGGCGGAATTCTTCGGTATCGATGAGACGACAACCGCAGGCCTCGCCCCCCGGGTCTGCAGGCCCCTCCTGCATGCGGCGAAACACGGTGACCAGCGCGTCTCGACCGATGAGATACCGGATCGTGTGGAGGACCGAGGCGCCCTTCCGGTAGATGTCTCCGGTATAGGCCTCGTGGGTGGTAGCGTTCGCGGCGGGCACGACGGGGCTCTGGTTCGTTATCCGCGGTTGCCAGGCCGCCACGTACTCGTGATAGGCGTCGGGGCCTCCGAGCTCTTCGGCGTACAGAGCTTCCATGTAGGTCGCGAACCCCTCGTGCAGCCACCAGTCGCTCCAGTCGGCCACCGTCAGCTTGTTCGCCCACCACTCGTGAGTAAGCTCGTGGAAGTGGTAGAAGTCGAATCCGAAGGCGTTGTTCTCGAAGTCCGACCCGTACGCGATGACGGACTGGTGTTCCATCGCGATGTACGGCGTCTGCGCGACGGCGTACTTGTCCCGCCGGAAAGGATACGGACCGAGCAGCTCTTCGAGGAACCGCATGTCTCGCTGCATCTGCCCGAACAGGCGCCGGCCCTCATCGAGGCTCTCCGGAAGTACCCAGAACTGGAAGGGAAACCGCTCGCCCGTCACGCTCTCGTAGGAGGTTTCGAGCACCTCGTACGGGGCGACGTTGACCGAGACTCCGTAGTTGTTGATCGGCGTCGAGACGAACCAGTGGTGCGTGGAAGTGCCGTCCTCGTGCGAGTCGACGCCGCGCGACCGGCCGTTCGCCACCACCTTTAACGGTTGCGGAACCCGTACGTGGATGGCCATCGAGTCGGGCTCATCCGCAGGGTGGTCGACCGTTGGCCACCAGATGTCGGCGCCTTCGAGCACCGAGACGACCCCGATCCACGGCTCGCCCGTCGCAGTGGTACGCCACGAAAACCCGTCGGCCCACCCGGTCTGAGGCGCCTCCGACACGAGCGGCCGCCCGGCATAGTCGATCCGCACCGTGATGTCCTCTCCCGTGCGATGGACCCCGCCGAGCGGGACTCGGACGAGACCGCGTTCGTGTCTGGCCTCGGAAGCCCGGAACACGCCCTCCCGCACGGGACCCGCCGCGGAGACCGAGAGGCGCTGGTCGAGATGAAGCACCACCTCGTCGAGCGGAGCCAGCAGGGTCACCGTGGCTTCCAGACGCGCCGTGATACTGGAATCTGCGGGTTCGATCCGGATCTCCAGATCGTAGAAACGAACGTCGAACGCCGCCTGCTCGGGAAGTCGCCTCCCACCGGACGTGTGTTCTACCGCGACAGGATCTTCCGCCTGTCCGACCGCGGGGTGTGTGGCCGGTTCGGCGCACCCCACCCAGACCGCGAGCGCGGCCACGCGGATCAGGCGGCCGCGCTCGATCGCATACACGTTACGCGACCAGGGGAACGGGGCGGATCGGATCCAGACCCAGGCGCTCCAACTCGGCGTTCACGGCCGCGAGATCCGTCGCCCAGACTTCCTCGAGCCGATCGGTGTAGCCCCGCAACTCGTCGACCATGATCTCGAAGATCTCGGCCATGTTGTTGCCGGGGCGTCCGTCTCCCTGCTCGACCATCGACATGAGGTTGGCGAGCCGGTTGTTGACCCTGATCGGGAAGTTGAGTGGGTCCTGACCGCTCCGGTTCCGGACCTGGTAGATGTTCCCCTCGACGTCGGAGGCGTTCTCCTCCAGCGTGCGCGCGGCGGCCGCTAGCCGCTCGTCATCGGACGCTTCCAGCCGGTCTTCCAGTTGGGCCTTCACGCTTCGAATGGTGATGACGGCCTCGTTCGCCTCGTTGACCTTCGCCTGGATCTCCCGTGAGAACGCGTACTGCGCCTGCAGGTCGGCGTCGGTCACATCCGTGATCCACGGGTTTCGCACGATCTCGACGGGCGCCGTCAACGTGTGGTCGTCCGCGGTCAGACGGGCCGTGTATCGGCCGGGAGGCAGAACGGGGGCGCTCCTCCTCACCCCCCAGAGGATCATCCCCGGGAAGACCGTGAACGGATCGCCCCTGAGATTCCACGACAGATGGCTGATCCCCGCCGCGAGCGGAACGTCGGGCCCCCGGGTGTATCGTTCCTCTGGACCCGGCGTGACCGTGGAGTCGGCAGTCGTCGTGGAGTCGGCAGTCGTCGTGTCCGCGACGAACCCGCGCAGCACGTTGCCGTCCGTGTCGAGAATGTCGAGTCGGGCGAACGAGGGTTCTTCCGCGAGCCACCAGCTCAGCGTGAGGTCGCCGCCCGATCGGATCCCGGGGGCCGGCGTGAACATCTTCGCGTCGGTTCGGGCGAGGTCGGCCGTCATCTGGCGTAGCGGCGCGATCTCGTCGAGCACCCAGAAGCTCCGTCCGTGCGTCCCGATCACGAGTTCGTTCTCCTCCACGATCAGATCGGCGATCGGCACATCGGGGAGGCCCTCGTTCAGTTCCTGCCACCAGCCGCCATCGTCGAACGACACGTACACCCCGTGCTGGGTGCCCGCGTAGATCAGGCCCTGGCGAGTTGGATCCTCCCGGACCGTGTGCACGTAGGCGTCGGCGCGGATCCCGCTCACGATCTTCGTCCACGTCGCGCCGAAATCGCCCGTCTTCCAGATGTAGGGACTGAGGTCGTTCAGGAGCGGCCGCCGCACCGACACGTAGGCGGTGCCGAGGTCGAACGCCGATGCGTCGATCTGACTGACGCGCCCGAAGTCGGGCATGTCGGGCGGCGTGATATCGGTCCAGGTCGTCCCGCCGTCGCGGGTGACGTGCACGAGCCCATCATCGGAGCCCACCCAGATCACGTCGACATCGATCTTGCTCGGCCCCACCGCGAAAATCGTGGCGTACACCTCGGGCCCGTTCATGTCGCCCGTGATCGGGCCACCCGACGGACCGAGCGTCGCGGGGTCGGCGCGGGTGAGGTCGTCGCTGAGCGCCGTCCATGTCACCCCGCCGTCCGTCGTCATCCACAAGCGCTGCGACGACACGTAGAGCCGCGTCGGGTCGACCTTCGAGAACACGATCGGAAACGTCCACTGCCAGCGCTCCACCAGGGCGCTCGAGGGCTCGCCGGAGTAGAACCACGGATACGGGTTGACCTCGCGCGACATGCCCAGCCGACGGTTGAACTTGTCCAGATAACGGCCGTTGTTCGTTCCGGAATAGAAGAGGTCGAGGTCCTGCGGGTCAGGGGCGATGTAGCCCGGTTCGCCCCCGCCGGCGCGATAGGAGCGCCTCGTCGAGCCGGCCGTGATCTCACGGTATTTGGGGCTGGTCTCGCCGGCCTCGCTTTCCTCCCCCTCGCCTTCCTCTCCTTCGCCTTCCGCTTCTTCGCCCTCGCCCTCCTCGGCCTCGGCATCTTCCTCGTTATCGTCATCCGGCGGCTCGGTCAGACGCGCGAACGCAGCGAGGTTCCAGTCCGACGGGGTGCAGAGGGTGCTGTTGTCCTGCTGCGACCCGCACGCGTGGAACGGGATGTGACCGGTCGTGACAACGTGGTAGAACTGGGCCGTGGGATACTCCTGGTCGGTCCAGCCCTCGCCCGTGTCGGTGGAAACCGCCCCGCCGCCGTCGTTCGCGACCACCAGATGCTCGGCATCATCCGGGTCGATCCAGAAGTCGTGGAAGTCGCCGTGGGTCCCGTTGTTGATCGACTCTGTCGTCTTCCCGCCGTCTTCCGAACGGAAGACCGACGTGTTCTGGATGTAGACGACGTCCTCGTCGTGCGGGTCCGCGAAGACGTGGGTGTAGTAGAAGGCGCGCTGCCGAATCGAGCGGTCGTCGTTCACCATCTCCCACGTCTCGCCGGCGTCATCGCTCGAGAAGAGGCCGCCGTCGTCGTTTTCGATGAGGGCATACACGCGATCCGAGTTCGCGCGCGAGACGGACACCCCGATCCGGCCTACGATCCCACCCTCGGGAAGCCCCGGGTTGCGGGTAATCTCGGCCCAGGTCTCTCCGCCGTCGGTGCTCTTGAAGAGGCCGCTCCCGGGGCCTCCGCTAGACATCTGGTATTCCTTCCGGTACGCCTCCCACAGCGCGGCGTACATGACGTCGGGATTGTTTCGGTCGATGGAGATGTCGATCGCGCCGGTCTCGGCGTTTCGGAAGAGGACGCGCCGCCAGGTGTCTCCGCCGTCGGTGCTCTTGTAGACGCCCCGCTCCTCGCTCGGCCCACCGTACTTGCCGAACGAAGCCACGAAGATGATGTCGGGGTTGGTGGGATGGATCCGGATCTTCGCGATCGCGTGCGAATCGCGGAACCCGACGTGTTCCCACGTTTCGCCCCCATCGCGGCTCCGGTAGACGCCATCTCCCGGCATGATATTCCCGCGGATGCAGGTCTCGCCGGTCCCGATGAACACGAGATCCGGCTCGGTTTCGCTGACCGCCACCGCGCCCACCGACGCCGCCGTGATCTTGAAATCGGTGACCGGGAACCAGTCCTCACCGCCGTCCGTCGTCTTCCAGAGCCCTCCGCCGACCGCGCCGAAGTACGCTTCGTCGGGGCGCCCACGGACGCCCGTGGCGGCGATCGAACGACCGCCGCGGTCGGGGCCGATGTTCCGCCACCGAAAGGCGCTCAGGACGGTGGAGTCGAGAACGATGCGCTCGTCGGGCGCCTGCTGAGCCGCAAGCGGGAGGATCTGAACGATCGAGAGGATCGCGACGATCGAGAGGATCGCGACGGAAAAGCCGGGGGAAGTGCGTCTCATGGTCTCGCGCGTGCTAGTGGTCCTGGAACGTAACCCGACGAAACGTAGGAGGCTTGACACTCTCGCGACATTCGACCTATTCGTGGGCCACGGCTCGCCGCCCGAAGTGACCGGAGGGCGTTGTAGGAATACAGCTTCGGTACCCCTCCACGAACATTCACCAGAATCCAACGCCGCGAGGTTCTACCATGCGCGACCGCACGACCCGCGTTTTCACCCTCTTCTTTCTGATCGGCGCGCTCGCCCTCCACCTTCTTCCGGTCTCGCTCGCTGCCCAGTCGGTTCCGGACCCGGCCGCCCTCGAAGCCCTCGAGTGGCGCCACATCGGACCCGAGGGCAACCGGTTCAGCGCGGTCGCCGGCATCCCGGGCGATCCGTACACCTACTATGTCGGAGCCGCGTCCGGCGGCGTTTACAAGACGACCGACGGCGGCGTGAACTGGGATGAGATCTTCGACGACCAGCCGGTTCAGTCGATCGGGGCGCTGGCCGTGTCGCTGAGCGATCCCAACGTCGTATGGGCGGGCACGGGCGAGGGGAAAATCCGGAGCCACGTCTCCCTCGGGCAGGGCGTCTACAAGTCGGTGGACGCCGGAACGACCTGGACGCTGATGGGCCTGGAGGCGACCGGCCGTATCCCTCGCCTCCTCATCCACCCCACCGACCCGAACGTCGTGTTCGTCTGCGCCCTCGGCCACGCGTACGGTCCGCAGCCCGAGCGCGGCGTCTTCCGCACGACGGATGGCGGCGACACCTGGGAGCGCGTCCTGTTCGTCGATGAGGACACGGGCTGTTCCGACATCGCGCTCGATCCGTCGAACCCTCGGGTGCTGTTCGCCGGTACGTGGCAGCTGGAAATCCACACCTGGGGCCGGACGAGCGGGGGGCCGGGCGGCGCCCTGCACGTCTCTCGCGACGGCGGAGACACCTGGGAGCGGCTCTCGGGCCCCGACGCGGATGGGGGTCTACCGACCGGAGAGGTCGGGAAGGTCGCGGTGGCGATCGCGCCCTCGAACACGCAGCGCGTATATGCCATGCTGGAGACTGGAGACGGCATCCCGTGGGAGGGCCGGCCGACCGAGAGCGGCCAGGTCTGGCGCTCCGAGGACGGAGGACGCGGCTGGACACTCATCAGTCGCGATCGCAACGCCATGGGCCGCCCGCACTACTACTCGCGGGTCGCCATTTCGCCGGACGATCAGGACGAGGCCTACTTCCTCACCTCTTCCTTCTCGGTCTCGACCGATGGGGGCCGAACGCTGGACGTGGTTCCGCGCAGGCAGGCTCCGGGCGGAGACCATCACGACATGTGGATCGACCCCACGAACGCCGATCGCATGATCGTGGCGCACGATCAGGGGCTGTCCATATCGATCAACCGCGGCGAGACGTGGTTCCGCCAGCGCCTCTCCAACGCGCAGATGTACCACGTCACCGTCGACAACGAGATCCCGTACAACGTGCTCGGAAACAAGCAGGACGAACCCACCTACCGTGGCCCCAGCAACAGCCGGATCATGGGGGCGCGTGGAATCGACTACATCCCGCGCGGCATGTGGCACCACGTCGGCGGCGGCGAAAGCGGCTGGGCGACGCCCGACCCCGTCGATCCGAACATCATATGGTCGTCTGCTTCGGGATCGGGCATGGTCGGCGGCATCGTGGTGCGCTACGAGGAGGACCGGCGCCAGTACCGCGCGGTCGAAGTGTGGCCCGAGCAGAGCCGAGGGGCGGCATCGGATGTCCGATACCGGTTCGTGTGGGACTCGCCGATCCACATTTCCCCCCACGACCACAACACGGTCTACGTGGGGAGTCAGTACCTGCACCGCACGCGAGACGGCGGGCAGAGCTGGGAGGTCATCAGCCCCGACCTGACGCTCGATGACGAGAGCCGAATGGGGCTGTCGGGCGGTCTCACGGGGGACAACATCGGGGTCGAGTACGCGGGCGTCATCTTCGGGATCGCCGAGTCCCCGATCGAGGCGGGTCTGATCTGGGCGGGCTCGAACGACGGGCTGCTCCACGTCACGCGCGATGGCGGTGAGACGTGGACGAACGTCACGGAGAACATGCCGGGGCTGCCCGACTGGCTCGCCGTGCGAAGCATCGCTCCGTCGAGATACGACGCCGGAACGGCCTACGTCGCGATCGACGGCCACCAGGCCAACGTGCGCGACCCCTACGTCTACCGTACGCGCGACTACGGGGTCTCATGGGAAAAGATCACCGACGGCATTCCGAGCAGCATGCTCAGCTATACGAAGGTGATCGCGGAGGATCCGGTGCGGCCCGGACTGCTCTATGTCGGGACGGAGAACGCGATCTACGTGTCGTTCGACGACGGCGACCACTGGCAGCCGCTGCAGAACAACCTGCCGCACGCACCGGTATCCGGGATCGTGATCCAGGAGCACTTCAACGATCTCGTGATCGGGACGTATGGCCGGGGCTTCTGGATCCTCGACGACCTCGGGCCGCTCCAGCAACTCACCGACGAGGTCGAGGCGTCCGCTTCTTACCTGTTCGTTCCCCGCGACGCCTACCGCTTCCGGCCGATCACGCCCCCGTCGGTCCAGTACGACGACCCGACCACGGGTCGCAACCCGGAATACGGGGCGTCGATCAACTACTGGCTCGGCGCGCCATCCGAAGAGGCGCCCACGATCGACATCCTCGACGCCTCTGGGTCTCTCGTGAGAACGATCACCGGATCTGATCATCAGGGCGTCAACCGCGTCCATTGGAACCTGAGGGACGAGCCGAACGAGCCGATCCGACTGCTGACGAGCCCCATGTACGCGGATCACATCGCCGTCGGCGAGGAGGGACGATCTGCTCCCGGCGGCGCGCAGATCTCGGTGCTGATGCCCCCCGGCCAGTACACCGTGCGTCTCTCGGTGAACGGCGAGACCCACGAGCAACCGCTCACCGTGATCAAGGATCCGCACTCCGGCGGGACGGCACAGGACATAGCCGAACAGGTGGCGTTCGTCCGAGCCGTGCGTGAGGACGTGGTGGAAGCCGGCGAGGCCGTACGACGTGTCGAGGAGATTCGGGTCCAGCTACAGACGATCGCCCGGTTTTCGGACGACGACGACCTGAACGATGCCATCGAAGCGCTCGAAGAAAACCTGGTCGAACTGCAGATGAACATGGTCGACCTGCGATTGACCGGTCAGGGTCAGGACGGGGTCCGGTTCGGCGCCACCCTGCTACAAAAGCTCACGTATCTGTCGCGCGGGCTCACGACGGCCGACTTCGGACCGACCGATCAGGAGGAGGAGGTGCGGGCCATCCTCCGCACCCGGCTCGAGGAACACCTCGCCGCCCTGGAGGCGCTGATCGACTCCGAGGTGGCGGACGTGAACCAGCTCCTGCGGAGCAAGGGCATGCTGATCATCACCGACGACGAATAGGCTGTTCGGCCCGGGTGAGGGGGTCCCGATGCGCCCACGCAGACGCATGACCGGGTGGGCGGATGTGGTGGGCTTGGGACGTGACTGGCTCCGGTCGGGGGCCCCTTCCCGGCGCGGCTGCTCCGACTTCGACGGGGTCCGTCGGTATATCCTGTTTCTCGGGTACCCGCGGAGCGGCCACAGCATCGTCGGCGGGTTGCTCGACGCGCACCCCAATGCCGTCGTGTCCCACGAACAGGCGGCGCTCCGCTACGTACACCTTCGCTTCGATCGCTGTCGTCTCTTCTGGCTGCTGCGCCGGGCGGCCCACGCGCAGGCGGGCGAGGACCGTCCATCCGGAGACTACCGATACGCTGTGCACGGACAGTGGCAGGGCCGTCACGCGGAGATCCGCGTCATCGGAGACAAACAGGGCGGAGGCGCCGTGCTCCGGCTCCGGGCCGCACCACACTTGCTCGACCGTCTGAGACGGACGGTGGGCGTGCCGCTCGCGATCGTCCACGTCTGCAGGAACCCGTTCGACAACATCGCGACGATCGCGCGGCGGGCCATCACCGAGCAGGCCCTCGCGGAGCGGGCCGTCGCGGAGCGGGAGGTGGCGGACGCAAACCTGAAGGAGGCCGCCGCGCTTTACTTCTCCCTGTGCGACACGATCGGCGGGATCCGGTCCGGCGTGCCCGGCGAAGAGTGGATCGAATTCCGACACGAAGACCTGATCGCCGACCCCGGCAAGGTGCTCGCGGGCCTGTGCCGTCGTCTCGATCTCGAACCGACCCAGGAGTACCTCCGCGACTGTGCGGCGATCGTCTACGAATCCGCCAACCGAACGCGGCATGGGGTACAGTGGAGCGCCGATCGACTCCATTCGGTGCGGGATTCGATGGGCGAGTACCCCTGGCTCGCGGGATACAGCTTCGATGATTGAGACTTCGACCGATGACTGACGCCGGGACGCCCCCTGGCCGACTGCCGAACCTCATCGTCATCGGAGCCATGAAGTGTGGTACGACGAGCCTCTACCACTACCTCGGTTCGCACCCGGAGATCGGGATGTCGCGGACGAAGGAGCTGAACTTCTTCGTCGACTCCGGGAACTGGGAACGCGGGATCGACTGGTACGCCTCCCGGTTTCCAACCGACGCCCCCGTCCGGGGCGAGGCCTCGCCTTCCTACACCGACTACCCGGGGCGGCCCGAGGCGCCCGAGCGGATGCACGCCTGCGTGCCCGATGCGAAGCTGGTCTACCTGGTCCGCGACCCCATCGAACGAATGATCTCGCACTACGTTCATTCGGTGTCCGAGGAGCGGGAAGACAGGACGCTGGAGGACGCGCTGACCGCGCCCGGGCCGAACAGATACCGTGATCGAAGTCGATACTGGACACAGTTGAGCCGGTATCTCGAGCACTATCCGAGGGAACGAATCCTCGTCCTCCAGAGCGAGCGACTGGCCCACGATCGACGCGCCGCACTCAGCGAGGTTTTCGCTTTCCTGGGCGTCGACCCCGAGTTCGATTCGTGGCGATTCTCGATCCGTAGACACGACAGCTCACGAAAGCGTCGCAAGACGCGGCTCGGCCGGCGGTTGGAGCGTTCCGCCGCGGTGCGGACCTTGCGCAGGGTTCCGAACCACCTGCGTTGGCCACTCGAAGACGCTCTGTTCTGGCCCGTGTCGAGGCAGATTCGGAGGCCGGCATTGAGCCCGGAAACGCGGGGCCTCCTGGAAGAGGCCATGGCGACGGAAGTCGAACGACTACAACAGTTCACGGGAACGGCGTTCCCGGGGTGGAAAGGACTGGATGCCGGACCGCAAACCGATGGGGGATGACCGCGTGGACCCCATGCCACACACGGTCGGAATCGATGCGGACGTATCGGTCGTTCTGTCGATCTCGCGCCACTTCGATACCGTCCGACTCGTACTCGAGCATCTCGCGGCCCAGACGATCGCCGACCGACTCGAGATCGTGTTGCTGGCTGAAAGCGACGCGATCGAGGTGGACGAGTCGACCCTGGCCGCGTTCGCGGGTTGGCAACTCGCCGTGCCGACGGATTTCACCTCCGCCGGAAATCTTCGGGCGGAGGGCGTCCGGATGGCGCGAGCCACGCGGGTGTGGTTCGCCGAAGATCACGGGTTCCCGGCCCCCGGTACCCTGGAAGCACTCCGGCGAGTCTACGACGAGCACGACGCCATCACCGGGGTCGTGATGGAGAACGCGAACCCGGCGACGGCGATCAGTTGGGCGGACATGTTCCTGAACTTCGGTCCCTACGTCGGACGTCCCGAACTGGAGGACCTCGGCCACCTCGCCTGGCACAAAAACATGTACCCGCGCGATCTCCTGCTCGAGTGTGACGCCAAGCTCGACGATTTTCTGGACGTCGAGAGCGAGTTGCAGGAGTGGATCCGGTCCCGCGGCGGACGGCTGATGATCGTCCCGGACGCACCCCTCTATCATCTCAACGTCTCGCGGTTCGACACCTTCGTGGAGACCCAGGCGATCAACGGACGCCTCTACGGAGCGTCGCGGTCGGCCGGATGGCCGGTGTGGAAGCGCCTCAGCTACGCTGCCGCGTTCCCCCTCATTCTGGCCGTGCGTCTCCGACGCCTGGTCGCCGAAGTCGTTCGTGCGGGAGAGGGGAAACGGGTTCCAAAGATGCTTCCCTTCCTTTCCATCGGGCTGACGGTCAACCAGTTCTGGGAGACCGTCGGGTACGTCGTCGGGGCCCGCGACTCCCGTGTCCGGAAGCACGACGCGGAGTATCGACGGTACCGATTCATGACGGCGGCGGACTGCCGTCGGATCTTCCGCGACCCCGACGGCCGGCCTCCCCGCTCCCTGGTGGCCGGATGGACGTCTCTGAATGGCCAGGCCGGGCATGACTGACCCCATTCGAGTCGGAATCATCGGGTGTGGCCGTGTGGCCGCCGATGCCCATGTCCCGGCCCTCGCGAGTCTCGACGACGCGGAGGTCGTCGCGGTGGCGGACGCAGACCCGGCCCGGCTCGCCGCGGTCGGCGACCAGGCCTCGGTGCAGCGCCGGTACTCGGACTATCGGCAGTTGCTGGACGATCGAGACGTCCAGGTCGCCGTGATCGGCGTCCCGCCGGTCCTGCACGCCGAGGTCGCCCGGGCGGGGATCGCGGCCGGCAAGCATCTTCTCATCGAGAAGCCGCTCGCCGTCACGCTCGAGGAGGCCGACGCCCTGATCGCACTGGCGGACGGGTCCGGGCTCCGGATCACGCTCGGATTCAACCTCAGGTGGCATCGGCTCATGCGTGCCGCCCGCGAGATGATCGCCGACGGGACGGTCGAACGGCCGCGGCTCGTCACGACCGCCTTCACGAGCGCGATGGGACGCCGCGACGACATGCCCGAATGGCGCAAGCGGCGCTCGACGGGGGGCGGCGTGCTGTTCGAGATCGGCGTCCACCATTTCGACGCGTGGCGTTTCCTGCTCTCGACGGAAGTGGAGGAAGTGTTCGCCGGGACGCAGGACGACGAATCGGAAGATGACCAGGCGGTCGTCACGGCCCGGCTCGCCGACGGCACCCTCGCAACCGCCGTCTTCTCCCAGACGACGTCGACGGACAACTGCCTCGACCTGTTCGCGAACAACGGGCGACTCCGGCTGTCGCTGTACCGGTTCGATGGGCTCGAATGGATCCCATCGGGGGCCATTCCCGGATCGATCTCACGGCGAGTGCAGAGCGGTCTTTCCACGCTGCGTCAGCTTCCGGCAGGCGTCGCCGCGATGCGTGGGGGTGGAGATTTCCAGGCGGCGTATCGCGCGGAGTGGCGTCACTTTCTCGACTGTGTCCGGTCCGGCGACGAGCCGGCCTGCTCGCTTCGCGATGGTCGACAGGCGCTCGCGGTAGTGGTGGCGCCCGCCGAGTCCGCCGAGTCCGGGCTCCCCGTACAGGTGAGATGACGGGGTACGGCATGGTGCCGGAAGGCTCGACCGGCCCCGAGATGTCGGCGGTCCTGGTCACGCCGGACACGTACGAGACGATCCGCAGGACGGTCGCGGTCCTGGCGGCCCAAACCGGTGCCGAGCGACTCGAGCTCGTGGTCGTGGCGCCGCCCTCGGCGCCCATCGATCGGCACGACCCCGATCTCCGCCGTCTCGGTTGGGTGACCGTCGTGCGCGACGCGGACCTGGCGTCGTCCTCGTCGGCCAAGGCGGCCGGCATCCGCGCGGCCACCGCTCCGATCGTCGTGCTGATGGAGGATCACGCGTTCCCGGCTCCAGGATGGTCCGCCGCCCTCATCGCGAGATTCGACGGGCCGTGGGTCGCCGTCGGTCCGACCGTTCGTAACGCGGTTCCCCGTAGTCTGATCGCCTGGGCCGACCACCTCATCGGCTACGGGGCCTGGACCGAAGGTGTGCCGGGGGGCGAGGTCGAGTTCCTCCCGGGACACAACTCCGCCTATCGAACGGACGTCCTGCTGGAGTACGGCGACGAGCTCGAGGCCATGCTGGACGCCGAGACCGTGCTGCACTGGGATCTCCGGGCGCGGGGACATCGCCTCTATCTCGAGACGGGCGCCCTCATCGACCACATGGGGTTTGGCCGTCTCCGCCCATGGGTGCGGGCCCAGTTCGACAACGGACGCGTCTTCGCGACGCGACGCATCGAGGGGTGGCCACGATACCGACGGATCGCCTACGCGCTGGCGTCCCCGGCGATCCCGCCGATCCGCCTCTTTCGCATCCTGCGGACGGTTGGTCGGCGGGGCTGGCCGCGCGTCTCGAATATCCGTTTCCTGCCCGTACTCGCGTTTGGCCTCGTCATCGACGGCGCCGGTCAGTTCGCGGCCGGTCTGACGGGTATGGGCCGGTCGATGGACCGGCTGGTCGCCCTCCACTACCATCGCGAGCGTCACGCACCCGAGGTCTCGTGATGGACCCGGACCCCGTCACCGTCGACGAGCCGACGTTCACCGTCGTCGTCCCGACGTACAATCGACCCGAGCTCGTGCGGCAGTGTGCCGAAGCGATCGTCGACCTCGACTATCCGCGGACTCGCTACGAACTGATCGTGGTCGATGACGGCGGGAGTACGCCGCTCGGACCGATCCTCGAACCGCTGCGAGACCGCGGGACGGTCAGGCTGATCGAACAGGCCAACGAGGGGCCCGCGTCCGCCCGAAACCTGGGAGTCGAGCAGGCGGAGGGGTCGCTCATCGCCTTCACCGACGACGATTGCCGCCCGACCGCGGACTGGCTGCGTCGGCTGGCGGCGCGGCTCGCGGGTGCGACCGGGACGCTGGTCGGTGGGCGCACGGTCAACGCACTGACCGGCAACCCGTACGCCGAGGCGAGCCAGCAGCTGATCGACTATCTGTACGAGTATTATGAGGGCGGGGCAGCCGGGCAGTTCTTTACCTCGAACAACATGGGCGTGCATCGGGATGCACTGCGGAGCGTCGGCAGCTTCGACGTTACCGAGCTTCGAGCGACCGCCGAGGATCGGGAGCTGTGCGATCGCTGGCAGCACCACGGACTCCAGCTGCTCTACGCACCCGAAGTCGTCGTCCGACACTCGCACGAGATGAACCTCCGCGGATTCCTCCGGCAGCACTTCAACTACGGACGCGGTGCCCTCTACTACCACGAACGGCGGGCCGAGCGCGGCTCCGGTCGCATCAAGCTCGAGCCTCCCTCGTTCTATACGGGGCTTCTCCGCCACCCGCTCGAGACCGGCCGCGGAACGTCGGAGTTGCGGCAGACCTTTCTGATGGGCCTCTCGCAGGTCGCGAACGCCGCGGGGTACTTCCGGGAGCGCTTCCTCGGGAATTCGTGACTCTTCCCGGGGGCGCTTAGAAGGAGACGTCCCACTGGACCCGAAAGCGGGTCCCGTCGACGTCCAGGCTGTCGATCGGGTTTTCGTCGGTAAGCACCCCGATCTCGGCCGTGAGCTTGTTGTTGTGCCCGGAAAAGAACCAGTTGGCGGCCAGGGCGAACTCGGTCCGCAGGTCGTCGAACTCCTCCCGGTTGTCGTCCAGGAGCGCGTAGCGTGCAGCGAATTCGAGTTCAGGCGGGAACCCGTCGATCAAACCGGCGAAGAAGTACCCGAGCTGGCCGTATCCGCCGCGAAGAACCGTCGTCTCGCCATTGACGGTGTCGTTGATTTCCTTCCAGTGGAGTTCGCTCTGCCATGCGAACCCGGCCGACATGAAGGCGGTTTCGAGCGTCGCCTGCTTTACGCGATACTGACCCGCGACCCCGTCTTCGAAGCCGGGCAGCTGAAGACCGCCCACCTGGGCGAACGCCGTAAAGGGGCTTCGATTCGTCACTGCGCCGACCGCGATGAGACCTGTCGGAGGGCTGCGTCCGAGGTCGGATCCGACGAACGGGACTTCTCGACCGAACAGGTTCCACTGGAGCCTCCCCATCCACATGAGGGCGGTGTCGTCGTTCTCGCGCGCCGCCCGCCCCGTGCCCGTGAACGTCGAGACCCAATAGCTGACATCCGCCGCCCCGCCTGCGCTGAGGCGACCGTTGACCGAAACTCCCTGTTGTCGATCGACCGTGAAGAATCGATTGATGATCGACCGGTCGGCCAGCTGTTGGCGCCCGGAGGAAATCACGCGCTCGCGGTTGAAGTGCACCTTCCACTGCCCGACCTTGAACCGTACCTCCCGCCACTGTTCGAACATGACGCGGAAATCGAGAAGCGCCCCGGCCATGAGTTCGTATTCGAAGAAATACTTCAGGGACGGGGAGAACGCGTGCCCGCCGATCTTCATCCGTGCACGGTTCAGCTTGAAGAGCTGTTGATCTCCGCCCTGTTCGAGATTGGTGTCGGGATCGTTGTCGAAGGGGAAGGCGTAGCGGAACTGGAAGCGGGGTTGGATCTGGATGAGGAAATCCCCGGATTCGATCTCGAACCCCTTGTCGCCGTGGCCCACGCGAGGCGGAGTGGCCTCGACGGTGTCGGCTGCAGCCACCCCGGATCCGGGAATCTCGGTCTCCTGTGCCACCGATGCGGCCGGACGGCCGATTGCCAGGGCGACCAACCCGACGAGGAGCACGGCGCGATCGCCGCCCCAACCGGTCACCAGCGGGTTCACAGCCGGCGAGACATGGACTTGATGGCCTTCTCCTCGTCCGGTTCCGCCTCCGGCCGCTCCGCCTCCGGGACCGGGTCTTCCCCCGGATTCACGAACGCGTCCTCCACCATCAGGCGCTGTTTCTCGTAGAGCCTGCGGTACAGGCCGTTCTCGTTCGCCACCAGCTCGTTGTGGGTCCCGCACTCGACGACGCGCCCCCCGTCGAGGACCAGGATCTGGTCTGCGCTCTGGATGGTGGAAAGTCGATGCGCGATCACGAAGGTCGTGCGGCCGCGGCGCAGGTGGCTGAGCCCATCGCGGATGAGCGCCTCGCTCTCGCTGTCCAGGCTCGAGGTGGCCTCATCGAGAATCAGGATCCGCGGGTCGGCCAGGATGGCGCGCGCGATGGCGACCCGCTGCCGCTGACCACCGGACAACTTGACGCCTCGCTCACCAACCACCGTGTCGTACCCGTCGTCGAAGCGATCGATGAACTCGTCGCAATGCGCGATGCGGGCGGCGGCGACGATGTCGTCCTCCGGCGCATCCGGGTGACCGAAGGCGATGTTCTCCCCGATGGTCCCGTCGAAGAGGAAATTGTCCTGCATGACGACGCCGAGCTGCCGACGGTAGTCGCGCAGCCGCAGGGTGGCCAGATCGCGTCCATCCACCAGGATGCGCCCGCGCTTCGGTCGCGCGAACGCCATGACCAGGTTGATGAGTGTGCTCTTCCCCGCCCCGCTCGGCCCGACGAGCGCGGTGGTCGTGCCGGCCGACGCCTCGAACGTCACATCGCTCAGCACCGGCGTGTCGTCCTCGTATTCGAAATCGACGTCTTCGAACGTGACGGCCCCCTCCAGCTCGTCGGCCGGCTCGCGCTGCTCGTCCTCCGCGTCCTCCGTCGGCGTGCTGCGGATCTCGCGGATCCTGTCGAGACCGGCGAACGCCTCACTGAGCTGGGTCCCGACGGCGGCGATCTGGACGAGCGGCGCAACCATGAGCCCGACGAAGAAGATGTACATGAACAGGTCGCCCAGAGTCATGGTCCCGGCCAGAATGGCGCGGCTGCCGACGATCATGAGGAGCACGCTGATCGCGCCCACGACCACGGTCGAAAACGCGGTCACGGCGGACGTTCCCGTGATGGTTGCGGCGATGGTCCGGAACAGCCGGTCGACGCCGTCATGGAACACGGCCCGCTCACGATCTTCGGCCACGTAGACCTTGAGCAACCGCACACCGCCGAGTGCCTCGCCCAGCCGACCCGTCACCTGCGAGTGGATCTCCCAGCGCTCGCGGAAGATCGGCCGGAGCCGTTTCATCGACCAGCCGATGACGACCGCGAAGACGGCCAACAGGGCGATCGCTCCGATGGTCATCGCCCAGTTGAGCCACAGCAACACCCCGAGAGCGAGCGCGGCCGTGACGAACCCGCCGACAAGGTTGACGATGCCGGTGCCGACCAGGTTCCTGATGCCCTCCGCATCGTTCATGATGCGCGTGATCAGCGTGCCGCTCTTCGTGGCGTCGAAGTACGAGACAGGCAGACGCATCACGTGCGCCTGGACGGTCGTCCTCATGTCTCGAATCGCCCGCTGGGCGGCGATGCTCACGATCCTGGCGAGCCCGAACGAGGCGGCCGCCTGAACCAGCGTTGCGGCGCCGGCTGCCACGGCGATCGGCACGAGAAGATCGGCGCGACCCTCTCCGATGACGTTGTCGATGACGAATTTCGAGCTGGCGGGGAGGACGAAGCCGGCAAGGCGACCGATGACCATCAGCACGAGACCGAAGACGAGCGGTCTCCGCTGGGCGAGGATCAGCTCTCGCGCTTCACCACGCACGTCGCGGAGTCGGACCTTTTTCTTCTTTTCGCTCATGAGCGTAAGCTAGCGCCTGAAGCCTGCGGGTGTGGGACCCCCAATGTCCACCGCAGCCACTCGCACGCCAACCCCTCCCGAGTCATGTTGGCGGTACGACCACTGAAACCCGAGGGACTATGAGCGATCAGGCTCCGGCGGAAGAGCCGGTGGAAGAGCCGG
>JBGMQU010000010.1:18391-25605 GCA_048060725.1 Gemmatimonadota bacterium | reverse complement strand
CCGGCGGAAGAGCCGGTGGAAGAGCCGGTGGAAGAGCCGGTGGCGGAGCTGGCGGAAGAGCCGGTGGAACACCCCGGCCGTATCGGGCGCGTCACGAAGATCGTCTTCGGACTCTCCGCGCTGTTGTTCGTGTGGTACGTGGCCGCGGACCGCTACGCGCCGTACACGGATCAGGCGCGGGTGGACGGCTTCGTCGTCCCGATCGTGCCACAGGTGTCCGGATACGTCACGCGGGTCGACGTCCGGCTGCACGACGTCGTGGAAGAAGGCCAGGTGATCGTCCAGCTGGATCGCCGACCCTACGAGCTGACTCTGGCGTCCGCCGAGGCGCAACTCGACGTCGCCATTCAGAATGTCGGCGCGCAGAGCGCGGGCGTGCAGGCCTCCGCGGCACAGCTCGGCGTGGCCCGTGCTCAACTGGACCGAGCGCAGCGAAACCTGGATCGGGTCCGCGAGATCGACGAACAGAACTCCGGCGCCCTGTCCCAGGCCGATCGCGACGGGGCCGAGACTTCGCTCAACCAGGCTCAGGAGCGTGTGGCGGCGGCGGAGGCGAATCTCGAACGCGCGCGGGTCACACTCGGCCCGGAGGGACTCGACAATCCTCAGGTCAGGGCCGCGATCTCGGCCGTCGACCGCGCCCGTCTGGACCTGGAGTTCACCACGGTTCTCGCTCCCTCGCGGGGCGCCATCGAGAATTTCCGAATTGACGTTGGATACTACGCTCCCGCGGGACAGCCTCTCGGAACCTTCGTCTCCGCGACAGACGGGTGGATCCAGGCGGACATGCGCGAGAACAACCTCGGGCACATCGCCCCCGGGGATCGCGCCGACGTCGTGCTCGACGTAGCTCCCGGGCGCGTGTTCACCGGCGTCGTCCGCACCGTCGGCTTCGGGATCAGCGAGGGTCCCGACGGATCTCTCGGATCGCTGCAGACCGTGTCGGAGACGAAAGGCTGGCTGCGCGACCCTCAGCGTTTTCCGGTGGTGATCGGCATCGAAGAGGAAGCCCGAACCCTGCTCCGGGCCGGCGGGCAGGCCACGGTCGTGATTTACACCGCCGGACATCCGATCCTCTCGGCCATCGCCAGGGTCCAGATTCGTCTGATCAGCTGGCTATCCTTTGTCCGCTAGCGCGGTCGCCGCCCGACCCCGGACGCGGCTGGACGAACGTACCCGTTCCATCCTCCGATACGCGGTAGGAGTGACCGCGGCATGTGCCGTGGGGCTCGGGATCTCGTGGCCGCTCTCGTACACCGTGCCGCTTCTGGCGGCCGCGGTGCTGGTGCCTGGCGGCAAAAGCCTCACGCCGAAAGGTGCGATCGCGTTCGTCGCCGTCGTCGCGGGAGCCTCCGCGTTCGGACTGGTCGTCAGCGCCGTGTTGCTTCCGTACTCGGGGGCGTTCCTGCTCATGATGGCGTGGCTGCTCATGGCCGTGTTCTACGGCTCGACCGGAGACAGATCTCCGCTCGTCACGATGTGGCTCCTCATCGCGCTCACGGTGATCCCGCTCGTCTCGCTCCAATCCGGCTTTCTCGCCCTCGTGATCGCGCAGAGCCTGGTCATCAGCACCGCCGTCGCGATGCTGTGCGTCTGGTTCGCCGCGGCGCTGTTCCCGTGGCCCGCCGCAACCGCGAGTGCTGAGCAGCTCGCGGCTCAGCAGCCCGCGCTACCGCCCGGCCCCGATGCGAGGGTCGTATCGGCCCTCAAGAGCACGGCGGTCGTGTATCCCATGCTTCTCGTGTTCCTGTTCTTCAACCTCGCGGAATCGGCGCTAATCCTCATTTTCGTCGCGTTGCTCGCCCAGAACCCGAGTCTGGGTGCAGGGAAGACCGCCGGCACGGCCATGATCGCGGCGAACACGGCCGGAGGTCTGCTCGCGATTCTCATCTACAACCTCCTCATCGCGGTGCCGACGTTCTACTACCTGCTCGTGCTCGTGCTGCTCGCCGGGCTCCTCTTCGGACAGCTGATCACGTCGAACTGGAAGTACGCCAAGCTCGGGGGGATGGCGTTCAGCACGGTCCTGCTCATCATCGGGTCTACTACGACATCGACGACGGACGCGGGATCCAAGGTTCTCACGCGCGTGCTTCAGATCGTGGCGGCGGTGGTCTACCTCGTCATCGCGTTTGGTCTGATCGAGAAGTTCGCGCACGGCCGGAGACTCCGGAATGCGTAGTTCGATCGTCGGCTTTCGCCTCGTCCCGGTTTTCGGGTCGATCCTCGGATCGTTCCTCGTCGCGTGTACCGCCGGACCCGATTATCAGCGTCCGATCACGCCGGCCGCGGGCGCGTATCGCGCCCAGGCAGATGACGGGGCAACGATCGCCGGGCTCGAATGGTGGGAACTGTTCGAGGATCCGGTGCTCCAGGACCTCATCGAAACGGGCCTGTCGGACAACCGCAACCTGCGGGTGGAACTGGCCCGAATCGGCGAGGCGCGCGCCGCCCTCGGGATCGCGCGATCGGAGAAGTTCCCACGGGTCGACTACTCGGTGGGCACATCGTTCGACGCAGCGACTACCGAAGGAGCGGACGGCAACTACGTAAACGTCGATGTGCTCGGCGGGCTCAGCACCTCCTGGGAAGTCGACCTGTGGGGCCGGATCGCGCGATCGAACGAGGCGGCCCTCAACGAGCTGCTCGCGACCGAAGAGTCGTTCCGTGCCGTAACGATCGCGCTCGTCGCGGACATCGCGGGCTTCTATCTCCTGCTGAGAGATCTCGACGCGAGACTGTCGATCTCGGACGAGACGGTGAGGGTGCGCGAAGACGCCCTCGACATCACGCAAACCCGGTTCGACGCGGGCGTGATCTCCGAGGTGGACGTGAAGCAGGCCGAAATCCAGGTGACACAGGCCGAGGCGACCGTGCAGGTCATCGAGCGCGCACGCGCCCAGACGGAGCACGCCCTGGCGCTGTTGCTGGGGTCGCCGCCGCTCGACATTCCGCGCGGCCTGGCGATACAGGATCAGGTCTTCCCTCTCGAGATCCCCGCAGGACTCCCGTCCGAATTGCTGGAACGCCGACCCGACATCCTCGCCGCCGAGCGCAGGCTCGCCGCACAGACCGCCCGGATCGGGGTCGCGGAGGCGCTCAAGTTCCCCTCGCTATCGCTCACGGGCAGCGCGGGCGTCAGCAGCGGCGATCTGACGTCGATGACGGTCACGACCGGGCTGTTCAACCTGGGCGCCAACCTGTTCGGCCCCCTGTTCAACGCCGGCCTGAACCAGCAGCGCGTCGAGATCGAGAAGGCGCGCACCGAGCAACTCGTGCTCGCATACGAACAGACGATCCTCAACGCGTTCCGCGAGGTCGAGGACGCCCTGGTCGCCGTGGAAACGTACGGCCGGGAATACGAGATCCGCGTGCGGGCGGCGGAGGCAGCCGGAGACGCGCTCGAAATGTCGCGAGTCAGATACGAAGGGGGCTGGACGAGCTATCTCGAAGTGCTCGACATCGAGCGATCGCTATTCAGCGCACAACTCTCGGTCGCGGAGACCCTGCAACTGCGGCTCTCCGCGGTGGTCGATCTCTACCGCGCACTCGGGGGAGGCTGGTCCCCCGAGTTCATGAACGGTGTGGTCGAGGCGGAATCCGGACGCTAGTCGGCGCTCTCCGCCGCGTCGACGAAGCCCATCCAGGCGCCGAACAGCTGATATGCGATCGCCAGCACGACCGCGCCCACGAACAGGCCGATGATGCCCGACAACATCACCCCACCGATGGCCCCGATCAGGATGACCGGCATGGGGATGTCGAGCCCTCGCCCGAGGAACAACGGTTTGAGAAACGCGTCGCTCACGCTCACCAGAACACCGTACACGGTGAAGATCACCGCAAGCACTGTCGACGCATCCGTCGTGAAGACATAGATAATCGCCGGGCCGACCACGAGAAGCACAGGCAATTGCACCACGGCAAGCACAAGCACCAGCACGGTCCAGACACCCCACCCCGGGATCCCCATCAACGCCATCCCGAGACCGGCCAGGAACGCCTGGATCAGCGCGACGCCCACGACGCCCTGGGCGACGCTTCGGATCGTCGCCGCCGCCATGTCCGCCAGGTCGGAGCCTCGTTCTCCGCCGATCCGCCCGAGGAGCGCTCGCGCGCCCGCGCGCCCTCGTCCGGCGTTCGCCATCGCGTAGGTCGCGATGAGAATCGCGACGATGGTCTGAAGCATCCCCTTCGCCATACTGGCGACCAACCCGAGCACGGCGAACCCCGCCGTCCTGATCTGCGGCCGCATCCGCTCCAGCAGCGCATCGAGGTTGGACGATGCGTCGCCCCACACGGCGTACAGCCGATCCCCGAAGACCGGCCAGTCCTGGACCCCACTCGGCGGCGGGGGCACCTTCACCGTGCCCGCCTCGAGCCCGGCCGCGACACGACTCACGCTCCCCACGAACGAATCCGACAACTGATACGTCGGGTACAGGATCAAGCCGAGCGTCACGACCGTGAAAAGAAAGCCGGCGAGCTTCATCCTGCCGCCCAGAAGCCTCACCAGTATCGTGAACAGCGGGAAGAGCGCGACCGCGAGGATGACGCCCCAGACCACCGGGACCAGAAACGGCTTGAAGATCCGAAAGGACCAGACGGCGAGGATCGCGATCAATGAAATATGGACGAACACATCGACCGAGCTGCGGAGGAGCTTGGGGCTTGCCCCCAGCGATTCGGACGGGGTCATGGGCGGGCCTTCGTCTGGAGTGATCCTTGCTCGAACGATCGTTCGTGGGCGCGTTCAAGAAGGCGCGCGGCTACCGGGCCCGCAACCCCGGCTCCCGGGTCCGTACCCCCGGCTCCCGGGTCCGTACCCCCGATGGTCCTGCGTACCGCAGGTCTGGCTAGATCCAGCGTCGAACGTGAGCGCGATAGGAGGTGTACTCGGGTCCCAGCTTCCTCTCGAGATACCGCTCCTCGCGGGCTACTACCCCCCACGCGAGCACGAACGCGGCGATCGCCGCGAAACCGAAGAACCACAGGCTGTTCGCCCAGAGCCCGACACCGATCTGAAGCAACAACATCGACAGGTAGATCGGATTACGGGAATAGCGGTACGGGCCCACGGAGACGATCGTCTCCGTGGGTCGGTTCGTCGGTATCGAGCCACCGGCCCTTCGCATCGTCAGGATGGCCCAGACGAACAGGGCGAGAGAACCGCCCGTGAGAACGGGACCGGCGGCCGCAGATGCGCCGGCCGAAACAAACGAAAGCGGCAAAAGGCGGCGCGCCAGGAAGCCTGCGCCGAGGCAGAGCGCGAGCAAAAGGGGCGGGTGAATCGCCACGCCGGCGTGATCCTGGGCTTCGTGATCCGACATCGAGACCATCCTTTCCTCGTTCGCCTCTGGACACTCCCGCTACATGATACGTAAATTGTCGGTGAAGATTCCTCAGCCCGGAGGGGCTTTATACGCCCTGTAACGACGCTCCGTTTCGCGCTCCTCGTTCTGGTCGCACTCCCCATTCTGGCGGTCGCCTGTGGGCCACCCGTCATCTACGACACCGCGCTCCAGCCCGTCCGGAACCCGATCATCACGGCCTCCGTCGACAATGGAAGGTTGGCGGTCGACTCCACCGAGGCCGGGATCAGGGCGGTCGTGGAGTTGCAGATCGCGGCGCCCGCCGGTAGCGCAGATTTCCTTTCGCTCCACCTGCTACGGCTCCACTGTTCGGCTTCGGGCGAGCACGTGCCTTCGAAGATCATGCTCGAGGAGCCTCGTTGCGCGACACCCGGGACGCGTCCGATCGAATGCCCCGAGGGGGCCACGCCCGAGGAATGCGACGCGATACGCGAGCAGGCCCAGCAGAACTGTCTGTTCACGATCCGTGCGGAGTTCATGTTCGATGAGATGCCACACCTCGACGAGAACCAGCACTTCTTCACGTTCGGTCAGACCGATCAGCCGATTCGGTGGGCAAAGGCGCCAGGCTCGGACCACTGAGCCCGCCGGGCTTCAGTTGGAAGCTCCTCTCCAGACCGATGTGGTCCGCGCCCACCGACGCGCGACTTCAGCCCGGCAACGGCTTACCCAACCTTGCGAAACGTACCGACGCTCCCGCTGGCGGCCCCGAAATCATCTGGCCACGTCACGTGGAGCGTCTCCCCCTCGATGCGGAACGTGAAGGTCTCGTGGTTCTCGCCCCAGGACGCCATGTATGAGGGACTGAGAGCCACATAGGCTTCGGTGGTGAACTCGTTGCCGCTCCACGTGTACCTGCCCGAGTTGGCGACCAGCGTGTTGAACGCCGCTACCAAATCGGCGTCAGTCTGGGTCTCACCTGTCCATTCTGCCCGCATCATGCCCGCCGGAACGAACATCATGCTGTAATTGGTCTCTGTGAAAATCAGTAGCCCCGCCTGAGGATCGCCGTCCTGTCCGTCCCAACCTGTCGCGATCCACGCACCGACGAGTGGTGACTCCTGGGCCTGGACGGGTCCAACGAAAGCCAGGACACCGAGAAGCACGAGGACCGCGGTTAACGCATTGATTCGACGCATTGTGAGCCTCCTTTGGGTGAGCGGAGCTGGACCGAAGCCTCCCCTGAGAAACGGCTGGAGTCTGCTGGTTCGGCCACTTCCGTTACGGAGGAATGTGGCCCGGGTGTGGGAGACGCGCGAGACCCGCGCCGTCGCTCATCGGTTGCCGGGGCGCCGATAGCTCGCGGGCTGACCGTCCTCGGTGAGGCTGGCCCGGATGAACTCGCGGATGTCCTCGTTCGAGGTCTCGAGGTCCTCGGCCCGCAGGTACATCATGTGTCCGCTTCGGTAGCCTTCCCAGCGGATGCGGTCCCCGAGCCTGCCGCCGGGATCCATGTTCCATAGCACGTACTTGGCCGTGAAGTAGTCCGTCGCCCCGTCGTAGTAGCCGGACTGCACCATCACGTGCAGAAACGGGTTCTGGGCCATCGCCTGACGCAGCTGCTCGCCGCCGTTGTAGTTCGGGTTGCCGCCGGACCAGCGGCCGACCGGACCGAACAGGTAGTACTGGAGGTCGGTCTTGAAGCCCAACTCATCGCGCAGGTAGTGGTTGATCGCAGGGGCGAACGCATGGTTCCAGGAGGTAAGCTCCGGCGAATAGTCGGGGCGGGTTCCCGCGTCCTGTCGATCGATGCCCAGGTACCGGGAGTCGAGCCGTCCGATCGTGTAACCTTCGTCGCGGAGCAGTTCTTTCCAGAAGTAGGAGTTCGGCACCGCGAGGTTG
>JBGMQU010000010.1:15010-18291 GCA_048060725.1 Gemmatimonadota bacterium | reverse complement strand
TCGAGTCCGAGACCCGTGGGGGAGACGAGAATCACGCCGTTCAGATACATCCAGTGCGCGTTCTGTAGCTGTCCCGCCAGCCCCGCCACTCGCATGGTTCCGTAGCTCTCGCCGATCAGGTACTTGGGCGATGTCCAGCGTCCCTGCCGGGAGACGAACACGTCGATCCACTTCGCCAGGTACGTGACGTCCGGCTGAGCGCCGAAGAACGTCTCGCGGTCGACGTCGGGGTCGAGGATCCGCGAGAAGCCCGTGTTCACCGGATTCACGTAGACGATGTCCGCCACGTCCAGGATCGAGTGCGGGTTGTCCCGCACACCATAGGGCTGGATGGGATATCCCTCGTCGTCGACGATGAGCTGCTTCGGACTCGTATACCCCAGGTGCATCCAGAGCGAGCCCGAGCCCGGCCCTCCGTTGAACGAGATAAAGAGCGGGCGGCGGGACAGGTCATCGACGTCGGTGCGCTCGTAGTACGTGTAGTAGAGCGCGGCATCCACGGTTCCGTCATCCCCGTACACCGGCTGAGTGCCCGTGGTCACCCGGTACGGCACCACGACGCCCCCGATCGTCACCTGGTCGGTGGCCGTGATCGTCGTGTCCGCCGGGAGCGAACGCGCGGCAGCCACATCCTGGGGCCTGCCCGGAGGTTCCTGCGCGACGTCCGAGCCGACCGCGAGCGACGACGCCGCGAGCGACGAGGCTGCGAGCGACAGCCCGGCTAGCGACACCGCCGCGATCGATATCGGGAGGCGCATCGAAAAGCTTCGAAGGGTAGAGAACGATCCCGTCATGTGTCTTCCTCTCGTTAACGATGTTCTCGCGCGTCGGATCAACATGTTCCGGACGAGCCGGTAACGTCAGGCCCCGGGCACCTCTGTTTCGTGCCAGGACGGCGGCCGGATGCCGATCGGACCCTGGAGCATCTCCTCGGCGGTGGCCAGAGCGCCTTCCACCCACCCCTGCGCATGCGAGTACGCCTCGCCGCAGATGTAGACCGGGTACGGGGGTTTCGGCTGGATGACCCTGTGGCCGACATCGAAGCTCTTCACGCCGACAGGCCAGAAGTTCGCGCCACCGCCGTACGGGTCCTCGCCCCAGTCTCGATATGCGGCCGAATACGGCTCCGGGACGTCGGCCGGGTCGACTCCGTGCAACTCGATGAGCTGACGGTGGACCTCCTCGACCATCCGTTTCGGCGCGGGGAAGTCGGCCCAATCCCCCAGATCGAAGTCGGGCGGCAGTTCGCCGGGGTCGTTGGGGAACGATGGCTGCGTGGAGTCTCTCAACCCGACCCAGTAGTCGAGCGCGACCCCGTCGTCGTAAATGAGGATGACGGCTTTTCCGGTATCGGGGTCGACCTTCCAATAGTAGCACTGACGCACCGGCAGATCCGTGGTCGACTTGCCCGCCGTGATCGACTTCAGTTCGCCATCCCCGGTATCCACCGGAGCGATGTCCTCCCACCACGGGTACCGGTAACAGATCGCCAGCTTGAAGAGGGGGATCGGGGTGACCGATTCGATCAGCTCGTGCACGTCGTCGTTCGACGGGTCCAGCACCGGGCCCGTCTGGGCCAGCAGTTCGATCGAGCGTCGCGGCATGGCGAGGATGAGGTGGCGCGCGGTCACCGTCCGGATCGAGTTGCCCCACTCGACCTCGAGGCTGACCGTCTGACTCTCGTCATCGAAGTCGAAGCTGCGAAGCCGGGTCTCCATGTGGATCTGCCCGCCCGACGCCTTGAACTGCTCGGCGAGCATGTCGGGCACGGCCTGGTAGCCGTCCGTCACGTGCAGATAGCTCACGTGGGGTCCGTAGTCCCCGACATTCCACCCGAAGCCGTCCGCCGCGTTCCACGTGTGGAGGATGCTGTCGTACCCGCTCGTGTCCTGCGCCATGAGGTACGCTTCGTGGCTGATTTGGCGGAACATCAGATACTGCATCGTCAGTTCGTAGAGCGGCGTCCCGTCGTAGAGACCCTCCGTGGCGACTTTCTCCCAGTCGGCCGCGGTCATCTCCGTCCCCAACTCGGTCCAGTGGCGAATGTCCTTCCCGAGAAGGTCGTAGATCGTCTTCTTGAGCGCCCGCATCGCCGCGACCCCGGTGAGGTTGCCGAGCTGTTCTTCCGAGCGCTCGTATGGCCCGAGCGCATAGGGTACGTCTGTCCAGTCGGTGAGCTGGAACATCCGCAGATGGTCGCCCCGGACGTAACAGAAGTTCTGCGCCTCGGCAGCCGCGAGGGCCTCCGTGGCGAGCCCGAGATGCTCGACCAGGGCGGTCACCCAGGGTTGGGTGTCTTTGATGTAGCGCATCCCGCCGAGTTCGACGCGCGCGCTGGGAATTTTTGGAGGGATGACCGACAGCAACCGGCCCCCGAGCCGCGGGCTCGACTCGAACAGCGCGACCGCGGGGCGCGGGTCGGGAGTTTCCTGCTCGAGAAGGCGCCAGCCGCTGTAGATGCCTGAAACGCCGCCGCCCACGATCGCATAGTCCAGCACGTCATTCTCGCTCATCCGCACTCCCATATGAGGCTGTCGTGGCCGTAAGTCTGTGTCTGGAAAGGTGAGTACGCCAGCCCGGAGACCCGTTTCCCGGCAAGCGTCTGGCCGGAAGCCTTGCCGCCCCCGGCATGGCTTCGACAGAATCCTGCAGACCTCGCCCGAGGGCGCGGTGACCGGCCACCGCACACGAACACCAGGAGATCGCGATGAGCTCACGGCGGCGTCCATCGGCGACTCCGCAGCGACGGGCGAGCACCGCATGCGCGGGCGCTCTCATCATCGTCTTCGCGTGCTGTGCGCCCGAGACCGACCGATCGGTGTGGGCGGGGACGATGACGGACAGCGCCGGCATCACCGTCGTGTCGAACCCGGATGTGGGCCTGTGGACGGA
Source organism: Gemmatimonadota bacterium (assembly GCA_048060725.1). Classification (GTDB taxonomy): domain Bacteria; phylum Gemmatimonadota; class Gemmatimonadetes; order Palauibacterales; family Palauibacteraceae; genus Palauibacter. Next base: position 15,399 of record JBGMQU010000010.1, on the reverse strand, counting down.
CGTCGAGGCGTGGACTGTGGAGGAAGACCTGCGGATCGGGGCGCTCGGGGGTGACCCCGACTACCAGTTCGGCCAGGTCGGATCCATCGCGCTGAATTCGAGCGGAGAGATCTTCGTGTCCGACCGTCAGGCCCGCGAGGTGAGGGTGTTCTCGCCGACCGGGGAGCTTCTACGCACCGTCGGGGCCCCCGGGTCGGGGCCGGGCGAGTTCGGGCGCGGGCCGCTGGACGTGATGATCTCCGCGGGGGACACGCTGCTCGTACCGGACGTCCGGAACCGACGGATCCACCGCTTCGCTCCCGATGGCACGTTCCTGGACAGCGCCCCCATCGATCTCGAACGCGGCCGCCCGCTGAGATTCGGGTGGAACGCCGCGTCGAACGGCATGG